>JBCCYI010000132.1:0-12709 GCA_039189975.1 Pseudomonadota bacterium
CGGCTTCGGCTTCGGCTTCGGCTTCGGCTTCGGCTTCGGCTTCGGCTTCGGCTTCGGCTTCGGCTTCGGCTTCGGCTTCGGCTTCGGCTTCGGCTTCGGCTTCGGCTTCGGCTTCGAAAGCGACCCCTGTCTCAGCCGCGGCGTCAAGCGCGTCGTCTGCACTGCTTTCCGTTCCGACCGTGACAGCCGCCTCATCGGTCGCCGCAATCGCATCCAATACGTCTTCGGACGCATCCGGATCGAAGGAGGCGGTAAACACCTCTTCCTCCGCCACGACAAGGTCAGTCGTCGCAACGGGCACGCTGTCGGAGGGCTCGGTCATTGCGGGCGGCTCTTCCTCAGCGGCAGCCGCATCAATCTCCGCGGCGTCCAGGGGCTCTGTGTCGGCAACCGGTGACACCTCGTCAGCCGACGCCTCTGGCGCGTCCGAAATTGCATCCGGAGACGCGACAGCGCCGGTCCCCATCGTGTCGACGGGCCCGAAGCCTGGCGCGATCTCTGGCGCATCGGGCATCGCTTGCTGCAGTGATGCGGTTTCGCTCTCCGAGCCAAACGGCCCGTCGAGCGCAGTATGATCACCGGTATTGACGTGCGGCGCTTCGGCAACATCCGCAGGAGGCACGTCGCGGGATGCGACACCCGTGGCTACCTCTTCGGCGCGCGGCGACGGGTCTGCCGCCGCGATGTCCGGCACCTCGGCCCCGTCGGTCTCCGCTCCGAAGGGACCATCGGCCAAGGGCGACACTGCCATGGAGTGATCGGCCGGACTCCGCTCCGGCTGGTCAACATCCTGCGCAAGAGGGGCCTCGGACGCGCGCGCCGCGCCGTCGACATGCGCCTCGGTCTCAGGCGCTTCCGTCTCCGGCGCGATGACCACATCGGTGGCGGGGGCCGGGACCGGAAGTGACACCGGAGCACCATCAGCGGCGGTGTCGGCACGCAGCGTGATGCCAGCATCGCTGACGCTCGCCTCCACGCGACGGCGTATCTCACGCTCGGCAATGCGCTGCAGCATTTCGGCATCGGGGGTAGGTGGCTCCGCGCCGAAGTAGCGGTCGTCTGCGGCCAGATCCCGGAAGTACTCCGCAATTGCCTTCATGGTGCCGAAGGAGTCATCAAACCCTTCCAGCGTACATGCAAAGGTGCCGTAGGACACAGTAAGCACTTTGTTGGATCCAACCATCGGTCCGCTCGCTCTTTTCATACTCAGCACCTCCGATTTACCATGGATTGGTTCGCGATTGAGAACGGAACCAAGAAAACAAGGGTACCATTTCGTGTCAGAAGTATGGTCAACCAGCCAATCCGGCCCGATGCACCGATGACAGCGCCCCTCGTAGAGAGCGCTACCGGACTCACCCTTCTGGGTGGCGGGGAGCTTGGCACGGACGACCTTTCTGACGCGTTAAGCCTCGCACCCGACTTGGTCGCCGCGGATTATGGCGCCACCCACGCGTTGGCGGCCGGTCATTTGCCGTTGGCTGTCTTTGGAGACATGGATTCCGTACCGCCAGAGGTACGCGCGCGCTTGCCGGCGGATCGTTTCCATCTGATCTCCGATCAAGACAGCACGGATTTTGACAAGGTGCTCGCTAATGTCCGTGGCCCATTTGCCATCGGCGTCGGGTTTCTCGGGCGGCGCATCGATCACGAACTGGCCAATCTCAACGCGTTGGTCCGGCTTCGGCACGTGCCCTGCCTGTTGATCGGCGCGCGGGATGTCGTCTTTGCCGCGCCGCCGCACCTTGCGATGCCCCTCGCACCCGGCACGCGCGTGTCGCTGTTTCCGCTGGCCCCGGTCGCGGGCACATCAGACGGGTTGCACTGGCCGATCGACGGGCTGGCGATGCGGCCCGATGGTCTGCACGGGACATCCAATCGCATGGCCTCGAGTGCGGCGGGCCTGGAGCTGTCGTTCGAGGCGCCAGGCATGGTGATCATTCTTCCGCGTCGCGTGCTGCGGGACGCTCTCACGGCGCTTCGGCAGGCCCCGCGCTGGCGCCCGCATTCTCCCGCCATATGAGGTAGAGGCCACAGGCCATCACCACAGCAATCCCCAGAATCGCGAGGCCGTCGGGAAACTCCCGGAAGATCACGAGGCCCAAGAGCACGGCGACCGGTATCTCAAGATACTGAATGGGGGCCAAGGTCGATGCGGGTGCGACGCTGAGCGACCATGTCAGAAAGAGATGCGCAACGGTTCCCAGACCGCCGATCAAAAGCAGGAGCACCATCTGCCGCCCGTCCGGCCAGACGAGCGCGAGTTCCGGCGCGTCGATTGCAAGGCCCAGTCCAAGGAACGGGGCCATCAGTGCCGCCCCGAGAAAGCCGTTGACGGCTTGCAACTCCAGCGGAGGGATTGCGCGCGAAACCACGCGCGTCAGAAGCATGAACACCGAGAAGACCACCGCCACGGCGACCGGCAGCAATGCCACCGGCCCCAGCGCGGCAAAAGACGGCTTCAGAATCAGCAGCGTCCCCGCGAAGCCGACGCAACAGGTTATCAGCCGGCGGGGACCGACCCGTTCGCCCAGCCAGAACCACCCGGCGAGCAAGACGAAGAAGGGCATGACGTAGGCGATTGCGATGGCGTCCGCGAGCGGCATGAAGCGCAACGCCAGAAACATCAGCGCGATCCCACACAGGTGCAGCGCAGTTCGCACCACCATGATCGGCCAAACCGCACGCGGCAAGGCAAGCGACGCCCCGCGACCGAGCGTCAGCGGGATCAACAAAACCGCCTGGATCAGGAACCGCAGAAAAATCACCATCGCCAAAGGAACAGCATCGCCCAGGATCTTGACGATGGCGTCCGCGAGTGGCGCCAACACGCAGAAGCCCAGCATCAGGAAGATGCCAAGAACCGGCCTGTCCGCCGCGGGGATCAACAGTGACCGCACGATGTTGGTCTGACACGGATGCACCGCGAACAACAGAGAGCGCAGTCATCGCGACCCCGTCAGGTGGGGACAGGTTGGGTCGCGACGCGGCGGCCCCACGCGCATGCTCCTGCACGCCTTGCGACGGGCTCACGCGGTCGGGTCGTCGCCGTGCGAGGCTAGACCCCGTCGGGGCGCGTGCGCTTGACCCGCGCGGCGGATTTGGCTTTTGCAGCGACGGACGGCGCCGCCGCGCGCAGTTTCTTCAGGCGCGCCTGCAAACGCCCGCGACGTCGATTCTGATACGCGGTGATGACGGGGAGCGCGAGGACGTAGAACATCGTGGCCACGACGATGCCCGGGATCATACCTCCGACAAGATATGGCAGGAAGACATCCCGGTAGAACGCAATCAAACCGTCCCAGTGCGCGGTGTCAGCGGTAAAGATCGCCTTGGTGTTGTGCCACAATTCGGCGAAGGCATTGGCGAATTTCTCGCCCAATCGCCCCTCGCCCGTCGCCGCGAACTCCCCGCCGAGCATCCAGTTGCCCAGCCGCAGCGATAAGGCCGCAATGATCGGAAAGGTGATCGGATTGCCAAAGAACGTGGCCAGCAGCGCGGCCACGATATTGCCCCGCATCAGCTTGGCCATCAATGCCGACACGACGAAATGCAGCCCGTAGAGCGGTGTGAAGGAGACAAAAACCCCAGCCCAAATCCCGCGCGCAATGCGCTCGGGGCGATCGGGAAGCCGACGCAGCCGGTGCTGGACGTACTGCGCCGCACGTCCCCAACCGCCGCGCGGCCAGAGAAACTCGGCAAACGCACGCACCCAGCTCCGCTTTTCCCGGCGCTTGAAGACCAAGACGCTCATCCCTTCGTGGCGCGCCCAGGCCATGCGAGCCATGTGCGCTAAGACCGCTCCGCGGCCTCTTCGATTCTTGCCTCGCGCCCATGGCCTGGCGGGGCCATCGCCGGCGTGCTCTCGCCGCCGTCGGACGCCGAACCACGCAGCCGCTTACACTCGGCCACGTCGTTCTCTGCTTCCAGTGCTGTCATCACCATATGCAGGTGCTCGACATCACGTAGGTCAACATCAACACGAAGCCGGTAAAAATCCGGCTTCCTGTCGACAAATTCCAGATCGGAGATGTTCGCTTTCTGCTCGCCGATCAAGGTGCAAATGCGCCCCAGCACGCCTGCGTCGTTCGTGATCACGATTCCGAGCGAGACAGCATAGACCGCTGGGTGGAGGCCGGAATGCCAATGCAGATCGACCCAGCGCTCGGTCTGGTCCTCAAGGGTGGCCAGCGTCGGACAGTCGATCGCGTGCACGACGACCCCCTTGCCACGATACGTAATGCCGACGATGCGCTCGCCTGGCAGCGGCTGACAGCAGGGGCCGCGCTGGGGTTGCTGATCGGGTTCGAGCCCAAGCACGGCGCGGCCCGGAGCGACCTCATCGCCCTTGCGGGACTGGTCGGGATAGAGCGCATCGACCACAGCGCGCGCGCTGGTTTCCGCCGATCCGAGCCGGGCGAGCAGCTCTTCGGGCCCGGCGATGCCAAGCTGTTTGGCGGCGGTCGCCAGCGCCTTGTCGGACACTTTGCGCCCCAGATGCTCAAACGCCACGCGGGCGAGTTCGCGCCCCAGCTTGATGTAGCGCTCCCGGTCCTCCTCGCGCAACGACCGGCGGACGGCGGCCTTGGCGCGACCGGTGATCACAATTTCGAGCCATGTGGCCTGAGGCCGCTGACCCTCCGCCGTCACAATCTCTACCGATTGCCCGTTCTTGAGGCGTGTCCAAAGCGGCACGCGCATGCCGTCGACCTTTGCGCCCACGCAGCTGTCCCCGATTCGGGTGTGGATCGCGTAGGCATAGTCCAGCGGCGTAGCGCCCTTCGGCAGCTGCACCACATCGCCCTTCGGCGTGAAGCAGAACACCTGATCGGAGTACATCTCGAGCTTGACGTGTTCGAGGAACTCCTCGGTGTCTGTCTCGTCGAACCGCTCCTTGAGCTGCGAGATCCACTTCGCCGGGTCAACTGCGAACGGGTTGTGCGCGCGCTCACCGTCCCGGTAGGACCAATGCGCCGCCACGCCAGCTTCGGCGACCTCGTGCATTTCACGCGTGCGGATCTGCACCTCGACGCGCTTGCCGTCGCGCCCCGACACGGTGGTGTGGATCGAGCGGTAGCCGTTGGACTTGGGCTGGCTGATGTAATCCTTGAAACGGCCCGGCACGGCCTTCCAGCGTTGGTGAATCGCGCCCAGCACGCCGTAGCATTCCAGCTCTTGCTCGACGATCACGCGGAACCCGTAAATGTCCGACAGGCGCGAGAAGGTCAGCTCCTTCTCCTGCATCTTGCGCCAGATCGAATAGGGCCGCTTGGCTCGGCCAAACACCGCCGCATTGATACCGACCTTTTGCAGCTCGGTGCGGATGTCCGAGGTAATCTTGTCGACGACATCGCCAGTCTCACGCTGGAGGCTGACGAAACGGCGCATGATGGAGCGGCGACCATCCGGATTAAGCACCTGGAACGACAGGTCTTCCAGCTCATCGCGCATCCACTGCATACCCATGCGTCCCGCCAGCGGCGCAAAGATATCCATCGTCTCGCGACTCTTCTGGATCTGCTTCTCAGGGCGCTGGTGGCGGATCGTGCGCATGTTGTGCAGCCGGTCCGCGAGCTTGACGAGGATCACCCGTAGATCCTCTGACATCGCCATGAAGAGCTTGCGGAAATTGCCCGCCTGCTTCGTCTCCGAGGAAGCGAGCTGCAGGTTGGTCAGCTTGGTAACGCCATCGACGAGCCGGGCGATCTCGTCGCCAAACTGCTCGGCGATATCGCTGTAGCGCGCCCGCGTATCTTCGACCGTGTCGTGCAGCAGCGCTGTAATGATCGTATCGTCATCCAGACGCATCTGCGCCAGAATGGCCGCCACCGCGACGGGATGGGTGAAGTAGGGCTCACCCGAGTGCCGTGTCTGGCCCTCGTGCATCTGTTGGCCAAAGGCGTAGGCCCGGCGTATACGATCTGCATCAGAATGCGGATTATAGACCGAAATCAAGGAGATCAGGTCGTCCGCGCAGGTTACCGGAAGCGCCTCTCGCGCCGGGGCGCCGCTATCGGGTGCCACGGATTTCGACGCCCGCGCCGCGCGTTACCGTTGCTCCTGGGCTTCCATGAGCTGACGCAAGAGCATCTCTTCGGAGAGATCGTCATCGGCGGGGCGGTCCGGCGACTCTGCGCCCATCAGGAGGGCCATCGAGTCTTCCTCCGGCTCGTCGACCTCGATCTGGGTCTGATTCGCTTCGATCATACGCTCGCGCAACCCGTCGGCTTGCTGCGTTTCTTCGGCGATCTCGCGCAGCGCCACCACCGGGTTCTTGTCATTGTCACGGTCCACGGTGATCGCACTGCCCGCGCTGACCTCGCGCGCACGGTGTGCGGCCAGCATCACAAGCTCAAAACGATTGGGAACCTTATCGACGCAGTCTTCGACGGTGACGCGAGCCATAGTAACCTCCGGCGGAAAGAAGTGATTAGGTAGCGCGCGGCGCCCTGCTTTGCAAGCAGAAGACCGGTCCGCGCCGCAGTGTTGGCGCTTGCCCCGCGATCCGTGTATGGTGACCTTAAGTCATTCGATCGGAGTTCGGCCTTCTCCTACCTCTGCGCACGAGATATGTGCAAAAAGGCACAAAAAAAGAAAAAGTCAGCGGATTGGCGCTCGTGCTCAGTCAGGTATTTGTAACCGGCTTGTGACAACGTGGGTTTCCAGTATGAAAGTCCGGTCACAGCCGCGGGCGGCTCGCGACGTGCCCCCACGGTCATTACGCAGCATACAGGCTCCGTAGTTTGAGAGGATGTTTCATGTTTTACCGCGACGAGCGACTTGCGCTCTTCATTGACGGATCGAATCTGTATGCCGCTGCGAAGGCGCTCGGGTTTGATATCGACTATAAGCTCCTGCGCGCAGAATTCATGCGGCGCGGGAAGCTGCTGCGCGCGTTCTACTACACCGCGCTACTTGAAAACGATGAATATTCTCCGATCCGGCCCCTCGTGGATTGGCTGCATTACAACGGCTATGCGATGGTGACCAAACCCGCCAAGGAGTTCACCGACAGCCAGGGGCGCCGTAAGGTCAAGGGCAACATGGACATTGAGCTCGCGGTCGATGCGATGGAGCTGGCACCGCGCGTCGAACACATCGTGCTCTTCTCTGGCGACGGGGATTTTCGGCCCCTAGTGGAGAGCCTTCAGCGGCAGGGCGTGCGGGTTTCGGTCTGCTCCACGATTCGCAGCCAGCCCCCCATGATCGCAGATGATTTGCGTCGGCAGGCGGACAACTTCATCGAGCTCGACGAGTTACGCGAGGTCATCGGACGCCCTCCGCGCGAGCCGCGTGACGATCGGGAACGCACCGAAATCGAGCGCCACATCGCCGAGGAAAGCGCGACCTAACCCTTTTCGGCAGTCCGTCTCCCGCTCTGAGAGAGATCCCGGTACAGCCGTGCTCCGAGGCTGTATCCTTCGCTCGCAAGGCCATGCCAAACGGGCGCCGGGTCAAGCAGCCCATGGACGGTGAAACGCTTTCGATCCGGAAGAAGCAGCGCCTCTCTCGCAGCGGGAGCCTCTCTAGAGGGCGTAAGGTGCCTGAACCCGTCGGGCCACGTGTCACGAGAGGAGCCGAGAAACGCGCGACCCACGAAGGCACAAAACAGCATCCGTTCACAGACACTTTGCTCGCGCTGGACGCCCGCGACGACGAACAGTAGTCTGCCCCCGACGGAGATTGCCATGACCTTGCCCAAACTGACAATTTACCTGGCCGCACCGCGCGGCTTCTGCGCGGGCGTGGATCGCGCGATCAAGATTGTTGAGATGGCGTTGGAGAAATGGGGCGCTCCTGTCTACGTCCGCCACGAGATCGTGCACAACAAGTTCGTGGTCGACGCCCTGCGGGCGCAAGGCGCTGTCTTTGTGGAAGAACTCAGCGAATGCCCGAGCGACCGGCCGGTGATCTTCTCCGCCCACGGTGTCCCAAAGTCGGTGCCCGCCGAGGCGACGCACCGCGAGATGATCTATGTGGACGCCACGTGCCCGCTGGTCAGCAAGGTGCACATCGAGGCGGCACGGCATGCGGACAATGGCCTCCAGATCGTAATGATCGGACATGCCGGGCATCCCGAAACGATCGGGACGATGGGGCAATTGCCAGAGGGGGAGGTGCTTCTGGTCGAGGACGTGGCAGATGTTGCGCGCCTAGAGGTGCGCGATCCCACACGGCTGGCCTATGTCACGCAGACGACCCTCTCGGTGGACGACACCGCAGACGTGGTTGTTGCTTTGCAGCACCGGTTTCCGCAAATCGTCGGCCCCCACAAGGAAGACATCTGCTACGCGACGACAAACCGTCAGGAAGCTGTCAAAGCCATGGCGCCTCTGGCAGAGGCGATGCTCGTGGTCGGCGCGCCGAATTCTTCCAATTCCCGGCGGCTCGTTGAGGTCGGTGCACGGGCGGGGTGCAGCTACGCTCAGCTCATCCAGCGCGCCTCCGAGATCGACTGGCGCGCGCTGGGTGGAATCTCCACGCTGGGCGTGACGGCGGGCGCGTCTGCGCCGGAAGAACTGGTCGAAGAGGTGATTGACGCCTTCCGCGCCCACTACGATGTGACTGTCGAGCTGATCGAGACCGCCCGCGAGACCGTAGAATTCAAAGTGCCGCGCATCCTGCGTCAGCCGGTGCAGGCGTGATCTCCGCCCAATTCCTGGCGACTGCTGTGGTCGTTGTTCTGGCGCCGGGGACGGGCGTGCTTTACACCCTCGCGATCGCCTTGGGACGGGGACGGGGCCCAGCGCTCTGGGCGGCGCTTGGCTGTACACTGGGCATTCTCCCGCATCTCGCGGCGGCGATCCTTGGCGTGGCCGCGATCCTTCACAGCTCAGCCGTACTCTTCCAGATCGTGAAGGTCGCGGGCGTCGCCTACTTGCTGTGGCTCGCCTGGCAAGCACTCAAATCCGATGGCGCCCTGGCGATCCGCTCGGACACCGGCCCGGCCAACCCCTGGCCGATCGTGCGCCGCGGCGCCCTGATCAACATTCTCAATCCAAAGCTCTCGGTCTTCTTCCTTGCGCTCTTGCCACCGTTTCTCTCCGGCGCTCCCGACATGGCAACGGCGGAGATGGTAACCCTCGGCGCTGTGTTCATGGCAATGACCTTTGCGGTGTTCCTTATCTACGGCACCTTCGCCGCCGCCGCGCGCGACAGGATCCTGGCGTCCGAACGGGCCATGCGCTGGCTAAACAGAAGCATTGGTGGCCTCTTTGCACTCCTCGCGGGCCGCCTTGCGCTGGAAAGATCCTGACGCCGCCGCTTGGCGTGCTACAACCGTCGCATGCTGTCCTTTGCCTCAATCCCGCGTTCCGCACTCTGGCTCGGCCTCGCCGGCCTGCTCCCCTTTTTCTGGGGCGTCGGAACGACATACATCCCCGCGCTCCATACCCTCACAATGGAGACGGTCGGGCCGCGCTACGTGGCTCCCTTTGTCCTGCTCAATTATGGCCAGATTATCCTGGCTTTCATGTCTGGCGTGATCTGGGGCTTTGCCGCCCGCGCGACGGGCGCCGTCCAGGTGATCGGCTTCGCGCTCTCCGTCGTGCCCGCGCTCTGGGCGTTCTTCTTCGTGGGTGGCGGGCCAACCTCGGCGGCGATCTACCTGATCGCCGGCTTTGTCGGCCTCCTTCTGATTGATGCCTTCTTCTGGCGCCACGCCCTGGCGCCAACGTGGTGGATGGCGTTGCGGATCCCCCTGACCGCTCTCGTGTGCGCCAGCCTCGCCGTACCCGCATTCCTGACATGACGACCGATCGGCAAACCCTCGAGCTCTACTCCGCCCGTGCCGCCGACTATGCCGACCGCGTCACAGAGCCCGAGCCCTCCGCCCGACTGCGCGCCTTCATCGACGCGCTCCCCAGGGGAGGCCGCGTGCTCGACCTCGGCTGCGGTCCGGGCAACGCTGCCGCCGCCATGGCGCGGGCCGGCCTCGACACGGATGCGCTCGATGCCGCCGCAGGCATGGTCGACGTTGCGCGGAGGCAATTCGGGGTGCAGGTCCGGCTCGGCACCTTCGAGGACGTCGACATCACCCGGGAATACCACGGGATCTGGGCAAACTTCTCATTGCTGCACGCACCGCGCGCGGACATGCCCGGCCACCTCTGTCGTCTCCACGACGCTCTCGCACCGCATGGCTTGCTCCACATCGGGCTGAAGACCGGCAGCGGCGCCCGGCGCGACGGCCTCGGCCGCCTCTACACATACTTCACCCGCCCTGAGATCAAAGACCTCCTCACCCAGGCCGGCCTCACTGTCGAGCTCGAGGAGACAGGGTCGGAAACCGGTTTCGATGGCGTAGAAGCCCCTTGGGTTGTCCTGTGGGCGCGCCGGCTCTGAGCAAAGCCGCTTGCGCCCCGCACACCGCTCCCCTACCCCCGGCGTATGGTCACGCTCATCGCCTACACAGACGGCGCCTGCTCCGGCAACCCCGGCCCCGGAGGTTGGGGTGCTCTTCTTCAAGCGCATGACGGCGACGTCCTCGTCAAAGAGCGCGCGCTCAACGGCGGCGAACACGACACCACCAACAATCGGATGGAGCTCCTCGCCGCTATCTCCGCCCTCGAAAGCCTGACCCGCGCGAGCGCAATCACCATCGTCACCGACAGCGCCTATGTCAAAAACGGGGTCACCGGCTGGATCCACGGATGGAAACGCAATGGCTGGCGCACGGCTTCCAAGAAACCGGTCAAAAACGAAGACCTATGGCGGCGCCTCGATGCTGCCCAGGCCAGCCACACGGTCACATGGGAATGGGTAAAGGGCCACGCCGGTCACCCCGAAAACGAACGCGCCGACGCACTCGCACGCGCTGGCATGGCCCCCTTCAAGTCCTGAAGGCACGGCACCCACCCAAAAGATACACGCCGTCACACGTCCAACCCGGCGCCCCGCGGATCAGCGCTTACCCGGCCTTAGAGGCACGTCACCCCAACCAAGAAAGTGCCTGCGTCCAGCGCGTCACGCGCAAAGGGCAGGCCGATGCACCGGCCTGCCCCTTCTTCTTGCTCCAAATACCGTCGCCGAAGGCGAAATGCAGCGCAGCTGCCCGCGCTAGGCGAAGAACTGAGCCCCATTGGCCGAAATCGTCGACCCATTGATGAACCCGGCCTCTTCTGACGCCAGAAAGCTCACACAGCGCGCAATCTCCGCGGGTTCTCCCAGACGCCCGGCGGGGATGCCTGCGATGATCTTGTCGCGGATGCTCTCATCGATCGCCATCACCATCTCAGTCGCAATGTAGCCCGGGCAAATCGCGTTCGCGGTGATGCCCGCCCGCGCGCCCTCTTGGGCCAGGGACTTCACGATGCCCAGGTCGCCCGCTTTCGTCGCCGCATAGTTCACCTGACCGAACTGACCCTTCTGCCCGTTCACCGACGAAATCACGATGACCCGTCCAAACTTGCGCTCGCGCATGCCCGGCCACACCGGGTGCACGGTGTTGAAAACACCCGTCAGGTTGGTGTCGATCACCTCCTGCCATTGCTCCGGCGTCATCCGGTGGAAGGGCGCGTCGCGTGTGATGCCCGCGTTGGCCACAACGATGTCGACCGGGCCGAGATCGGCCTCGACCTGGGCGATGCCCGCCTTGGACGCCGCGTAGTCGCCCACGTTCCACTTGTAGGTCTTGATTCCGGTCGCCTCGGTAAAGGCCGCGGCCTTTTCATCATTGCCCGCATAGGTCGCCGCCACTTCGCAGCCATCGGCCTTCAGCGCTTTTGAGATGGCCTCTCCGATACCCCGGCTCCCCCCGGTGACGAGTGCAACTCGTGCCATGATCGTCTCTCTTTCCGTCTTGTTGTTCTATTCGGTGCGGAAGGCGGAGGGCCCCCCACACCCGCGCGTCACACTTGGATCAGGCGCGCTCGACGCAGAGCGCCACGCCCATGCCGCCGCCGATGCAGAGCGTGGCGAGGCCTTTCTTGGCGTCGCGGCGCTTCATCTCAAAGAGCAGCGTGTTGAGCACGCGCGCGCCCGACGCACCGATCGGGTGGCCGATGGCGATGGCGCCACCGTTCACGTTCACGATCGCCGGATCCCAGCCCATGTCCTTGTTCACGGCACAAGCCTGGGCGGCGAAGGCTTCGTTGGCTTCCACGAGGTCGAGATCCTCGACTTTCCAGCCCGCTTTCTCCAGCGCCTTGCGCGAGGCATAGATCGGGCCGACGCCCATGATCGACGGGTCCAGACCAGCGGTGGCGTAGGACGCGATGCGGCCGAGGGGCTCGATGCCGCGCTTCTCCGCGTTCTCGGCGCTCATCAGCAGGACGCCCGCTGCGCCGTCGTTCAGGCCGGAGGCGTTGGCCGCCGTCACAGAGCCATCCTTCGTGAAGGCCGGGCGCAGCTTCTGCATCGCTTCGATCGTAGCGCCATGACGGATGTACTCGTCGGCATCGACGGTAATGTCGCCTTTGCGGTGCTTGATCGTGAAGGGGATGATCTCGTCAGCGAACTTGCCGGCCTTCTGTGCGGCCTCGGCCTTGTTCTGCGAGCTGACGGCGAATTCGTCCTGCTGGTCGCGGCTGATCTGCCACTTTTCGGCGACGTTCTCCGCTGTCTGGCCCATGTGGTAGCCATTGAACGCGTCCCAGAGACCATCGCGGATCATCGTGTCGATGTACTTCATGTCGCCCATCTTTTGCCCGGCGCGCATCGGCGCGGCGTGGGGGCTGAGGGACATGTTTTCCTGACCACCGGCGGCAAC
>JBCCYI010000133.1:0-12704 GCA_039189975.1 Pseudomonadota bacterium
TCGGTCCCGACGGTCGCCCTCTCTCGACCTTCGGCGCCAGAACGTCGCCCCTGGCGCGCGCCATTACCGGCCCGATCGAGGCAGTGCTTGCGAGCTGAGCGCGCGCCCGCCCGGCGCCTGGGAGCCCTGGGGGCGGGCATAGCCGGTGGCCCGGTGATGCTCGGGCACGGGATCTACCGGCATTCAAGCTATGGCGACTGGCATCCGTTGCGGATCCCGCGCGTTTCAACGGTGATGGATCTCTCCCTTGCGCTGGGATGGCTCGGCCCGGAGCGCTTTCGCACCTCGCCGCGGATCAAACCTGAGGCGCTGCACGTCTGGCATAGGCCCGACTACGTCGCGGCGCTACAGCGCGCCGAAGCCGAGGGTCGGGCGCGCTCCGATGACCCGGAGCGTTTCGGGCTCGGCACGCCGTCCAACCCGGTCTTTGGCGAGGTCTGGCGCAGGCCAGCGACGTCCGCCGGTGGCTCCTACCTCGCAGGCGAGCTCCTGGCGGAGGGCGGTGTCGTCCACCATCCCGCGGGCGGAACGCATCACGCAATGCCGGGACGCGCCAATGGCTTTTGCTATCTCAACGATCCTGTGCTCGCGATGCTGTCACTGCGCAGCGTGGGAGCGCAGCGTATCGCCTACGTCGATATTGATGCCCACCATTGCGACGGCGTCGAGGTCGGGTTCGCGGGCGACCCCGAGGCGCTGATGATCTCCGTCCACGAGGAACGGCGCTGGCCTTACACGGGCGCCTTGGAGGAGATCGCAGGGGGCTCTGCCGTCAACCTGCCGGTGCCGCGTGGGCTCAATGACACGGAGATGGCGTACATCCGCGAGGCGCTGATCCTGCCGCTTGTGGAGGCTTTTGCGCCAGACGCGGTCGTGCTGCAATGCGGGGCCGATGCTGTCGAGGAGGATCCGCTGTCGCGTTTGTCGCTGTCCAACAACGCACATTGGGAGATCGTGTCGGCCCTGCGCCCGCTCGCGCCGCGTTACCTCGTGCTGGGCGGCGGCGGGTACAATCCATGGACGGTTGGCCGGCTCTGGACCGGGGTCTGGGCGGTGCTGCGCGGCGAGGAGATCCCCGACCGGTTGCCGCTGGAGGCCGAAGCCGTGCTACGCGATCTGACGTGGCACAACACCCGACGCGGCGCGGTGCCGCTTGAGCATTGGTTCCAGACGCTGCGCGATGTGCCCCGCCCCGGACCGATCCGCCCCGAGCTCCGGGCGCGTGTATCCCGAGCACTCGCGCTGAGCCACTGGGCCCCACGGCCGCGACCCATGGGGCGCGCCCGGGCCAGGATCGTACCGCGTCCGGCGTGATCCTCAGACTTTGCGAACTGCACCGAGACCCCTGAATTCAGAGGGCATCGGATCGCAGCCCCGATCCACTCGCGCTTTTCGAGGGGTGCGCAACGGGACGGTGCGCGGGGGAGCTCCACGCGCGGAAAGGCGCGGGGTCTCAGGGTGTGGTACGGTTTGCGGCGGCTGGGTCCGGTGCGGTGGGGGGAAGGCCCAGAGCGGGGGAAAGGCGCGCCGCGAGCGCACCGAGATCCGCCCGGGCAAGCGTCTCACGGGCGCGCGCGCCAGCTGCTTGCTGCGCTTGGAGCGAGGTCTCGGTGAGGACCGCGGCCAGGGCATCGGCATCGTCGACGATCCGCACGGCCCCGGCGCTGCGCAGTGCCGCAAAGGCGGCCGCTGCATTCTCGACATGGGGCCCTGTGAGCAGCGCGCAGCTGAATTGCGCGGGCTCGTAGGGCGTATGGCCGCCCTTTTCGACAAGTGAGCCGCCGATGAAACAGATCCCGGCCGCGGCGTACCACAGCGGCATCTCGCCGAGCGTATCGGCCAGAAAAACGGCCGCATCGCCCGGAGCTGCGCCTTCGGATCGGACCGCCAGCGAGAGACCGGAGGCGCGGACCAGCCGGGCCACCTCCGGTCCCCTGGGCGGATGGCGGGGCGCCAGGATCAGGCGAAGCGCGGGCCGCGCTTTGCGGGCTTGGGCGATGGCGGCCAGGATCGTCTCTTCCTCGCCCGCGTGCGTCGACGCTGCGATCAAGGTCTGGTCCCTGTCGAAGCCGAGCGCGTGGACACGCTTGGGATCGGGCACGGCCATCACCACGGCGGATTTGAGCGATACTGGCGCGGTCAGCCGCTCGGCTGGAACGCCGAGCGCGGCGATGGCCTGGGCGGAGGCGGCGTCCTGCGGAACGGCTAGAGCGACATGGCTGAGCAGGGGGCGGAGGACACGCGCGGCCCGCCGCCACCGCTGCGCGCTCCGGGTGGACATGCGCGCACCGACCAAGACGACCGGGTGTCGGAGCTGCTGCATGAGGTGCATCCTGTTCGGCCAAAGCTCGTTCTCGACGATCAGCAGGGCCGTCGGTCGATGCGCTTGGAGAAAGCGCCGCACCACCCGACGCGTGTCGAGCGGAGCCAAGACAACGGTGGTGCCTGGCAGAGACCAGCTCCGACCGAGGTCCCGACCACTGGTGGTGTTCGTGGTCAGCACGCAGCGCATGGTGGGATGTGCGGCACGCAGAGCGTCTAGCATAGGGCGCGCTGCGGTGAGTTCACCGTTTGACGCAGCGTGCAGCCAGAGACAGGGCCGGTGCAGCGGACCATTATTCGTGGGCCTTGCCCCGGTGCGTTGGCCATGGGCGAGGCGTTCGCGCAGGTCCGCCAGGGTGTCCCGCCCTCGGAGGACACGCCAGGCCAGGAGCACGGCAATGCCGGGGGCAAGTAGGGTCAGCAACGTGCGATAGAGCAGCATTAGACGATCACGCACCCTTGCGCGGCGCGGTCAACGCCGGTCACGCGCGTGCCGCGCAGGCGCGGGGTTGGTAAAAAGCCATGGGGAATCGCGTGCCAAAAGGTGCGGCGGTACGCGTCGCCCAGGGTCAGGGAGGCCGTCGTCGTGCACCGGTGAGACGTCACTGCCGCAGATCGCTTTCGGTCGCGCTGGTGGCCGATGTACTCGTGTCGGCGTCGGTGTTCGACTCCGGGCTTCGATCGGCCTCCGCGAAGCCTTGGGTGCGAAATGTAAGCCGGAGGGTCCACGCTTCAGTGTCGGACCGATCCCGGGTGATGGCCCCGTCGAGCTGTTCGGCGAACGCTTCGATCAAGCGCGTGCCCAACCCGGCCCGAACGACGTCTTGCGCCTCTGCGATTTTCGGTCCGGTTGAGTTTGACACGCTCAGGGTCACGCTCCCCGCCGTGTCCTGCGTCAGCGACAGCCGCATCCACGCGATATCGCCGGAAGAAGGGCGGCCGACATGGTGAAAGACGTTGCTGACTGCCTCGCCGACGAGCAGCGACAGCGGCACGGCCTGGTCGGGGTAGAGCTGAATGCGCTCGTACTGCGTCTCCACGGACATATTGCGCGCGACCTGCGCGGCGTCCGCCAGCTTGCGGTTGACGATTTCCGACACAAGCGCGTCGGCGCGCAGCGCGGACAGCGCCGACGTGCGGTAGAGGTGGTGATAGACGGTCGCCAAGCTCATCACCCGATCCTGCACGCGCCGCAGCACGGCGCGGTTTTCGGGTGGCTGGTCCTGCCGGATTTGCATGTTGAGGATCGATGCGATGAGCTGGAGGTTGTTCTTGACGCGGTGGTGCACCTCCTTGAGCAGCACCTCCTGGTCGTGCACGGCCTTTTCCAGCCGCGTTTCGTCGCGCACGATGCGGGCCGTCATGGCATCGAAGTTATCCGAAAGCTCGGCCAGTTCCTCCGGCGCGCGACCGTGCAGAAAGGGCGGCAGCATCCGCTCACCGGCGGTGAAGGCCTGCATGCGCTCTCCGAGCGAGCTCAACGGCTGCAAGAGCAGGCGGTTGACCGTCAGGTAGGCGACTGTGAGGGAGAGCAGCCACATCGCCAGCGGAAGCAGGATGGGGAGGCGATTGGCCCCTTGCGCGGCATCGTCAAAGAGCGAGCCGGGCTGCCAACTGGCAAGGGTCACGATTTCCCCTTCGATCACCGGAACGGCCGCGTAGTGGCGCCGCTCGCCGGCCCCGTTTCGGGCAACGAGGGTGTGGGCAGGCAAGGCTACGAGGGCCGCCACGTCGATATCGGGGGGCAGGCGCGCGAGGTCCGCGGCCTCGGGATCGCCCACGATCGTGCCGGGCGCGAAAGGCGAGGCCCACAGGATCTCGCCCGCGCGGTTCAGGGTTGCCAGATCCAGTGCGGCCGGGCGCGGACCAGGGATCGCATCGGAGGTGAAGAGAGCGCTGTGTGGCAGCGTGAGAAGAACGGTCCCCGCATGGGATTGCTCGGAGGCCACACCTGCTTCGCTTGTCATCCGGCCCACGACAGGCTGCACCACGGCGAGGGCCCCCGGCAGCGGCCCCAAGACAGCACCTGATACGATCCGACCTTCGTCCGCCCCCTCCGGCCCAGGCAGGGGGAACGGCGGACGCTCTGCCGCGTCGTGCCCCCGGGCCGAGGAACAGACCATCCTGCCATCGGGTGCCGCAAAGCCGGAAAACGCAATGGTCTCGGTGGCCTTGACCACCTCGCGCATCAGTTTTGAGCAGGCTTTGGGATTGGGCGGCAGGGCCTGTAGAAGCGGCAGAAGGGCGCGCGCCTGTCCCTGTGCCGTGCGGATAACTGCGCGCTGCGCGGCTGCGGCGCGGATCGCTTCCCCGAGCAGAGCGCTTTGGGACATGTCGCGCGCATGATCCGCGGCGTCGCGGGACTGCAAGAAGACGATCACCCCGATGGGAAGCACGGCAAGCGTCAGCAGAAGGGCCAGACGCAGGCGCACCGAGCGCAGCCCGCCCATGGCAGCTGCCCGCGCGCTGCTGCCGCCGCCTCTTGATCGCGCAGAACCCTCTTTGGTCCGTGCCTGGGCGACCTGGGCCTGAGCGTCCTCTCCAGGGGCGCGTTCGCCGCGCGCCTTCGCTCCCCGCGGCGCGCTCAAGGCCTAGAGCCCAGAGCGGCCATGGCCGCTCATCACGGCGCGTGTGGCACGGTCAGTCAGTTCAAGGTCGTCCGCGGTGTCGAGCTTGAGCAGCTCCGCCAACTTGCGCCGCGCCCGATTCGCTCGGCTCTTGACGGTGCCCGCCGGCACGCACGTCATGCGCGCGGCATCGTCATAGGAAAACCCGGAGGCCCCAACCAGAACCAGCGCTTCGCGTTGCTCATCGGGCAGTTGCGCAAAGGCATGGGCAAAGTCCCGTAGGGCCAGGCGCCCGTCATGGGCGGGTTTCTCGGCGAGGCGGGCGGCAAAGAGACCATCGGCATCGCCGGTCTCGCGCTTGAGCTTGCGCCGGGTGGTGTAGAAGTGATTGCGCAGAATCGTGAAGAGCCACGCGCGCAGGTTTGTGCCCTCGCGAAAGCTGCCGAAGTTCGTCCAGGCCTTGACGATCGTGTCCTGCACCAGATCGTCCGCCGAGACCGGATCCCGCGTCAACGAGACCGCAAACGCACGCATCGCCGCGAGATGCTGGGCAATCTCATCGCGCGGGTCCTGGCCCGCTGGTGCGGGCGTGTCATGCGCATCCTGCGGATCACGATCCGCTTCGCGAGGGGTCATTCAGGCGTGCCCTGGTCCTTGAGCTTGCGCAAGAGATCGAGAAAGCGCTCGGGCACCTCTTCCTCGAGCGTGCTCTTGAAGACCTTGCGCAAATTTTCATCAATTTGCTGGTCGAGCCGCTTCTTTCGATCATCCTGCACCATGAGCATGAACATGCGCTAAAGGGTCCGCCATTTCCAGTGTGACCCAGCACAACGTTGACGCGGGCAATCGGTTCCCGAAGAATAGGGAAAAGTTTACACATTAGGGGGCGCCTTCTTTGGCCAATCCAGCGCAACTGGCGGATCTCGTGGGAGAAAACCTTCCCTACCTGCGGCGCTATGCGCGCGCGTTAACCGGGAACCAGGAAACCGGCGACACCTATGCTTCGGCAACGCTCGAGGCGTTGATCGAGGATTCGTCGATCTTCGACGACAGCGTGACACCGCGTGCAGCGCTCTTTCGGGCCTTTCACCTCATCTGGTCGAGCGCGGGAGCGCCGATCTCTGACAGTGCGGACCCTATGTCGCGGCGTGCTCAGGCGCATATGGCGAAGCTGACCAAGAACAGCCGTGAGGCGCTGCTGCTGCACACGATCGAGGAGTTCAACGTCGGTGAGATCGCCGCGATCATGCAGGTGACAGACGCCGAAGCGCTGGACTTGGTGGAACGTGCGCGCACCGAGATGGAGGACAGCATCGCGGGTCGGGTCCTGATTATCGAGGACGAGGCGATCATCGCGATGGACATCGAGGGAATCGTCGCGTCCATGGGGCATGCGGTCACCGGTATCGCGCGAACGCGGGCGCGGGCCGTCGAACTGGGCCGGCGGGATCGGCCTGATCTGATGCTCGCGGACATTCAGCTGGCCGACGACAGCTCCGGCGTGGACGCAGTGAACGATCTCTTGCGCTCGTTTCCCGAGACACCCGTGATTTTCATCACGGCCTTTCCCGAGCGGCTCCTCACGGGGGACCGGCCCGAGCCGGCTTTCCTGATCTCGAAGCCCTACACCGAAGAGCAGATCCGCAGCTCTGTCAGCCAGGCGATGTTCTTTGCTTCGACGGAGGGGATCGGCCTGTGACACGCGGCTTCGGTCGATGGCGCGCAGGAGGGGCACAGGGTTTATCCTGACGGTGCGTTCGCCGCAGGTGCCGCCGATGGTGTGGGACCGTCTTCGTCCTTGGGGGTCGCGGGGGCCAGCGGGTCGGATTTGTCCCATTGCGCGAGCTCCACGTCGAAAATGGCGCCGAGAACGACGACGAAGGCGCTGATGTAGAACCACATCAGCAAAGCAATCACCGCTCCGAGAGAGCCGTAGACCTTATCGTAATTGCCGAAGTTTTCGAGGTAGGTCGAGAAACTCCATGAGGCCGTCCCCCAGAGGCTCAGGGCGAGCATCGCGCCAGGCGTAATCAGGCCGGCCCAACGGCGCCGCGGGTCGATCTCGCGCAGCGACGGGCCGAAGCGGTAGAGGGCGCCGATCGCGAAGAGCACAATCACACCGCCGACCAGCCAGCGCAGCGCGCCCAGGGCAGGGGCGGCATAGGGCCCGAGCGGCACGAGCGCCAGAACGACCGGTGCCACCACCACCGCGGCGAGCGCCACCAACGCAGCCAGGATCAACCCTGAGGACAGTGCGAGGGCGGTTATGACCGGCCAGACGCCGCTGCGGGGTTCGGCTCGGTGCACTTTATTTAGCGCGCCGATCAGCGCCGCAACCCCTGAGCGCGAAGCCCAGAATGCCCCGAGCAGCGACACCGCCGAGGCCCAGCCGAGGGTGCGCGTCGCGCCTGTCGTAAGAGCCTCTACCTGTCTTTCGATGATCTCGAAGCCTTCGTCGGGCACCATCGGTTCGATTGCCTGAACCTCGGCGACCACGACGGCGGGATCGGCGATCAACCCCCACACGGCCACGATGGCCGTGAGCGTGGGAAAGATTGCCAGGAGGCCATAAAAGGCAACACCAGCCGATACGAGCCCGATGTTCACCTCGGTCATGCGGCCCGACATCGCGCTGAAAAGCGTCATCGTCTTGCGCAATGGCGCAGGGAGAAAGCGCGCCGCCGTCATGCCACGCTCCACAAGCGGCGCGCGCGCGATCGGGCCTGTGACGGGGCCGAGCCCTCGGAGGGGACATAACGCTCTTCAAGCAATGAAGAACAAGGGATCAACCGTGTCATCAAGAGGGCAACCTGTTTGCGTTCCGCCGGGGCTGCCCTATCCTAGCGCAACTATGGAATGTGTGAATGTCCTGCCCATGGAACCATGCCCGACGCGGTCACTCTGGCCACATTTTCGGGCGCAGGCTCGCCCATGACGGACAATCGCGGACGGGGCCCCTACCAGAACATCACCGTCCTTGGCGCAGGTGCGTGGGGGACAGCTCTGGCGATCGTCGCGGCCCGCGCCGGGCGTCGAGTGCGGCTGTGGGGGCGCGACGCCGAGGCTCTGGCCGAGGTCGCGCGCAGCCGGTGCAACAGCCGCTATCTTGGTGACATCGCCCTGCCGGATGGGCTGACCTGCGCGCCCGTGCTGACCCAAGCGCTTGCCGGCGCGGACTGTGTGTTGATGGTGACGCCGTCGCGCACGCTGCGCGGTCTGGCGCGACACATCGCCCCCGATTTGCCAGGGGGCATCCCCGTTGTGCTCTGCGCCAAGGGGATCGAACAGGGGTCGGGCAAGCTCTTGGGCGAGGTGGTGGAGGAAGAACTGCCGGGACATCGCATCGGCGTGCTCTCCGGTCCCACCTTCGCGCGCGAAACCGCGCTGGACTATCCCACCGCCGTGACCCTCGCCTTCCCTTTTGCCGCCGCCGACCGGCGCGCGCCCGAAAGCGCGCCCGCCTCGCGTCTGGCGCTGTCGCTCGGCAGCCCGATGTTTCGCCCCTACGTGTCTGACGACATGGTGGGCGTCGAGGTGGCGGGCGCGGTCAAAAACGTCATTGCCATCGCCTGTGGCATGATGACGGGTGCGGGCTATGCCGAGAACACCCGTGCTGCGCTCATCACCTGGGGCGTTGACGAGATGAAGACGATGGCCGAGGCACTGGGCGGGCGACGCGAAACGGTCACTGGGCTGGCCGGAACGGGCGACCTGACGCTGACCGCTTCGTCACCGACATCGCGCAATATGAAGCTTGGGCTGCAACTGGGGCAGGGCCTCGCGCGGGCCGCGTGTTTCGAGGGGCAGCCTGTGGTGGTCGAGGGCGAGGTCAATGCGATCTCGGTGATCGACCTTGCGGCCAAGATCGGTGTGGACATGCCGGTTTGCCGGGCTGTCCATGCGATCCTGCACCGGGGCGCTGACCTGCGCGAGACCTTCGCGGCGCTTTGGGCCAGACCACTGGTGGGCGAGCCCCGCGCGCTCGACATAGAGATCGCTCACCCGACCGGAGCAGACACCGGCATTTCCGGGCAGATCGGTGGCCTGACCGGAGGGGCTGCGGCACCGCGGGCAGGCGGGGCGTCCATGCCGGATCAAGACCAGAAGGCCACGCCATGATTGATCTTTCGAGCAAGCATTTCGTCCTCGCAACGGATCTTGACGGGACCTTTCTCGGCGGCACCGAAGCCGCCCGTGCAGCGCTCTACGCGTGGATCGAGGCGCGACGGGACACTGTCGGGCTGATCTTTGTCACCGGGCGGGACCCAGACTTCATCATGTCGCTCACGCGTGGGACGTCCGTACCGGCGCCGGATTACGTTGTCGGCGACGTCGGAACGACAATCGCGCGTGTCACGCAAGCGGGGGAGGTGGCGCCCATGGCCGAGCTCGAAGCCGAGATCGCCACGGCCTGGGGCGACGCAGGCCCGCGCGTGCGAGCTGCCCTTGAGGGAGCCCCTGGCCTCGCATTGCAACCGACAGCATTCCGGTATCGCTTGAGCTACGACATGCAGCCTGCTGTTATGGCGTCAGATTTGCCGGATCGTATCCGCGATATGGGTGTTGACGTGCTCGTGTCGGACAATCGGTTCTTTGACGTTCTGCCGCGCGGTGTCTCTAAGGGGCCCTCGCTCCGCCGACTGATCGCGCATCTCGGGATCGAAGAGCGCCGGGTTCTGGCCGCAGGCGACACGATGAACGATTTTTCGATGCTGTCCACGGGCCTGCCCGCGGTTGCCGTTGGCAACTCCGAACCGGCGCTCCTCGACGCGCTGGGCCCCGCGTCGTATCTGCACCGCGCAGATGGCGCGGGGGCGGCGGGCATCGTCGAGGCGATCGCCGCCTTCGCCCTACATCCCGACATCGAAGAGGCTCACCATGCCGTCTGATCTGGTCATCGTCTACCATCGTCAACCCTACGAGGAGGTCGAGGGCGCCGATGGCGAGATCCTCTATCGCGAGAACAAATCGCCCAACGGGATCGTGCCGACGCTCAAGGCGCTCTTTGGCAAGGTCGAGCATGGCGCCTGGGTCGCCTGGAAAGAGGCGGAGGACCCCGCGCAGCCGGCGTTTGAGCGTGTCATCGAGATCGAGGACAGTTTCGGCAAGTACACCGTCTCGCGGCTGCCGCTGACCAAAGCGCAGGTGACGAGCTTTTACCACACGACCTCAAAGGAGGCGTTCTGGCCGATCCTGCATGCCTTCAAGGAGCGCTACAATTACGACCCGGTCGACTGGCCCACCTTTCGCGAGGTGAACTGGGCCTTTGCCGAGGCCGCCGCGCGCGAGGCCGACACGGGCGCGCTCGTCTGGATCCACGACTACAACCTCTGGCTGGTGCCCGGCTATCTGCGTCAGTTGCGGCCCGATGTGACGATCAGCTTCTTTCACCACACACCGTTTCCCTCGGCGGATATGTTCAATGTGCTGCCCTGGCGGGAGGAGATCGTCCGGTCCCTGCTTGAGTGCGATGTGGTGGGCTTTCACGTGCCGCGCTATGTCGCCAACTTCACGCAGGTGGCGCGGTCTCTCTTTGATGTCGAGGTCACGGCGCGGCGCGCGGTCAAGACGTCTGATCAGCCACTGGGTTCGGCGCTCGACGAGCGGTCGCAGCCGACGGAGCTCACCCTGGAAGACGGGCGCAAAGTGACTTTGGCGGCGTCGCCGGTTGGGATTGATGTAGGCTTTATCGAGGCGTTGGCGCGGGCTGAGGCGACAATCCGCGCGCTCACGGGGATCGAGGCGGACAAGGGCGACGGCACGCTTCTGCTCTCGGTCGGTCGGACCGACTACACCAAGGGTGGGCCGGAACAACTTTTGGCCTATGAGCGGCTTCTGCAACGGCGCAAGGATCTGCACGGCAAGATCCGGTTGATGCATGTGTCCGTCATGGCGAACCGCAATATGACCGCCTATGCCGAAATCCAGGCGCATATCGAACAGCTGGCGGGGCGGATCAACGGCACCTTCGGTACGCTGGAATGGCAGCCCCTGGCGTTTATCAGCCAGCCTGTCCCGTTCGACGATCTGGTTGCTTACTATCGGGCGGCGGATGTGGCCTGGATCACGCCGCTCGCCGATGGGATGAACCTGGTGTGCAAGGAATACGTGGCCGCGCGGGTCGACGGCGACGGGATTCTGGTGCTTTCGGAATTCGCGGGCGCGGCGGTGGAATTCCCCTCGGCGGTTCTAACAAACCCATTCTCGGCCCGTTCGATGGACACGGCGATCGACCAGGCGCTGGCGATGGGCGAGGAGGAGCGTCGGCACCGGATGGCCGAAATGCGATCCGTCGTGGCGCGGGCGGACATTAAGGCTTGGGGCGACGCACAGCTGGCACTGGGGCGCCGGCCTGTCGGGGGGAGCTAGTTGGAGGTCATAGGGCCGGTCGCCTGGTGGTGCTGTCGTTGGGTGGGCGGCGCCCTTGCCGGTGGCGTTTGCACGCCCAGAGCGCCGGGGGGCCAGCCCCCCGGCCCCCCCGGGATACTTTGGGCACAATGAAGCTGGAGCGGGGAAGCGAGACCGGCGCCTGATGCGTCGAGCCAACGGGCGCGCGCTTGCGTGGTTGAGGACTGGCCATCCCTGAGATGAGGCCGATTTGTTTGAGGGATCGCGGCTAGATTTGAGAGGGATGAGGTGGGGCAACGCAAGCGGGTGCGAACCGGAAGACTCTGCGGGAGCTTTTGGGCTAAGGGCTGTGGTGTCGGGCTATTGGCGGGTTGGTGTCGACGAAGGACAGACTGACCGGCGTGCGGCTGATGGGCGCGTTAGAACCACTGTCCAGGCTCCATTAGGCCGAGGTCCATCAATTGTCGGCTGGACCAGTTGAAGGGCTCGGATCCTTGCCACAGGAAGGTCTGGATCGCCTCGCGGGAGAGAGGATTGGTGAGGAGGGCCTTGGCTGCACGAAAAGAGCACAGCGTTGCCGTCAGGTTGTTGTGCCACTGGCAGGCGTAGGTGTTGTACTCGGGGGCATTGAACGTGTTGTCGGGGGACATCCGTAACTGCGGACGCGCGCGAAAGAGGCTGACCCGGTCGATCCTCCGGGAGGTGTCATCGACATGTTCTTCGAAGCGCCAGCGCAGGCCGCCGAAAAAGTCGAGTTGCCGGTCATTGGGATGGTTGTGACGGGCGGGGTTCAACCGGCTGAGGGCATAGTAGCCGAGACGGTCGAAATGCGGGGCTGCGCGGTCGATCCCGTTGGGGGCCTGGCTGAGGTCGGCCGCATAGAGATCGATGACAAAGGTCAGCATGGCGTCGCGCTTTTCCTCGGCATGAAAGGCGAGGAGTTCGCCGACGCTGCGGTGTTCGCTGAAGGGGAACATCAGGAACTCCGCATTGTAACAGGCGTGCAGCCAGATGCCGGGCGGGGCAGCCGAGAGGGCGGCGTTGACGGCGTCGGCGAGGGCATCGGGGCGGCGCGTGTTCATGGTGACGCGCACCGGCTCAGTAGGGTGGGCTGGCAGCGCGATGTCCTCTGGCAGAAAGGCGATGGTGCGGCGAAAGCCGCAGTGTGCGAGGTGGTCGAGGGTGGCGGCCACTTCCGCTGTATCCTCCACCAAGAGGAGGGCGACCGGCCCTTGTCGCAGCGCATGCATGCCGCCGGCTTGAAAGGCATCGAGTGAGGCGAAGGGGGGGATATGCATTCGGGTAGAGTGCCGGGACGCGAGCAAGATGGAAACCTTTTTTGAGGCCGATACGCTGCAGCGCAGGTATGCGGCGCGGCGCTGCTGGCCCGTTGTCAGCGCGAGGATTTTCCGGTAGGACGCGCGCTCCCACTGGCGCGGAGGACGGGCGATGGGCGAGGCTCCCAAA
>JBCCYI010000134.1:0-12689 GCA_039189975.1 Pseudomonadota bacterium
AACGCCGTGATCGGCGTCGGCGCGCCTTCGTAGACGTCCGGCGTCCACATGTGAAACGGCGCCGCTGAAACCTTGAATGCAAGGCCCGCTGACATGAAGGCAATTCCGATCAAAAGGCCAAGGCCGATCTCGCCATCGTTGGCTGCGGTGATGATCCCGTCGAATGCGGTCGTCCCGCTGTAGCCGTAAACAAGTGAGGCGCCGTAAAGCAGCATGCCCGACGAGAGCGCGCCCAGAACGAAGTATTTCAGCCCCGCCTCCGTCGACTTGACGCTATCGCGCCGAAGCGACGCCACGACATAGAGCGACAACGCCTGCAGCTCGAGCCCCATGTAGAGCGCGATCAGATCCCCTGCGGACACCATGACCATCATGCCCACGACGGAGAGCACAATAAGCACCGGGTACTCGAAGCGCAGCAGGTCGCGCTCTGCCATATAGCGCTCGCTCAGAAGCAGGATCGCCGCGGCGGACAGCAGGATGGTGATCTTGGCAAAACGCGCAAAGCCATCGTCGATGAACATGCCGCCAAATGCCTCGCGCGCGCCCGCGGGTGACAGGCCGAGCCATGCGGCCGTCGAGGCGAGCACCGCCGCCGTCACCCACAGAAGGAGCGGTGCCATGCCGTCTTTCGTAGTGTAGACCGCAAAGATCAGCGCCACCATCGCATAGATCGACAGGAAGATCTCCGGCAGCAGGATCGCGATATCAGAGCCCATGGCTTACTCTCCCCGCGCGAGCAGTGTGTCGCCCGCTTCCAACACTGCCGTTTCATACTGACCGACTAGGTTTGCCACCGAAGGGCCGATCATGTCCGTCACGAGGCTCGGGTAGATACCGAGCAGCAGCGTCATCACCACGAGCGGCGCGAAAATCACGCGCTCGCGCTGCGTCATGTCGGTGATCGAGCGCAGGCTCTCCTTGATGAGGTCCCCGAGCGCCACCCGGCGATAGAGCCAGAGCGCATAGGCCGCCGAGAGGATTACGCCCGTGGCTGCGACGAAAGCGACCCAGGTGTTGACCTGAAAGACCCCGACGATCGTCAGGAATTCTCCGATGAAGCCCGAAGTGCCCGGCAAGCCCACATTGGCCATCGTGAAGAGCATGAAGACGAGCGCATAGACCGGCATCCGATTCACGAGTCCGCCATAGGCGTCGATCTCGCGGGTGTGCATTCGGTCATAGATCACGCCGACGCACAGAAAGAGCGCGCCCGAGACAAAGCCGTGGGAGATCATCTGAAAGATCGCCCCGTCGATCCCCTGCTGGTTGGCCGCGAAGATCCCCATCGTCACATAGCCCATATGCGCCACGGACGAATAGGCGATGAGCTTCTTCATGTCCGATTGTGCCAACGCCACGAGCGAGGTGTAGACGATGGCGATGGCAGAGAGCCACAGCACCAGCGGCGCGAGCAGATCGGAGGCCACCGGGAACATCGGGATCGAGAAACGCAGGAAGCCGTAGCCGCCCATCTTCAGGAGGATCGCCGCCAGCACCACCGAGCCCGCCGTCGGCGCCTGAACGTGCGCGTCGGGCAGCCAGGTGTGCACCGGCCACATCGGCATCTTGACCGCGAAGGAGGCGAAGAACGCCAGCCACAGCAGCGTTTGCAATCCGCCGACGACCTGGATCCCGAGGACGCTGAAGGTCTCGGTGCCGAAGGAATGGTTGAGGAGCGTCGGGATGTCCGTCGTCCCGGCGTCCACGTACATCGCGATCATCGCCACGAGCATCAGGATCGAGCCGAGGAACGTGTAGAGAAAGAACTTGAACGACGCGTAGATGCGGTTTGCCCCGCCCCAGATCCCAATGATGAGGAACATCGGGATCAGCCCGGCCTCGAAGAAAAGGTAGAACAGCACAAGATCCAATGCCGAGAACACGCCCAGCATCAGCGTCTCCAAGAGCAGGAATGCGATCATGTATTCCTTCACGCGAAAGGTCACATCCCAGCACGCCGCAATCACCAGCGGCATGAGCATGGTCGTCAGCATCACGAAGAGGATCGAGATCCCGTCGACGCCCATCTTGTAGGTCAGGCCCAAAAGCCACTCGCGCTCCTCGACGAACTGAAAGTCCGTATTCTGCGGGTCGAACCCGGCAAGCAGGAAGAGCGAGATCACAAAGGTCGCCGACGTTGCGATCAGCGCCAGCCATTTGGCGTTTTTCTGCGCCGCCTCGTCTTCTCCACGCAGGAAGAGCGCGAGGATCGCGGCGGCGATGGTCGGCAGAAAGACGATGATTGAGAGGAGGTTTTCCATTACCAGAGTCCATTCCACCAGGCGAGGAAGAGCGCGACCGGCAGCGCCACCACCAAGACCGCCACAAGGATCGCGCCAAAGTAGATGGTCGCCATGAAAGCCGCCGTCCCCGACAGGACGAGCCCAACGCGCGCCATGTTCCGGGTTTGGCGGTTCTCATCGCCGAGAAACCACGCCGAGAAGGCCATCACGGCGATGCAGGGCGCGACGATCAGCCAGAATTGCATCGGCATGGTCACGCCCCCGCCAGCATCAGATACATCACGATCAGCACGATCCCGAGCACCATCGCGAAGGCATAGTGGAAGATGTAGCCGGACTGGAACCGCCCCGCGAGCCGCGTGAAGAACGGGATCACCGCAAGGGCCAGTCCGTTGATGCCGCCATCGATCACGTTGCCGTCGCCGCGCTTCCACAAGAAACCGCCCAAGCTTCGCGTTGGGGCGACAATGACGGCGTTATAGATCTCGTCAAAGTACCATTTGTTGAGAAGAAAGAGGTAAAGCGGCCGCTGGTTCTGCGCGAGCTTGGCCGGCAGGTCCGGGCGACGGATGTACATCACAAAGGCCATATAGAAGCCCAGCAACATGGCCCAGAACGGCGCCGTCGTTACCCACCAGGGCGAGTAGTGCGCGTCGTGGATAACGTGGTTGTCGGGCGCGAAGTAGATCGCCCCCTCCCCCGGTTGCTGGACGGGCTGTGCACCGTGCCCCCCAGTGTGACCATCTCCGTGGTCCGCCTCATCGCCGTGGCCACCTTCATCGCCGTGCGTGTCACCCGCGGCCAGCGTGGTGTGACTGTCGTCCCCCGCGGCATGTGCGGCCAGTGGCAGCGCGGTGCTTGTCGCGTGCTTTTCCTCGATCACATAGGGGATGCCAAAAAATGCGCGGATCTCATGGTCGTCGCCAAAGAACGGCTTGACGAAGACGATCCCGGAAAAGATCGCACCGAAGGACAGTACGCCCAATGGGATCAACATCGTGCGCGGGCTTTCATGCGCATGCTCGTGGGTGTGCTTGTTGCCCCGCGGCGTACCGTAGAATGTCAGAAAGATGGTGCGCCAATTGTAGAACGCCGTCATGACCGCCGCGACGATCAACAAAACGAAGACCCCTGTCCCATAGCCCTCGCGCGCAGCATAGACCGCTTCGACGATGGCGTCCTTCGATACGAAGCCCGCCAGTCCGATCGGAACGCCAAACCATTGCAAAGACATCGGAATGCCAACGCCCGTGATGGCAAAAGTGCCGATCATCATCGCCCAGAACGTGTACGGCATCTTGTGGCGCAGCCCGCCATAGTTCCGCATGTCCTGCTCATGGTGCATCCCGTGGATCACGGAACCCGCGCAAAGAAAGAGCAACGCCTTAAAGAACGCGTGCGTCAGCAGATGGAACATCGCCAGGGGATAGGCCCCCACCCCCGCTGCGGCAAACATGTAGCCAAGCTGCGAACAGGTCGAATACGCGATGACGCGCTTGATATCGTTTTGCACCAGGCCGACGGAGGCGGCGAAGAGCGCCGTGAACCCGCCGATATAGGCCACGATGAGCATTGCGTTGGGCGCGAATTCCATGATCGGTGACATGCGGCAGACCAGGAACACACCCGCTGTCACCATGGTGGCGGCGTGGATCAGTGCCGAGACCGGCGTCGGCCCCTCCATGGCGTCGGGCAGCCACGTGTGCAGAAAAAGCTGTGCCGATTTTCCAGCCGCCCCGATGAAGAGCAGGAAGGCCACGACCTCGGCCGCGTTCCAGTCCCGCCAGAGGAAGGAGATCTGCATTTCAGCAATCTCGGGCGCCCGCTCGAAGATGTCCGTAAACGCGACGCTGTCGACAAGAAAGAACAGGGTTGCGATCCCGAGGAGGAATCCGAAGTCGCCGACCCGGTTGACGATGAACGCCTTCATCGCCGCGGCCCCTGCGGAGGGCTTCTTGAAATAGAAGCCAATGAGCAGATAGGAGGCGACGCCCACCCCCTCCCAGCCAAAGAAGAGCTGGACAAGGTTGTCCGCAGTCACGAGCATCAGCATCGCGAAAGTGAAGAAAGAAAGGTAGGCAAAGAAGCGCGCGCGGTAGGGCTCGCTGTCCTTGAAGTTTTCGTCGTGCGCCATGTAGCCGAAGCTATAAAGATGCACGAGGGCCGAGACGGTGGTGATCACGATCAGCATGATCGCGGTCAGGCGATCCATCCGGATGGCCCAGTCCGCCACCAGGCTGCCGCTGTCGATCCAGCGCAGTAGGGTAATCGTCTCCGTGGTTCCATCGTGGGTCATGAAGACAACCCACGACAAGAGCGCCGACAGAGAGAGCAGACCCGTTGTCAGGACCTGACCGCTGAATTCTCCGATAATCCGCCAACCGAAGCCGCACACCAGGGCGCCGAGGAGGGGCGCGAGAAGGATGATCGTTTCCATTGCGTCAGCCCCGCATGTTCGAGACGTCTTCGACCGCGATGGTGCCACGGTTTCGGAAGAAGCAGACAAGGATGGCGAGACCGATTGCCGCTTCAGCAGCCGCGACCGTAAGCACGAAGAGCGTAAAGATCTGCCCCGTGATGTCTCCCAGATAGGCTGAGAACGCGACGAGTTTGTTGTTGACCGAAAGCAGTATCAGCTCAATCGACATGAGGATGATGATCACGTTCTTCCTGTTGAGGAAGATGCCGAAGATACCGATGACAAAAAGCGCCGCGGCCACGCTCAGGTAGTGTTCTAGTCCAACCATGGGGTCCTCACCGATGTGCCCGCCGCATTGGCTGGCCGGATCGGCGCAGGCCCTGCGGTTACGTCAAGATCGGCCGGGCGGACGCCCAATCCCCCTGGGGGGCACGGGGCTCTGCCTACCAGCATAGCAGTAAGGCATTCAGCGCCCATGTCGTCCTCTTTCCGCCGCGTCCCGCATGGCGCGCTCCCGATCGACACGTGTTCCCACGAATTTTCGTACGAAAATTCGCCCACGCGGCCCCTCAGGGCCGCACCTTCGTCATAGGCCCTGCCCGGGTTTAACATCCTTGAGCTCCATCGCCTTCGCGGGGTCACGGTACATCTGCGCGAGCACGTCTTGCCGCTTGATATCCGCGCGGTGCCGAAGTGTGAGAACGATCGCTCCGATCATGGCAACAAGCAGAACCAGCCCCGCAAGCTGAAACAACAGAAAGTACCTGTCATAGAGCACCATTCCAAGGGCAGCCGTGTTGTGCGCTCCGTCCGGCGTCGCGGCGGGGCTTTGCAGAACCGCCACCCCATCCGCTGTCGCCCATGCCCCCAGCACGAGGGCCAGTTGCATCAAAAGCACTACGCCGATCAAGCCAGCCAGGGGGATGTATTTTGCCATCTCGGCCCGAAGAGCGGCGAAATCCACATCCAGCATCATAACGACGAAGAGAAAGAGCACCGCAACCGCGCCGACGTAGACGATCACCAGGAGCATTGCCACAAATTCGGCCCCCAGCAGGACGAACATCCCGGCGGAGGACAGGAACGCCAAGATAAGCCACAGCACCGAGTGCACCGGATTGCGGCTTGCCACCACAAAGAGCGCTGCCGTTACGACACTGACGGCAAAGGCGTAAAAGGTGATATCCACAACCGTCATTGCGCCTCTCCCTTCGAGGCTTCGGCGCGCTCCGAAATGACAGCCTGCGCCATTTGCATGGCTTTCGTCATGGCCGGCACGCCACCGAAGACGGCCATCTGCCCGATGGTCTCTGCCACCTCTTGCGGGGTTGCGCCCGCCTCGAGCGCATGGCGCACCGTGATCCGGATCTGATCCTCCGCCTGCGCGCCCATTACAGTAAGCGCCGAAAGCGTCACCAAAAGGCGCGTCTTCGCGTCGAGGCCTTCGGGGTTGAACGTCCGCCCCATGGTCATTTCCAACGCATCTTTCGGCATCGTGGGAAACCACTCGTCGAGCGCAGGAGCCTTGAAGGTCTCCATTGCAGGGTTCCAGGCCTTCGCCATCTGCGTGGACTGCTCCATCATCTGCTGGAACACTTTGGCAAAATCCGGTGTCATGCTGCCCCTTCCGCGTTTGGCACCGCTCCGGTCGCACAGTGCGGCCGCCACCATGGCCCACAGCGCGCCCGCGCTTTGCGTGCCGCCTCCCGCGCATCGCCGGCTGCCGTCGAACAGGATGCCAATCGTACGACGTGCTTCATCGGTACGGCGCGTCAATCTCGAGGTTGCGCGCGATTTCAGCCTCCCAGCGTGCTCCGTTCTCCAGAAGCTTCTCTTTATCGTAGTAGAGCTCTTCGCGCGTCTCGGTCGCAAACTCGAAGTTCGGCCCCTCCACAATCGCGTCGACCGGACATGCCTCCTGACAGAAGCCGCAGTAAATGCACTTCGTCATGTCGATGTCGTAGCGGGTCGTCCGGCGGGAGCCGTCGTCGCGCGGTTCGGCATCAATCGTGATTGCCTGCGCGGGGCAGATCGCCTCGCAGAGCTTGCAGGCGATGCACCGTTCTTCGCCGTTGGGATAGCGCCTGAGCGCATGCTCCCCGCGAAATCGCGGGCTGAGGGGACCCTTCTCATGCGGGTAGTTGATGGTCGCCTTCGGCGCGAAGAAATAGCGAAGACCCAGCTTCATGCCCTTGAAGAAATCCATAAGCAGGAAGTACTTGCCAGCGCGTTGCCAGTCGATTGCCGTCATTGCGTCACCTCTGTGAAGGGTTGCGTCGTGGCGGTATTTTGGAACGTCATGCGCATGCGCGGGGCCCTCTCAGATGCCGGCAGCGGGCCAGCGGGCCCAAAAGCCGCCAAGCACCTCGAACTTTGCCAGGAAGGCCACCAGCACGACCCAGGCGAGCGAGAACGGCAGGAACACTTTCCAACCCAGCCGCATCAGCTGGTCATAGCGGTAGCGCGGCACGATGGCCTTCACCATCGCAAAAAGGAAGAAGAAGAACGCCATCTTGCCGACCATCCAGAGCGCACCGTCTGGCACCCCAGGGATCGGCGAGAGCCAGCCGCCGAAGAACAGAAGCGTGATCAGCGCGCACATCAGGAAAATGGCGATGTACTCGCCCGCCATGAAGAGCAGGAATGGCGTCGAGGAATATTCGACCTGGTACCCTGCCACGAGCTCCGACTCCGCCTCCGGCAGGTCGAAGGGCGGGCGGTTCGTTTCTGCGAGCGCCGAAATGAAGAAGAGGAACACCATCGGCAGGTGCGGCAGCCAGTACCAGTTCAGAAGCCCCGCATTGCCGTCTTGCGCGGCGACGATGGCGCCAAAGTTCATCGAGCCCGTCGAGATGATCACGCCGATGATGATCAGGCCGATCGACACCTCGTAGGAGATCATCTGTGCGGCCGAACGCAAGCTGCCGAGGAACGCGTATTTCGAGTTCGACGCCCAGCCCCCCATGATCACGCCGTAGACCTCAAGCGAGGACACGGCGAAGACATAGAGGATGGCGACATTGAGATCCGCGAGCACCCAAGTGTCGTTGAACGGGATCACCGCCCAGGCGATCATCGCCAACACAAAAGACGCCATGGGTGCCAGCAGGAACACCGTCCGGTCCGCTCCAGCCGGGACGACGATTTCCTTGACCACATATTTCAGCGCGTCCGCAACGGTCTGCAAAAGCCCAAACGCGCCCACCACGTTGGGCCCCTTGCGCATCTGGACGGCGGCCCAGATCTTGCGGTCGCCGTAGACAAGAAAGAGCAAACTGACCATCACGAACCCCAGCACCAGAAGGCACTGCAACACAACGACAAGAAGGATACCGGCGGGGGTGGACAAAAAGTCTGCCATTGGCCTTCTGCATCTCCCTGCATTCGCTCATGGCGCACCCTTCGGTGCTGGTCGCCCTGCACCGGGCGTCACCGGTCAGACCGTGGGAATCTCGCGCGCTTTGCAATCCTCTACCGTCACGGCGGCGTCAATGGTGCGCGTGCCCCGCGGCAAGGACGGCGAGATCGTGTAAACCGCATCCGCTTGCCAGAGGGAACCCTCCTCAACAAGACTTGTGCGCACATGTCGCGCGAATCCATAGCCCCGGATCAAGGTGTATTGCGCTGCAGCGCAGCGTGCGTAGGCGTCGACGTCCTCGGGACGCGCAGGCCCACGCAATGTCACAATAATGTTGACGAGATCTTGCGACAAAAGCCGCGTTTCAACGCCAAGGTATTCTGCGTCCGACGGACTCTGCGCCGCCTCGACACCGCCACGGTCGGTGTACGCCACGGATGTGCCCTCCCCGCATGCCGCAAGGGCGAGCATAAGACCGCTCGCGACATACATGCCGGGGTGGGCAAGCGGGGCGGCGACCACGCACCGCCCGTCGTCGCTACTCAGCCGCGAGCGGCGCACCGGACTCGCGGCTGTGCTGAAGCTGCGCCAGCTCAGCCATAAGCTGAGATGCGCGCGCGATCGGGTTGGTCAGCCAGTAGCCGGGCAGCGCGGGTGCAAAGTCACCCTCGCCCAGGCCCTCTGTGTCCGGCAGGGGTTCCGGAACGTCGTTATCTACCACGCGGTCCACCTGCTTGAGATGAGGCACGGCCTTGACCATTGCGCCGCGCAGCTGTGCAAGGGTGTTCCAGGGTTGCGCCGCGCCGAGCTCTGCCGAGAGCGCGCGCAGGATCGCCCAGTTTTCCTTGGCATCGCCCGGCGGGAAGCCCGCGCGCAACGCCAACTGAGGCCGCCCCTCGGTGTTGACAAAGAGCCCCTGCTCTTCCGTGTAGGCCGCCGCGGGCAGGATAACGTCCGCCCGATGTGCACCCCGGTCGCCGTGGCTGCCCTGATAGATCACGGTCGGTCCTGCCGGGATGTCGATCTCGTCGACGCCAAGCGCGAAGAGTGTTTCGGAGCCCTCCAGAGCCGCCATAAGGCCGCCTTCCGTCACCGCGCCGACATCGAGGGCACCAACGCGTGCGGCCGCCGTATGCAGGATCAGAAGCTTGGCTTGCCCGGCCTCGGCGGCCTTCATGGCAGTGGCCAGCACGGCCGCGCCGTCCTCTCCGACAAGCGCCCCCTGCCCCAAAACGATCACGCCAGGGGCGTCGCGCTTGTCTGCGTGATCCATCCCGGCGATCTTGGCGAGCGTCGCCCGATCCGCGCCAAGATGCGTATACTCATAGGTCAGGTCGACCGCTTCACCGATCAGACCAATGCTTGCCCCCGCCAGCCACGCCTTTCGGATGCGCGCGTTGAGGACGGGCGCTTCGGTGCGAGGATCGGTCCCGATCAGCAGGATCGTCTCGGCGGTGTCGATGTCCTCGATCGACGCATTACCGACGTAACCGTAACGACTGTCGACCGACAGCTTCGCCCCGTCGGTGCGGCACTCGACCCGACCGCCCAGCCCCTCCACGAGGTCCTTGAGCGCAAAGGCAGCTTCCGTCGGCGCAAGATCCCCCACGAGGCCGGCAACCCGCTTGCCCTTCATCGCTGTGGCCGCCGCGGCGAGCGCCTGCGGCCACGAGGCCGGGCGCAGCTTGCCGTTCTCGCGGATGTAAGGCCTGTCGAGCCGCTGGCGGCGCAGCCCGTCCCACACGTACCGAGACTTGTCGGCGAGCCACTCCTCGTTGATCCCGTCGTGGTTGCGGGGTAGGATACGCATCACCTCACGCCCCTTTGTGTCCACCCGGATGTTGGAGCCAAGCGCGTCCATCACGTCGATCGTTTCGGTCTTCGTCAGCTCCCAAGGCCGCGCGGTAAACGCATAGGGCTTCGAGACCAGCGCGCCAACGGGGCAGAGATCGACTATGTTGCCCTGCATGTTCGACGCGAGGGTCTGGCCGAGGTACGATGTGATTTCCGCATCTTCGCCACGCCCGGTCTGGCCGAGCTCTGGCATGCCCGCGACCTCGGTGATGAAGCGCACGCAGCGCGTGCAGGAGATGCAGCGCGTCATGTGGGTCTCGACAAGGGGGCCGAGCTGCAAATCCTCCACCGCGCGCTTGGGCTCCCGAAAACGCGAGAAGTCAACGCCATAGGCCATCGCCTGGTCCTGCAGGTCGCACTCGCCGCCCTGGTCGCAGATCGGGCAGTCGAGCGGGTGGTTGATGAGCAGAAACTCCATCACCCCCTCGCGCGCCTTCTTCACCATGGGTGAGTTCGTGCGCACTTCGGGCGGCTCGCCATTGCGGCCACCACGCAGGTCGCGCACCTGCATCGCGCAAGACGCGGCGGGCTTGGGCGGCCCGCCAACCACTTCCACCAGACACATCCGGCAATTGCCCGCAATCGACAGCCGCTCATGGTAGCAGAAGCGCGGAATTTCGATCCCGACCTGCTCACAGGCCTGGATCAGTGTCAGGGCCGGGTCAACCTCGGCCTCCTGCCCGTCGATGATGATGGTGCGCAGCTCCGCAGCGGCGTCGGACATGGGCATCTCCTGTCAGGCGGGCGCGCGGAAAGGCCCGTGCGCTGGCTCGGCGTCGGTTTTGTCCAGTAGCTAGCGGCTCCGAAGCAGTTCGCCAATAAGAGACTTCGCCGCGATCTCGGCATTCCCCAGCGTGCAATAGCTGTCCGCGTCGCCACGACGCACCCCGTGTTCGGACAGATACGAATCGCGGCGGGCCTCCATGGCGCGAATGTCGGGCTTGCTCTCCAGATAGGCCTCGATCTCGTTCTCGGTGTAGCCCTCGGTCAGCGCATGACGTTCGAGCGCCCGCGCCTTGCGCCACACAAGAACCATCCGCGCCGAGATCGTCGGACAATTCCGCCGGATCTGATCCCCGACGGCGGCGGCGAAGAGCTGGTCGTTGATGTAGGTGTTGTCGCGCAGATGCGGCCGTGCGTCGGCGACAGACGAAAAGGCCAGCGCAAAAAGCGTTGTCAGGCAGAGGGCGGCGGTCAGGGATTTCAACATCGGCTGGGTCCTTGGCTACCGGGCAAAGATGGGGGCCACGCCACCCGCGATGCAAGGGCGGGCGCACTACACCGGGGCAGGACGTGGCGAAGTTTCGCCGTCGCGCGCGTCGGGCCGACCCAGACAGAGGGTGTCCAGGGTGAAAACCTCGTTGCATGGTCCGGTTCTCTCCAACCGTGTGACACGGTCCTGCGCTTCGGCCATGTCGGGGATGTGCCCCGCCCGCACCGGCCACAGCGCATGCCCTCCGGAGCCGGGCTCGAACCATTCCGCCGCGCGACGCAAGAACGCCCCATGCACCGTCTTGAACACATAGTCGGCCAGCGCCTGCGGCGTCTGCCAGACAGAGAACGACGCGATCAACCTCGGGTTCTGCACAAAGAGCGGCCAGCCGATCGCAACGGCATGCGACCGCTCCGACCCGTCCCGCCACACAAAGCCAGCGCTCCGCTCGGCCAGCGCGTTGACCCGGTCGACCGCAGCGAAGAAGGAAGCAACGCGAGGGCTCTGCGCATCGGCCACAAGCGTGGCCCAGTTGACATGGGCGATGTGGGTTGTCTGGTCCTCGTCGCGCATGGGCACCTCCGCGGACCAGCCTAGCCTAAGGCGGATCCACCTTGAAGAGGCGCCCGAGCACTGTTCCCGCTTCTGCCTGCGCCCGCGCCACGGGGCAGACCTGCGCGGCCACGAGCGGGGTTTCCAAGCCAAGCGCGGCGTAGCGGGCCTCAGCCGTCGCCAGCACCGCATCCCGCGCACGCTCCGAGTGCAGGCGGGGGTCGCGCACGTCCCAGCCCTCGGTGTCGAGCATCTCGTAGACGCCCATCCGCAAGCTTTCGTCCGTCCCTACGTCGACCTGCACATCTGCGCATTGCGACGCCATGTGGCTTGCCACCCGCAGGAGCGCGGCTCCCTCGATGAAGTAGTCGGGCGCCGAAGGCTGGGCCGACACGCTTTGGCACGCGAGAGCCGCCAAAAGAAGGACCGTCTTTTTCACTGACGCACGCCGATAGAGATGAGGCCTTGGGATTGATCGTAGAGCGCAAACCCCACGATCAAAGCAACTGCGCCACCAACTGCAACAAGCAAGAACCTCAATGGGGCCTGTTCCGCGCAATAGGCATCCATGGGCGCCTGAGGGTCAGGCCGCGTCGTCCGCCCGCGGGCGTCGCACATGATGTCACCGATCCTGTGCGGGTTCTTCTGTCCACAATGCCGGCACATCGCAGTGTTGAGCCTGAACTCCCTTCCGGGCGACGCCACTATTCCGCGGCGACGGGGTGCGCTGTGCTGCGGCGTTTGTGGGCGATGCGCTCCTCGATCTCGTGGCGGAAGTGACGGATGAGGCCCTGGATCGGCCAGGCGGCCGCGTCCCCAAGGGCGCAGATCGTATGCCCCTCGACCTGCTTGGTCACGTCAAGGAGCATGTCGATCTCGGCGGGATCGGCCTCGCCTTTCACCAGACGGTCCATCACGCGCATCATCCAGCCCGTGCCCTCGCGGCAGGGCGTACACTGGCCGCAGCTCTCATGCTTGTAGAAGGCCGAGAGGCGCCAGATCGCCTTGATGACATCGGTCGACTTGTCCATCACGATCACCGCCGCC
>JBCCYI010000135.1:0-12658 GCA_039189975.1 Pseudomonadota bacterium
CATGGCCCGCAACGTCGAGGCCGGGCGCCTCTCGTTCACCGGCGATCTCGCCGCGGCCGTCGATGGCGCGGACGCTGTCTTCATCGCCGTGGGCACGCCGACGCGGCGCGGCGATGGCCACGCGGACCTGACCTATGTCTATGCCGCCGCCGAAGAGATCGCCCACGCGCTGACCGACTACGCGGTGATCGTCACGAAATCGACCGTCCCTGTCGGCACCAACCGCGAGGTGGAGCGGCGCGTCCATGCGGCCAACCCCGATTGCGCCTTCGACGTCGCCTCCAACCCCGAGTTCCTACGCGAGGGCGCTGCCATCGACGATTTCATGCGGCCCGACCGCGTGGTCGTCGGCGTCGAATCCGAGCGCGCCGAGGAAATCATGGGCGATATCTACAAGCCGCTCTTTCTGCGCGACTTCCCAATCGTCTACACCGACCTCGAGTCGGCGGAGATGATCAAATACGCCGCCAACGCGTTCCTGGCCACGAAGATCACCTTCATCAACGAGATCGCCGCGCTCTGCGAGCGGGTCGGCGCCGATGTGAAGGCCGTGAGCAAGGGCATGGGCCTCGACGGGCGCATCGGCAACAAGTTCCTGCACGCGGGCCCCGGCTTTGGCGGCTCCTGTTTTCCCAAGGACACCAGAGCCCTGGCGCGGATCGGGCAGGACTTTTCCGTCCCGCTCGAAATCACCGAGGCGGTGATCCGCGTCAACGAGGACATCAAGCGGCGCATGGTCGACAAGGTGCTCGACCTCTGCGGCGGCTCCGTCAACGGCAAGACGCTCGCGGTGCTGGGCGTGACGTTCAAGCCCAACACCGACGACATGCGCGAGGCGCCGGCGCTGACGATCGTCCCGGCGCTCGTCGGCGCGGGCGCCAAGGTCCATGTCGTCGACCCGCAGGGGCGGCGCGAGGGCGAGGCGCTGCTGCCCGGTGTCGTCTGGAGCGACGACCCCTACACCGCGGCCGAAGGCGCCGACGCGCTGGTGCTCCTGACCGAGTGGAACGAGTTTCGAGCGCTGGATCTGGGCCGGATCGCGAGCGCCATGCGCACGCCGAAGATGGCGGACCTGCGCAACATCTACCGCCAGGCGGATGTCGAGGCCGCCGGGTTTGAGGCCTACAGCGCCGTCGGGCGCTGACACGGACACGCAGGATGGGACGGGCGGGACGCATCGGCAAGCGCACGTTCGACCTTGTCTTCGGCGTGATCCTGCTGATCCCCACCGTGCCCCTGATGATCTGGACCGCCTGGCGCATCTGGCGCGAGGACGGCAGGCCCGTCATCTACGCGACCCAGCGGATCGGACAGCACGGCGCGCCCTTCACGCAGTACAAGTTCCGCACGATGGTGCAGCAGGCCGGGCCGGAGCAGGGTGTGTCCGGCGGGGACAAGGCGCATCGGATCACGCCCCTTGGCGCGCGACTGCGGGCGGCACGTCTCGACGAGCTGCCGCAGATGCTCAACGTCCTCAACGGCACGATGTCCTTTGTCGGGCCGCGCCCCCCCGCACCGCAATACGCCGAGCGGTTTCCGGCGGTTTACGACGAGGTTCTGCAGATGAAGCCGGGAATCACCGGCCTCGCCACGGTCATGTTCCACGTCCATGAGGAATGGATCCTGAAGGACACCGCCTCGGCCGACGAAACCGACGCGCTCTATGTCCGGCGGTGCGTGCCGCGCAAGGCGATGCTCGACAGGCTCTATCGGCAGAACTGGTCGATCTGGCTGGATCTCTACCTGATCTACCTGACGCTGGGAAAAGGCTTCCGCTGGCCCGGGGCGCGCCTGGCCCGTATGCGGAAGCGTGCCGCTCGTCTGCGCGGCAGTTGACCCTCCCGCTTGGGAATGGCTAATGAAGTGCGGAGCTTGCTGCCGGCTCCTGCTGCCTCTTGGGGGAAAAGTGACCGTACGAAGGTGGGCCGTTCTGGCCCTGTGCTCGCTCTTTGTGGCGGCATGCGATCTACCGCGCAGCGCCGCCGTCCAGCAGGAGATCTTGGCGGTGCGGGACGACGAGGCCGCCGGCTTCGCCGTCTACGAGGTAACCCGTTCGTTCATGCCCGTCCTCAGCACCTGGCCCATGGGCCAGTCGCCGCGGAGCGACGGGTGGCTGAGCCATGCCCATGACAGCGCAGGCAGCGAAATTCGCATCAAGCCCTTCGACCAGGTCGACCTGACCGTGTGGGACAGCGAGGCGAACTCGCTTCTCACCTCGGACACGCAGAAGGTCGTCAACATCGCCGGCGTACGCGTCACCGAAGAGGGGACGATCTTCGTGCCCTACATCGGGTATCTCGACGTGGCCGGGCGCACGCCCGACAGCGCGCGCCGCCTCGTCGAGGAGGAGATGGCGGCCATCGTGCCCTCCGCTCAGGTGCAGCTGACGGTGCTGCCCGGCACGCGCGGCTCCGTGTCGCTCGTCGGCGGGGTGGAGAACCCCGGCACGGTGCCGCTGCCGGAGACGCATTTCACGGTGCTGAACCTCATTGGTCAGGGCGGCGGCCCCGACAACGGCCTGCGCAACCCGCAGGTCCGCCTGATCCTCAACGGCCAGACGTTCCTGGCCTCCTACGAGAGCCTGCTGGAGGATCCGGCACGGGACACCATCCTGCGCGGCGGCGACCGGGTCGCCCTGATCGAGGACGACCGGTACTTTCGCGCGCTCGGGGCCGCGGGCCAGCAGAACCTGATCTATTTCGAGGACGATCAGCTCAGCGCGCTGGACGCGCTCAGCCTGATGGGCGGGGTCAATGAGCGGCGCGCGAACCTGCGCGGCATCCTGATCTTGCGCGATTACCCGCGCAGCGCCGTGCGTCCGGACAACACTGGCCCAGATGATGAACGGGTGATCTTCACAATCGACATGACTCGTGCTGATGGGTTGTTCAGCGCGGGTCAATTCCGCATTCAGCCCGGGGATACTGTCATGCCGACCGAGTCTGTTCTTTCAACGGCGGAGGCGGCGCTTGTTCTCGTCGGCAGCTTCGTCGGGCTGTCGCGGACCCTTGGCAACTAAGAGCGCCTCCCAGGCCCAGCACGGGGCCGGACCGCAAATCCGGCTGGCCGCGCTGGTCGTGACCTACCAGCGGCTGTCGCAGATCCGGGCCACCGTCGAGCGGCTGCTCGCCACGCCCGTCGCGCGGGTTCTGGTGGTCGACAACGGATCGACCGATGGCACCCGCGCGTGGCTCGCAAGCGTCGCCGATCCACGACTCAAGGTAATCCTGGCCGAGACCAATCTCGGCGGCGCGGGCGGGTTCGAAGCAGGGCTGCGGGAGTTGGTCGCGACCGACGATCCCGACTGGATCGTCCTGATGGACGATGACGCCCGGCCTCTCTCCGGCACCATTGAGCGGTTTCTCGATCACGGGCCCTGGAGCTTTGACGCGGTATCGGCCGCCGTCTACCTCGCCGACGGGTCGATCTGCGAGATGAACCGGCCGACGGTCAACCCCTTCTGGAACATGGGCACTTTTGTTAAGACGACGCTCGGCATGATCGCCGGACGCTCCCGCGAGAGCTTCCACGTGCCCGACAGCGCCTACCGCGTCCCTGACCACAAGGACATCGACGCAACCTCTTTCGTCGGCCTTTTTCTCGCTCGAGAGACGATCCGGCGCGGTGGCTACCCCGACGGCCGCCTCTTCATCTACGGCGACGATGTCCTCTACACGCTGTCGCTGCGCAAGCGCGGCATGCGGATCGGTTTCGTCCCCGACCTGACCTTCGAACATGACGACCACCCCGCCTGGCGCGACGGGGTCGTGCGCTACGTGCCGGTGTGGAAAACGTACTACAACGCGCGGAACGGGCTGCGGGTGTACCGCAGCGCTGCCGGGCTGATGTTCTTGCCCGCAATGGCAATCGTTCTGGCAAAATGGCTGCTTGCGGGCCGCCACTACGGTGCCGACAAACGCGCGTATTACCGCCTCCTTTGGCATGGGCTGCGCGATGGGATGCTGGGCCGCCTCAGCCGCCCGCATTCGGAAGTCACCGGATTGGCACGGCTGCGGTAGGGCGGCGATCGCCGACCCGTAGGCCCTGCGGCCGACAGGGCGCCCGCCGTCCCTATTCTGCCGCGCGCGAGTCAGCGGCCGGATGGGGCGCTTGCAGCACCCGTCGCACCCACTCGCACGTACGCCAAGGCACGGAGATCTCGGGGTCGAAGATCACGTTGCGGCCTTCGTCCTTGAGTGCCAGATACTTGCGGTATTCTTCGGCGTTGTTGAAATGCTGCCCGCGCGCTGTTTCGATCTGCGCCCGTTCGTAGAAATCCGCATGATACTTGAAATGGGCGAAGATGAGGTCGCGCGGGGCCACCTGCACCTCCGCGGCATAGTGCAATCCGTCCGAGAAGCGCATCCAGGGGCGATACCGCATCAACGCGTATTTCTGGGCCACAAAGAGCGCGAAATGCGATCCGGCCAACAGACGGTGGCGCAGCCCGCTCGTCCAGGTTTCCGCATTGTTGTAGACGCCGCTGCTCCAGGCGAACCTGAAGGGGGCCCTGTCGCAATGGTTGAGCTCGACGAAGGGATCGCCCGTCTCCAACGTGGCGTCCTCCAGCTTCCCCTCCGGATAGAGATCCAGCATGAAGATCCGGGCACAATCCGCCCCGTCGAAATCGGGTGTGGCCAGCAGCTCCGGGAGGGTCTTCACCCCGTCGGGCAGTACGAGAAACTCATCGGCATCGGCGACGATGGACCACCGGTTCATCCGAAGCTGCGAGACCAGCGTGTGCTGCCAAGCGACGCCATAGCGTGAGGATCCATAATCCGTCGGCGCGGAGAAGACGGCCACATCGGGCTCCTCGGCGAGGTATTCCAACGTGCCGTCCGTCGAGCGATTGTCCGCGATCAGGAACCCGGTGACCCCAAGCTTTCGGTAATGCTCAAGGAACATTTCGAGCATTTTCCGCTCGTTGCGCACACAGGCCACGACGCAGACGTCGGCGCTATTGATCCGGCGCAGCTTATCGGGCGGGCTGATACATTCGAGCTGCAGGTTCTCCCAGCCGAGGTCGAGCGTCTTGAAGCTGGGCCAGAGCCGCTTCGGCAAGAGCTGCTCCCCCTCGCGCACACGTGCTGCCTCGTTGAGGAGCGCGGCATTGTCGAGATGGGCAATCTGCGCGGGCGTGGTCTGGCTGGGCATGAACCCGTTCTCCCACACCGAGACCGAGCGCGCGTCCGACCAATGGCGCCGCAGGATGATCGAGTGGTAGTCTCGCGCCGAAACGGACGTGCCGCCCAGCGCTAGCAGATCGCCCACGAGCTTGTCTTCCATGAAGGAACACAGCCGCAGCCATGCGCCATGACGGGAGTTCGCCGCGTCAACAAGCTGCTGCATAGCGCCGCGGTTCAGCACATAGCCGGTGCTGCCATCGGCATACTCCGAAGGCTCCGGTGACTTGTCGATCTCCAGCGCCTGATTGCCGATTGCACCGCGCGGGTGATGCCAGAGCCTGTCCGTCCCGCCCAGTACGCGACGCAGGCGCCGCCCGTAATAGGGATACTTGGCGTAACTCAAAGAGGTCAGCGCCTGGTCGACATCGAGGTAGCAATCGTCGTCGATCTTGTAGAGGTGAGAGAAGCCGGTGTGCTCCACCACCCATTGCGCCATGGCGATCGACTTGCGCGGGAGCGACACATAATCGTCCGGCGCGTCGAGATAGACGACATCGCCCTCGCGGCGGCCATCGCCATCGCCAACCACGACGATGTAAGGCAGGCCCATGGCGTCGGCGTCCCGCAGCCAGTTGTCCCGCATCGTGGAAACGCGCGTCTCCAGGTTCGGCCGACAGGAATAGACCACGACGAGCATGCCGTGGAACGCCGCCAAGCCCGTCTTGGGGACCAGACTGTCAGCCGAGCGCTCCAGCGGTGGGGCAAGATGCGGCATCGCTGGGGCGAAAACGTCGAACACCGCGTGCGCCGCTTCGCTCTGCTGTGCGCCGCGTACGTTGCGCAGGCTCCAGAGCGCATTGCGCAGCGCCGCGGAGGCACAGAGCTGGTCGAGCTCGCCAACTTTGAGCGGCGCCAGAAGCCGCTCGATGCGCGCTGGGATTTCTGCCACAAGTGCGGAGTCCCGGTTTGTCAGCGCGCCCGCGAGCAGGGAGACCGGAAGGGCATGCCCGAGATACTCGCTGCGCCACGACGCAAGAAGCGCACAGGCGGACATGAACCGGTCGAGCAGCGCGTTGCGCTCGGACGCGGTCTCGACCGGCTGTTCCAAGAGCGCGCGGGCCGCACGGGCCGCCTGCCGCTGCTGATGGGCGTAGGGGCTGATCGGGATGCCCTTGCTCGCGCGCCGGATCGCCGCGTCGGTATCATGCGCAAACTCCGGCAAGCAGGGGTCGTCCGAAGGAAAGGCCTGGTGACGCAGCAGCGCGTCGTCATCGGCCTTGAGCGCGCTCCGCGACTGCGCCGCCATTGCGAACACTTCGCCCGTCGAGGCGCCCCCGGCCTGCGCGCTCGCTGCCAGCTCGCGGCGCAAGCGCAGCGTGTCGACCCCGCGCTCTCCGACCAGAGCGAACGCCTCCTCCGGCACGCCGCTCTCGATGGCGGCCCGGAACGCGGCAAAGGCCCTTTGCGCGCGCGACAGTGCGAAGGGTAGGGATGCGATCTCGCCCGTAGCGACAAGCAGCTCGACACTCTCCCAGAAGTTCGGCGAATACTGGAAGAGGTCGAGCACATGGCCCATCACGGCGTCCTGCGTCGGCTCGGACAGGGTGCCGAGCGCTTGCACAGCGGCAACGCCGACATCGACCAGTTTCTCGGAGTGCAACGTGCTGAAGTAGTCCTTTTCCAGCGTTCGCGCGTGCGCGAAAAAAGCCAGCAGCATCTCTTCGCGCTGATCCTCGGCGAGAAAGTCAGGGCGCTCGCGCAGAACGCGCTGAAGGGTCCAGCTGAGACATCCAGCTTCGACGTAATCGTTGACTTGACGGAGCTGGCGCAGGGTCGCCACCAGCTTTTCGGACTGCCCATCCATATAGTGGAACGGCAGGCCATACATCAGGCTCCAGTCCGGCGCGGCGAGCGGCATGTCGGCGAAGCCGCGCTCCTCAGCAACAGCATAGAGATCGTCGAACCGATCAGCGTGGCAGAACCCGGCGGCGCAAAGCCGGAGAAAATCGCGCTGCTCGACCAGTGTCAGCGTGCTGAGATCTGCGTTGCGCAGGATCTGCTCCATGTCATCGGGGTCGACCCCTGACATACGTTCGATCAATGCGTGCTGGGCTGCCTCGAAGGCGCCCGGCTCTGGCGTTCCCGGCGCGGGGCTCAAGGTGTTGATCGCAGCGCCCGGCCGCTCCTCGGCACCTGCCGACGTCACCGTTGCCGCAGAGGCCCGCGGCAGCGGCTCGGATGCCTGCGTGTCTTGCGGCAGACGGATCGTGAAATCCTGCTCTTGCACCAGGGGAGGCGTGTAGAAGCTGGTGACCTTGTAGCGCCGGGCGGCGTCCGACAGGGTCGCCCGCGCCTTTGTTGACAGGCTCGCGGAAAGGTCCGCAAAGCGGGCATGCTCCAGCGCCGTCAACATGTCGAGCGACGTTTGACCCGTATCGCTGCGGCACACCTGTTCGATCGTGTCGAGGATGTCTGCCAGCGCAACGGTCAGGGGCGCGCCACAGGGACGACCATTGGCCAGAAGCTGGAACGTGGCCACCTCGTGCTCCCGATCCACGTATCGCCAGATCCAGCCCGGCACCAAGGCGATGACACCGATCTTGTCGGTCGGGGCGCGCTGTTCTTCTGCGCGGTCAGGTTCGGGCAGCACGACGACAGGCAGTGCCTGGTCCGTACCCGCAAGCATGACCTGCAGGTCCTGCCGTTCGGACGCAGGATCAAACCCCCAGCCCTCCAAGAGAAACGGACGTTCTGCGTAGAGCACGCCGCGGCCCTGCCGCGCTTCATGTGCCTCCCCCTTGATCGCAAAGGACGTGACCCCGCCATTGACGGAAACCCAATGGACCGCCTCTGACGTGCCGTCCAACGGCTCGGGCAGCTCGAAAACACCGAGCCGCACCCCGTCGACCAGCACCGTCGCCGTCCCGCCGAAGAACTCCACGCGCAGCTGCGCCGATCGTTCTGAGGTCAGCGCGACGGCATTCGGACGCTCCGGGCCCCAGGCATCGTCGAGGAACTGGTTATACACCATCGCCTGCTGCTTGAGCCGGAAAGATAGATGCAGCGGGACTTGCATCCGGCTCATATCCAGGAAGTCGATGTTGGCATAGCCGTGCGCATCGAATGCCAATGTGCCTTCGAAAATCGAGCCGTCTTGGGAGCTGAAAGCGAACTGCATTCTAGGGTTGGCCTTTGTTCAATCGGTTGCGCCCGTCTAGCGCCAGTGTAGCAGGGATGACAGCCCTTCTACCCATGCTGATATGCCATGGCACCTCGATGAGCGGGAAACAGCAGGCGGACCTCTGGGCTGATGAAACTGTCGATCCGCGTTTCAGGGTCAAGCTCCGGGCAGGTGCGCGCGACAAGGGCACGCGCGTCCGCCCAGAATGCGGTCTTCTTGGCACCATTCGGAAAGTCCCCGAAGGACGTCTTTTCCCACAACGCACGCGCGATGAGCCGGGGGTACCAATCCTTGCGCGGCATATGCGCATCGAGCACGGGCGCGAGGGCCGACAGCGCAGCGTCGATCTCGGCGACACCGCAGGACCGGCGCCAGAGCCGCCGGTCGACTGCGGCGTCCGAGACGTGGAGCCCGACGGGCGGGATCGCCACCGCGCGGGTCGCCTGCAACGCCGCGGTGATCGAAAAGCCCCAGCTGCCGAAGGGCTCCGGCGCGAAACACAGGCCCCGGGCGCGCAGAAACGCTGTGCGAAAGATCTTCGCCGACGGATGTGCATGCAGGAGGGGCGCGCGGTCTGGCGGAATACGTCCGGCGCGCCCTTCGATCTCTGCGAGCCAGTCCCGATCGTTTGGGTCGGCCTCTTTCGGCCAGGGGCGGCCGAAGGGGTCCCGCCCGTCGTGTGTGCTGGGATGGACGTGGCCGGCGGCCTGGCTGAAACGGCTGATCCCCAGATCCGCCCGCTCGCGGATCATCGCCTCGACCCAGAGCCAAAGCGCGCCCGGCGCGAGCGTATCGCCCGCATCGAGGACCACTGAAAAGAGGCCCTTCGCCTGTGACAGGCCGCGATTGCGCGCCTCGGCCACGCAGCCCGTGCCGCCATAGGAGACCCAAGCGCTGGGAAGACCCCCGGCGGCATGTTCGAGACGCTGATAGGCGTCGAGACCCGTCTGTGTCGCCGCAACGATCACTTCCAAATCGACGAGGTACTGGTTGGCGATGCTTTCAAGCGTGCGCGCGAGGCCTGGGCCTGCGCCGTCGGTCGCGATCACGACACTCAACGGCAGGCGCCCGGCCAGTACATCGCCAAAGGAGTGCGACACGGACCGGTCCCAAGCGGGGGTCCAGCCCAGGCCGTTTGTGTCGAGGAACCGGCGGGAGGCGTCGATGAAGCGCGCGCGCCTTTGTGGGTCGCGTTGCGTCGCGGAACGTTCGTGCAGCGTCCGGGTCACCAGCCTGGCAAAACCGTCGCGGGCATTGCGCTTGGACGAGGCAGCGAGTCCGCTGCCAACCCGACGGAGAATGGCGAACTGGTCATACACCCGGTCGGACGGGTCGTTGGTGATCTGCCCGACGCGGCCGCGCGTGTGCCGGTACAGCGGCTCGGGCAGGTAGGCCAGCGTGTAGGCCCGCTCGGCCACTTGCCGAAACCAGTCATGATCTTCGAAGGAGAGACTCTGGGGAAAGCGCAGCCCCTCGATCAACTCGCGCCGATAGAGCTTATTCCAGGCCGAGGGCCAATGGCGCACGATCTCCGCCCAATCGTCGAGCTGGAAAACACGCCAGGGCTCATCCGTGGCGGGGTGGGCCTGCCCATGGATCGCAGATGCCACATGGGTGCGCTCCGGGCTCACGATCTCCACAGCGCAGGCGGCCCAATCAGCGCGGCTTACGCGCAGCACGTCCATGAGCTTGGCAAGAAACTCGGGCGCGAGCGTGTCATCGCTGTCGAGAAAACCGATGATCGACGCACGCGCGTTCCGCAAGCCGGCATTGCGCGCCGCCGAGAGCCCTGCATTCGCCTGACGCACAAACCGGAATCTGCTGTCCCCTGCAGCAGCCTGGCAGGCGCGCAAATGGCTGTCATCGGTCGAGCCGTCGTCGACGATGATCGCTTCAAAGTCTTCGAAGGTCTGCCGGCGCAGACTTTCGATCGCCGCTCCGACGTGTTCGGCCACGTTGTAAACGGGCACGATGATCGACACCGCCGGACCGGCAGCCCCGCCCTGCGTTACGTCAGACGCAACCATGGGGCGGGATCACATCGGCGCACGCGCGAAGGCGGGCAGCCGCGCACCATTGGCGGAACTGGCCAAGAAGGCCCGCGCGGAATCGAGCGCTTCGCGAATGGTGACGTCCATGTCGAGGTAACGGTAGGTGCCCAGACGGCCAACGAAGGTCACGTTTTCCTCGTGCTCGGCGCGGGTCATGTAGTCACGCAGCATCTTCTTCTCGTTCACCAGCCGGATCGGATAATAGGGGATGTCCCCGGGCTCGCAGGTCCGGGAATACTCGCGGTAGCACACGGTCGCGTCGTGGCTTTCCCAGGGCGCGAAATGCTTGTGCTCGGTGATGCGCGTGTAGGGCACGGCTTCTTCGGTGTAATTCATCACCGCACACCCCTGATAGTCGCCGTTCGATATGAAGCGCTCGAAGTCGAGTGTGCGATAGCCGAGGTGGCCGAGCTCATACTCGAAGTATCCGTCCAGCGGGCCTGAGTAGAAGACGTGGTCATACGCGGCACCTTTGTCGCGCTGGAACGTCGTCTCCAGATGCACGTCGATGGAGGGGTGATCCAGGATGCGTTCGACCATCGCCGAATAGCCGCCCTGCGGCATCCCCTGGTACGTATGGAAGAAGTAATTGTCGTCGTAGTTGAAGCGGACCGGCAGCCGCTTGAGGATCGACGCGGGCAATTCGGTCGGACAGCAGCCCCATTGCTTGCGCGTGTAGCCCTGAAAAAAGGCCTCGTAGAGATCCCGGCCCACAAATCGGAGCGCCTGCTCTTCGAAGGTCTGCGGATCTTCGATGCTGGTGTCAGCGACCTGGCTTATGAAAGCGCGCGCCTCGGCCGGGCGCATCGTCTGCCCATAGAACTGGTTGATCGTGTGCAGGTTGATCGGCAACGAGTAGACAGCGCCGCCGGTCGTTGCCTTCACCCGGTTCTTGTAGGGCAGGAACGTCTCGAAGCGGTTCACATAGTCCCATACCTCGGCGTCGTCGGTGTGGAAGATGTGGGGGCCGTAGCGATGGACGAGCACGCCCGTATCGCTGTCCCGCTCGGTGTGGCAGTTGCCCGCGATATGGTCCCGGGTGTCGACGACCGTGATCGCATGCCCCTCCTCGGCAAGGGTGCGACCGATCACGGCGCCTGAGAGCCCTGCGCCCACCATCAATAGCTTCATAGAAAACTGCCTTTCGTCTTGGTGGCGTTCTCCGCAATCCTGCGGGTGCCGAACCCCGTTACACTCTTAACGCCCCTGCCATCTGCGCCGGGCCGAAGTCATCTTGCTCCGGCCTCATGTCACGCGCCTTGTCTTCAGCCACGGTCGGGTGCGCGACCTGCCCCGCGTCGCCACGGTAATGCGCGATCAGACGATCGCGATGCTGGTCGAGCGACGTCGGCGCCCGCGCTGCAGCCCAGTACGCATCTAAGTTAATTGTATTGGAAAGAAGATTTGAGACAATGGCGTGAAACTCCCCCGCGTTTCCCCCGTCGAAGGTCATCGGCGGATAATTGCCGAGCTCTTGCGCGCCGCCCAGGTTTGCCGTGATCAACGGCAGGTGACGCGCATGCATTTCGATGGCGACCTGGGGCAGGTTGTCTTCCCACATCACGGGAACAACGCCGACGTCGATGCGGTCGAGAATTTCATCGAGTGTATCGTGGGTGTACCCGTCGGCGTGGAGCACCGACGCAAAGGTGCCACCCAGGGCGCGAAGCCGGTCCATCAACGCGGGTGGTCCGCTGCGCGCCGCAACCACCACATGGATGCGCGACGCCAAGCGGGCGGGCATCGCCTCAAGTGCGTCCAGCAGAAAGTAGAACCCCTTGTCGCGCCGCATGTAGCCCAAGTACCCGAGGGTCAGCGTGCCATCCGGCGCCAGGAGCGTCGGGGCCGGTGCGGTTTCCGCGAACTTCTGCGCGTGGCGCGTGCCGATGTACTCAACGGCGATCTTGGCGCTGTCGAGCCCAAAGCGGGCGGCAACTGCCCCGGCACGGGCACTCACCGCGAGGATGACGTCGGCATGGGTGTTGATCAGCCCCGTCACGGTGTCGCGCCGACGGCGGTAATGCGCATAGGGGGGCTCCAGCTGCGCGAAGGCGCCTCCACTGCGAGGTGGCGCCACGACCATATCGGCGAAATCCGCGACCGCGCGCGCCTCCGGCAGAACCGCCGTCGCGGCTGGCAGCACGGCAGGCGCGAGCTTCATCCCTGCGCGGAAGCCCAGGTCGAACCCGCGACTGCCGGGCTGAAGCCCCACGGACTTCAGCGTTTCGGCAACACCGAAGGCCCGGCGCACAACCTCGGGCTTGGTCCGCTGCGCCTTAGGCAGGCAGGTTACGCAGCGC
>JBCCYI010000136.1:0-12573 GCA_039189975.1 Pseudomonadota bacterium
ATCAGCCACCATGAGCAATTGGGACCCGGGATTCCGGGGAATTGCGCCCAACACCAGAAACTGGGTGTGAAGCAGATCGTCCCAGCCGGGTGAGGTGGGACTTGTGCGATTGCTGTTCGTGGCGCCGCTGCAAGTGAAAGCGAGATCACCACAAAGAGCAGGAAAGCCCACCTGAATTCGTTCTTCATCGTCGTTCTCTTTCCTCCTCATTACATGCGGTATTACCACAGTTTACTTTGAGCTCCGAGAGACATCGCCGGGGGCGTGTTGCGCCAATTGGCGCATGCGGCGCGGGGCTGGGGCAAGGATGACCGTCAAGCCGCGCAAATCTCCGACCCTTATGACCGCAGTGCTGCGTACGTGTGCCCGCAATCGCGCCAATCCGATCTTATGTCGAGTGTCGCGCCAGCATGACCGAGAGGGCACGTCGGTCGATTTTGGAGGCGTGGCGTCGGTCCATCGGGATCGCGTCAAGCGGCACAACGCCGGACAGGCCAAGTGCGCTGGCCCGGCGCTGCCAGGTCGGCAGATGAGCGGGATCGCCTTCCAGAACAAGGCATGGAGCCTTGCGGTGAGATACAAGTGCGGCCTGGCGCACGCCGGGCCAGAACCGCGCAGCCACCTCGACCGTGAAGGGCAGGACCCGCTTGCCCTTCACCTCAACCTCCGAGCCGTGCCGTCCCAGCAGCCACAGCCGTCCCGCCGCGTCGCGCCGCCCCGCATCTCCGGTGCGGTGCCATATCACGCCATCGCGATTAACCTTGTTTTCCGCGTCATGGCGCGGATCGAGATAGCCCGCGTTTACATGCGGCCCGGCCACCAGGATTTCGTCGTCTTCGATCCGCAGGTGCAGATCCGGTTCCGGCGTGCCCACGAGGAGGCCGTCTCCAGCCCGCATGCGGTCCAGATCCGTTTGAGACAAGGCGGTGGCCTCAAGATGGGCGATAGGCTCGGCCTCCGTCGAGCCGTAGACGCAGACCACCCGCAGGCCCGGCCGAGCCTCGCGCAACCGGATCAGGATGTCCGGGAAGACCGGGCCGCCCCCGGTGAACACGGTATGGAGTTGGGGCGGGATCGGCGCGTCGGCGAGCTTGTCGCACAGGGCGGGCGGCAAGAGCGCGCGGGTCGCACCGTGCCGGGCGACCCAGTCCGACAGTGTCTGTGCAGAGAGATGCCGGAGGCGGGTCATGCGCCAGCCGGGCAGGATTGATGTCCGCCCCTGCGCGAGGTTGATCAGCACAAAGACCGGGAAGGTGACGAGATCGCGCTCGCCCACGGCGCTGTCGAGGACCGGCGCAACGGCCTGACGCTGGGCGCTCAGAAAGGCGTGGCTGCGCGGGATCGCCTTGGGGGTGCCTGTCGTGCCGGAGGTGAAGGAGATGAGCGCGAAGACATCCTCGTCGGGCGGGGTCAGCGCCAGCGCCGGGCCTGCCGCGGGATGCGGCCGCAGTCGCGTGAGCCGCCACAGCGAGGGAAGGACAAAGGGCAGCGCGCCATAGGCCCCCGAGCTGCAGAAGGCCCGTAGGCCGGGCAGACGTGCCGCATGACGCAGCCCGGCGAGGCCCATCGCGGGTTCCGGCAGCACCACCGTCGCTCCAAGAGACCACAGGGCGGCGAGGCCCGCATAGAGGTCGGCGTCGAGCCGCATCGCGAGGAGCACCCGATCGCCCGGGCCGATGCCCCTGGCATGCCACGCGCGGGCGAGGCCCCGTGCACGTCTGCCCAGGGCGGCGAAAGATGTTGAGTGCCCGCGCCCGTCGATCAGCGCCACCCGATCCGGCCAGCGGGCGACGGCGGCATCGAAGGCCGACAGCAGGCTAGCCATCCAGGCGCAGCCCATAGAGCGCGTAGCGCCGGAACACCTGACCGCCCTCGGTCGCGCTGCGCAGGGCTGAGAGGTTGCTGTCATGGATCAGTGCGTGGATGGCAGTGTCGTAGCCTGCCTCCAAGGCGGCCTGGTGAAACGCATGGGCCAGGTGCTGCCCCGCTCCTTTGATAAGGCTCGCATAGGTCTTGAGGATCGCAGTGTGCGGGGCGGGTCCTTCGGCGTAATTCGGTGTGCCGAACAGAAACCCGGCCAGCGCGCCGTCGGAACGCCGGGCGAAGAAAATCAGCTCCCGTTTCAGCAGTGGCACCATCGGCATATAGAGAGCCAGAAACGCCTCCCGCGAGATCGGCTTGTAAAAGGCGTTCTCCGCAAAGGCCTGTTTCGACAAGTCAAAGACCTGCTCGAAAAGCGCCTGGGGCGCTTCTCCGTCCCATTGCGTCACGACGAAGTCGGTGCTTTCCGGCGGCGCGGACCGTGCCGTTTCCGCAAGCGGCACGCGGGCAGAGAAATAGCGGCTGACTTCGTCGAACCCCGCACCAAGAAGGGCTGTGCGGGCCACAGGACGGTCGGGGGGTTCGAGCAGGAAGGGCGCGCTGCCGTCGGTCTCGATGACGAAGCGGTAGCTGTGCCAGGTGTCGCCGTCCATCGGCGCAAGGAGGCGTTGGCGCTCGGCGCTTCGGGTCCGGGCGATGGCGCGTCGCAGGAGATCCGCACCGGCCTCCGGCGTCGTGCAATTGAAGGCCCCGAGCGTGGCGCTGGGGACGCCCTCCCATGTGGGCCCGTCAAGATGCAGGGTCAGTTTGGCCCCTTCGGATCGAAGGATCTCGGATGTCATGCGGCGCCTCCCGTTAGATCGGCTGCCGCCAGATACGCTGAAAGTGGCAGCACGAGCGACAGCAGTGTGACTTTTGCCACGCGCGCTTTGGCGAAAGCGCGCGGCAGAAGCGCCGGTGGCAGGGCGGCCAATAGAAGCGACGCGGCAAAAAGCGTCCACATCGGGCCGTTCCAGTTGGTGGCCTCGGGGTTGAGCCACAAGACGTGGGCGCGCAGCAGGCACAGGCCGAGCCCAATCGCAAGCAGCTGGCCGGCGCGCTCTGGCAGCGGTCGGGGGGCCAGCGCGAGGGCGCTCAGGGCAATAAACATGCCGCTCGCCGCTACGCCATAAAACGAGATCGCGTTCCACGTGGTGGCGTTGCCGAGGGCCAGCCACCCGAAGCTGACAAGCGCCAGCGCGGCGACAATGTCGAGATCCGGGAAGCGGGCAGTGCAGGGGGCTGCGCTGCGGCTCCAGGCATGGGCCGCCAGCACCAAAATGGGCGCCACAGTATTCTGCAATGCGGTTACGGACAGCAGGAGGAACACAGCAACCAAGTAGACCCTGCCCGCATGCGCCGAGAGGCCGAGGCGCGGCGCAAGCGCGTGGGTCGCCAGCGAGCTCAGCAGGAAGATTGCGGCCAGTGTTGCGAGCTCCGGCATGGAGCTGGCGCTATGGGCTGCCAGAAAGATCAACAGGCCCATTGGCAGGAAGAGGTTGTCGAAGCCGCGCCAACTGTCGGCCTCGACGAGCGTGCCGAACGCAGCCACGAGCACAGACAGCAACAGGATGTTGGGCGCTGCAAGCGGGGTCATCAGCATCAGGCAGATGATCGAAATCAGCAGCGTGACAACGAAGAATACCACGCTGCCTTCGACGCTCTTTTGCCCGTCCTCGACACGAAAGAGACGCGTGCCGTACGTGCTGCCCGCGAGGGCCGCGGCCGCATCGGCCAGTGTCAGCACGGCGATCGGAAGAACGTAGAGGTAGAGCGCGTCGTCGGCGAAAAAGAGGCAAAGGCCCACCGCGATGGCGAGCAGAAAGTCCCCGTAAGACGTCCGCTGGACACCGTGCAGCGTCGTGCCGAGACGCGAGCCGGGCAAGCGCAGCAGAAGCATCACGCCGAGCGTCAGGACGACGAGCATGTAGACAGGCCATCGGTCTGGAAAGAGCCAGGGGAGGGTGAGCGCGTAGAGGCCCGTCGCGATGTGAACCAGTTTGCGCTGGACCTCGGCGCCGATGGTCCACGCAGCTGCCACGTGGCGAACGGCGGTGATGACGCCCAGGAGCACAGCGACTGACCCAAACGCGAGCACGACTTGCGCGGCAGGGGTCATGCCCGGACCTCTTCGATCACGAAGTCGGAGTAGAAGAACGCCTTGTCGATGGCTTTGAGCCTGTCCTCCAGTTCTGTCAGGGTCTCCACCCGTTCGGCCAACAGGGCGGGGACCCGGCGGGGTGCCATCATGTTCCAGTAGACGAGCCGCGCGCCTGGGGCGGCGGCGTCGAGAATGCTGGCGTAGACCCGCTCGAACACATCACGTGGCATGTATTCGAAGATGTCGGAAAGGTTGAAGCCGTCGGCCCGTTCTCCGGTCGCCACAAAGGCCTCCAGCGGCCCGGGGCGGATGTCGATCCGGTCGAGCCGCCGGCGGATCACCTCATAGGCGGCCTCGCGCCAGGGTAACGGGAGGGCGTCGCCATGGGTGCCCTTTATGATCCAGTGCAAATAGGGGTTCTCGACCGGGTCGCAGGTAACGGCGGCATGGCGGATGCGGCGCGCGACGTGGGCGGCTGGGCTGCCCTCGACGTGGTCGAAGAACGCCTTGTCCCGTCCCATGCGCCCCATCACGGCGCGCGAGAAGAAGACGCGCAGTAAGAGCTGCCAGCGCCAGGTGTTGAACCGGGTGTCCAGAAAGTGTGCCCGCTCAGCCTCGGAACGCGAGACGAAGATCGCATCGAGGGTGGCGCGGGAATGCACAAGGGGCAGGCAGCGCGTCCGAAAGATCCGAAAATAACGTTCGAACTTGCCCACACCGCCCGCGCCGAAGTGCGTCACGTCTGTCGTGCGGTCCGCCCAGAACGCGGCGGTGGTGCTGTCGAGGTCGTGCGCGGCGCGCTCCAGCAGAGCGGCGCGGCGCGTGCTGGGGCGGGCGCCCATGAGCTCGAGGAACTCCGCGTGAGAGAGGCAGCGCATCGCCGCCATCCGCAACCGCAGGCATGCGATCTGTGCCGGCGAAAGGTCAACGACCACCACTTTCGCGGGATCGAGCGTCAGCAAGGCCAGCGCGTTGTCCCCTGCCGAGCAGATCGAGACCAGCACACCGCCCGGACGCGGCCCCAACGCCTCGATCAGGACGTCGGCGTCCTCCCAAAGCTGGGCGTAGCGAATTTGGTCGAAGGCGGCACGCGCCTCAATCGAGGAGTGGGTCATCGTTACGCTCCACGTGCCCGGTTGCGCCATTCACCGTGATGGTTTCGCCATCTTGGATCCAGTGCGTCGCGCCCTTGAGGCCAACGACACACGGGATCCCAAGCTCTCGTGCCACGATGGCCGAATGCGACAGCAACGAGCCGCGTTCGACCACGATGGCTGAGGCGTTGGCAAAGACGGCGATCCATCCGGGATCGGTATGACGCGCGACGAGAATGTCGCCAGGGGGCAAACTCTGGCGGCGCGGGTCGGTGATCACCCGGGCCACTGCCTGGACCCGGCCGGCAGAGCAGCCGGTGCCGGTGCGGGCTGACTGTTGGCTCTGCGGCGTCGCGGAGGTGGCGCTGGTGCCCGGTCCGTTCGCGGACGCGGTCATGGCTATGACGGGACCGCGCAGTTCGATGCGTTCGGGCGGATCGGGCCGTGCCAGGGAGGCGGTGTCTTCGGCCTTACGCAGCGCTGCCAGCGCCTTGAGATCAGGCGAAACGCCGTAGCCTTCAACGGCACCAAGAAGCTCGTCCTTGGTCAGATAGAACACGTCTCTGGGCTCCGATAGCAGTCCGCGCGCCGCAAGTTCCCGCCCCAGCGCGAGAAAAACCCGGCGCGTGTGGCCAAAGATGCGTGTCCGCTCAGAGCGAAGGTTTTCCCGGTCGCGCACCCGGGCCTTCGCCCAGGAGACGGTCGCGCGTGCAATGCGCCGCTTCAGCGGCGCGTTCGCAAAGTGTCGCGCCCAATCGGGTTCTGTGGCGGGCGGGCGGGGCGCGGGCGGGCGCTGGGCGCTGGCGGCGATCGCGTGTAGCAGGGGCGTCGGGTCGTCCCGGAGCGGGATGCTCTCGAGCTTCAGCTCTTCGGTACACCGGTCGCCGAACCGGGTCAGATAAGACGAAACCTCGGCCTCAATCGCGGGATGTGCGTCAAGTGCGCCCAGGCCGTCCGAAACCAGTGCGTCGGCGCAGCCCGCGTGGCGCACCAGTTCGCCCAGGCGCGCGATCCGCTGGGCAGGCTCGGCGGAGACGATGTCCCCCTGGCCGATCATGACGTCGTTGTGGAGCGTCAGGCCGTCCGGCCCAAGCCACCTTTCCAGAAGCTTGCGAGAGGCACCAAACGCGATCATGCACAGAAAATCGTTGACGAGCGGAGCGTCCCAGCGATCGAGCAGCGTGGTCTCGACCCGCCGGTATTCCGCTGCCAGAGCGGTCGGTCCGGCGGTCTCGGGGTCGAACCCGCTTCCAAGGGCTCCCTCCAGCCGGGCATAGAAGCGCCGGCGGGTGCGGGGCAGCCGGATCGCCTGCGCGAGCAGACCGATCGTGACACGCCCCAGCCGCAGGTATGCGCCGAGCCGCGCCACACCCTGCGCGGGCGGTGGCCCAATGTTTTGGGTCACGTCGTCGGGGAGCGGTGTCGCAACGCCCATCATTGTTTCCATGTGGGCGCGGTTGAGCGAGAACCCGGGCAGGAGCGCGAGCGCGCGGTACCAATTGACCAGGTTGTAGTAGACCCGCCCATCGACTCTGCCGAGCATGTTGGAAAAGACGCTCGCATGGTGCGCGATCGTCGCGTCCGGTACGCCGAGCAGGGCAACGAAGGCACGGTAGACCCGGTCGTAGACATAGACCGCGAACGAGTAGGTCAGCGGGCTGACAAGCCCCGGATAGCTCTCGACGATGTTGGAATTGTCAAAGATGGTCAGCGTGGTGTCGCGTTGCGGTGGTGGCAGGAGGGCCGTTGTGATCGGGCGGGATTGCAGGATGTAGAGGTCCTGCCCATCGTGGGCCCATTCGATGTCCTGCGGCAGGCCGAACGTGGCCTCGGCCCGTCGCGCGAGTCCGGCGATCTCGGTCGCCAGACTGGCGGTGAGGACCTGCGGTTCGCTCGGGCCCTGTGCGGCGGTGCCGACGACCCAATCCTCGCCATCCGCCTCGCCGGAGACGAGACGGTCTCCGAGGCCGGACGTGGCGGAGATCACCACGCGGTCGCGAAGACCGGAGACAGGGTCGGCCGAGAACGCAACACCTGCGGCCTGCGCGTCGATCATCTTCTGAACGATCACGGCGGGCCCTTCGGCCTCGCCGCCCGCACGCAGGTCGCGATAGGTGGCGACGGTGTCGGAGAAGCCAGAGCGGAAAACCTGCTGTGCGGCGGACCAGATGTCCTTCGCCGCGACATTGAGCATCGTCTCGAATTGTCCGGCATGGCTGTGGTGCGTTCCGTCCTCGGCCCTTGCGGAGCTGCGCACCGCATAGGGGCCTGGCCCAAGAGCAGTGAGCGCGGCCGCCAGATCACCGGGGGCATCGGGGAGGGCGGCAAGTGCCGCTGGGATCACGAAGAATGGCGGCGGTTCAAATCCGGCCTGGGCGAGGCGGGCGAGCGCCGCTGCTTTGCCGCCGACGTCCGCGACCTGCGTGGCCGCCTCCTGTGCGATGAGCGAGGTCATGGGAGCATCTCCGCGCCAAACGGCGCAAAGCCCGCCAGAGCATAGCAGACGAAGACCCACAGACCCGCAGCCTTGTCCAGTCGCCGCGCGGGCGCTGGTTCTGGCGCGCGCGCATAGGCGACGGCGCATGCGATTGCAAGAAGCGCCGCGGCCCCTCCGATTGCAAGCGTCAGTGCGAATGCCCCCGTCAGCGCGCTCAGGGCAAGGAGCAGCGCGAAGGCCACGACGAGGCAAGCCGCCCAGACGCAGGCGGCGCGGCGCGGCCCCCAGAGGCGAGAGTAGCTGTCGACCCCGTCGATCTCGGCTTCGGACGCCCAGAGTTTGCGCCCGATTTCCAGCACGCATCCGTTGGCAAAGGACAACGCCAGAAAGACCCAGAGGCCGCCCGGCTGTCCGCCGCCGGGCAGCCATTCGAGCCCTGTCAAAAGCAAGTTGAGCAGCGGCATGATGGCCATGTGGCTGAGCAGGTAGTGGACCGGCCGCGCCTTCAGCCAGGCCGCTGCTCCGAACTCAAGTGTCATCGCGGCAAGCCACGCCCAGACCAGCGCCAGCAGCCAAAGTGCGGGCGCGTGCCACAGCCAAACCGCCAGCGCCGTGAGCGGCAGGGAGCCAACGCCCAAGCCGCCGATGAGCTGCACTGAGACGAGCCCGCGCGGGATCGGGCGATCCGGCCGGTAGCGGCGGTCATCCTCGAGGTCTTTAACCTCGTCACATACCCGCATCTGAAAAAAGAGCAGGAAGGCCACGGCAAAGGCAGCGCCAAAGGCGCCCGGGTCGGGAACGGGCCGCCCGGCAAGCGTGGCCGAGACGCACAGGCTCGCCGAGGAGAACACCGCAAGGAGCGGCGCCGTCTTGGCCAGCGGGAACCGCTCCTTTTGGTAGGTCCAGAGCGCCGCGACCGTCATCTTTGGCGTGCGAGCGTCTTGTGCGCCCGCGTGAAATGTCCCGCTGCAATGGCCGCCACGATGGAGATTTCGCCACACAGGCAGATAGCGGCCGTGACTTCGGCCAGCGCCGCGCCCTTGCCCGCGCCTTTCAGGCCGAGGATGTTGAGCCCCGCCGTCTGGCTGGGCAGCGTCGTGCCGCCACCGACCGAGCCCACAAGGATGTTGGGCATGGTCACGCTGCAAAACAGATCGTCGCCGCGCGCCTCCATCCGCGTGATGCCCATCGCGCTTTCTGCAACACAGGCGGCATCCTGTCCGGTAGCGATGTAGAACGCTGCGAGCCCGTTGGCGATATGCGCCTGTGCGCCATGCTGACCCGACAGGTGCGCCCCGAGATTGGCGACCTGCCCATAGTCGAGCATCGCGCCAACGCTGGTTCCGAGCGTTGACGTCACGACGGCGGCGGGCAGCGTGACCGATGCGCTGACCTTGCGCCCGCGGCCTGTGACCAGCCCGAGGGACGAGGCTTTCTTGTCGCCCGAGAAGTTGCCTTCAATGTACCATGCCTTGATTTCGACCGGGCAGCGTGCGGCGATCTCCTGACAGAGCGCATCGGTCGCGATCGTGACCATGTTCTGCCCTGCCGCATCGCCGGTCGTGTAGCGGCAGATGAGGAAGGCGACGTTGTTGTCGACCATCGGTTCGACGGAAACGAGCTTTCCGTGACGTGTCGTGGCCTCCGCGGTGGCCTTGAGCGTTTCGATCTCGCGCACGACCCACTCGACGAACATCCCCGCCTGGAGGAGACTGTCGAGCACGAAGGCCGGGGTGCGGATGACGCCCTCGTAGAGCAGCGCCGTGCTGACACCGCCCGCTTTCGTGGCCGCCTGGGCGCCACGCGCGTAGGAGGCGACGAGCGCGGCCTCGGTCGTGGCCATCGGCACGTGGAAGTCGCCATGGGCGTGCAACCCGTTGACCCGAAGCGGCCCGGCGACGCCGACTGGAACTTTCACCGTACCGATGAAGTTCTCGATATTGGCGCTGAACTGTTCCGGCGCGGCCATCGTGATCGGATCAGCGAGCGCTTCACGGTCCGCCTGGCCTGCGGGGCCGGCCAGTTTGGTCCAGAATGCGCTGACAGACGATGCGCTCGCCTTGCGCACGGTGCGCAGTGGCCTGAACTCCGCATCGTTTGGGCGCATGCGCTCGGCGACAGGTTCGACGTCGAAGCGCGCGCGGACCTTCTGCAGCAACTCGATGACATGCGATGGAATCGTCATGGGTCAGTCTCGCTTGAGCCTTAATTCTACGTCGTTGTTGCGCCTGTCACAAATATGTCCAAACCTCGAAGGAATGATGGTGACTGATCCTCTCAAACATCGCTGGAGCATCGGGCACAACTACCTGACGGGCATCACCTTTGGCCGCTGGTGCCGTCTGTTGGCGCAGAATGGCTTTGAGATCTCGCCTGCCTATTGGCATCGCGCGGCGGTCATCACATTAGCGAGCCTGTCGAATTCGGCCTTCGCCGCAATGGAATCCGCCCGATATGGCGAGGCCATCCGGCGCGCGCCGATGCCGCCCGCGCCGCTCTTTATTTTGGGTCATTGGCGAAGCGGGACGACCCTTTTGCACGAGCTTCTGGCGCAGGATACCGAACAATTCCAGTTTCCCAACACCTACCAGGTGGTGAACCCCTACACATTTCTGACGACCGAGCGTCTCACGACGCGGCTCTTTCCCTGGCTCGTGCCGGAGACCCGTCCGATGGACAACATGGCGCTCACGTTCACCTCACCGCAGGAGGACGAGTTCGCGCCGCTTCTGATGACGCTCACGTCGCTCTACCTTGGTACGACCTTTCCGCGCCGGACGGATCATTACGAGCGGTACTTGAGCTTTCGCGGGGTCGACCCGGCCGAGGTCGCGGCGTGGAAGGCGGCTTTTGTGACGTTCTGCAAGAAGCTGTCCCTGACGGACACGCGGCCTCTTCTGATGAAGTCGCCCCCGCACACCGCGCGGATCAGCCTCCTGTTGGAGATGTTCCCGGACGCGCGATTCCTCCACATTCACCGGGATCCGTACCGCGTCTTCCAATCGCAGCGGCATTTCTTTGATACTGCGGGTTGGTACACCTACCTGCAGCGGCCCGACCTCAACGCGATCGACGAAGGTATCCTGCGGCGCCACGAGGCGATGTATGATGCGTTTTTCGAGGATCTTCCGTTGATCCCGGAGGGGCGCTTTCACGAAATCCGCTTCACCGACCTGGAGGCGGACCCGGTTCGCGTTCTGGCGGAGACCTACGCAAGGCTGTCGCTCGACGGCTTCGCAGCATTTGAGCCAAAACTGACGGCCTACGTCGCGCAACTCTCGGGCTATCGCAAGAACGCCTTTCAGGAGCTCGACGGCCTCACCAAGGCGCGCGTGGCCGAGCGGTGGGCGCGCAGCTTCGACACCTGGTCCTACCCCCGATGAGGCGGGCGCCAGGGCCACGGGGTACGTTTCTTCTTGGCAACCTTTCTGCGTTCCGACGCGATCCGCTCGGGTGCCTGGCCCAGGCCGCGCAGGGCTACGGGGACATCGTCCGCCTGCGGTTCGGGCCGGTGACGGCGCATCTGTTGAACCATCCTGATGACATTGAGGCGGTCCTGTCTCGCGGGGGGAGGGCCTATGACAAGGCCACGCGCAGCGCCTCCCGTATCGCTGCCACAACGGGGCGCAGTCTGCTGTCCGGCGACCATCAGGCGTGGCAGCGCCATCGGCGCCTGATCCAGCCAGTGTTTCAGCCCAGCGTCTTTTCCGGGATCGACCCGGAGCTGGACCGTCTGATCGATCCGATGGTGCGGCGATGGGTGGAGGAGGGACAGGTCGATCTTGTCGACGAAATGATGCAGCTCGTCATCTCCGCCGCGATCCGAGTGCTGTTCTCCGAAGACATTGATCCGCGCCGGATCATCGCGCCGCTCGAAGTTGCACTGGCCGATACCTGGCGCCGGATTGAGGCGCCGTTTGATCTGTCGATGCTATCGGAGCGACTGCACCGTCGCGCGTTTCGCCGCGCGGTGGCGGCCCTCGATGCACTCGTCCTGGATCTCATCCAGGCCCGGCGCGGTGCCGAGGCGCCGCCCGACGATGTTCTGACGCGGTTGCTGGACGCCCATGCGGCGGAGGGTGACAGCGGGCTGAGCGACACGGAGCTGCGCGATGCGACCCTGACGTTGCTTCTGGCCGGCCATGAGACAACGGCAAATGCCCTTGCGTGGGCGCTTTTTCACGCGGCGGAAAGGTTTGAGACAGCGCCGCCCGCCCGGATCTTTGCCGAGGCGCTGCGTCTGCACCCCTCCATCTGGATCATCGAACGGCGTGCGACGCGGGCGCTTGAGATCGACGGGTACGCGATCCCGCGCGGGTCCTCTGTTCTGATCTCGCCCTTTCTGCTCCATCGCCGCCGCGATTTCTGGCCAGACCCAGAGCAGTTTGACCCGGAGCGCTTCGCGGAGCGCATGCCACGGGCACGAGAGGGCTACTTGCCCTTCGGTCTTGGATCGCACCGCTGTGTCGGACTTTACCTGGCCAATCGGATTGCGCTCCGGGTGATCGAGAGGGTCTTTGCTCAGGTGCGCCTGCACCATCAGGGGGGGCCAAGCCCTCGGCACGCCCCCGGGATCACGCTGCGCCATGCCAATCCGGTATGGGTGCGGGTGACGTCCCGCACAGGCGTGTAAACAAGCATTGGCGCTCTCGGCAGATTGTGCGCGGTGCGGCTTCCACGATCTCTCTCCTCTCGCAGCCGCCTCGCCCGACACCGAACCCTGCCGGGGTGCGACGGGCAAGCCGGGGAGACGGCGGATCGTAGGGCAGAAGGGAGGGCATGCGGCCAGCCTGAGTTTGAGCCGGAGCGCTAGCCCTGGCGCCTGGCTTATGGACATTCAAACGTCCGCCTTGGGTACTCATGCTTTGCGTCGTGGTCTGCCCAGGCCGGCGAGGCTCGCAGCACCTCGAGGAGTGAGGTGCAAAACGGAGCAGGGTGCCATTTGGTGAGACAGCGTGCGGGATCTGAGCCCAGATTTGAGTTAGATCGCAAGTTAATTTAGATTTAATTACTGGCCAGTATGATAGCAATTTATTGCTAGTAGAAACTGGACTAGGTCGATGCTTCGCATGGTGTTTCAG
>JBCCYI010000137.1:0-12572 GCA_039189975.1 Pseudomonadota bacterium
GAGGCCGCCTGGCTCGACCGGCGTCAAAGCGCGGCTCGCCCAATGCGGGGGCGCGCCGATTGGGACCGCGCGCTCTTGCGTCGCGCCGTGTGAGCCGACATTGATCGGCGGACCAGCGATTGGGAGCGCATGTCAGACACACCATCAGCTCAGAGGCCCGGCGTCGGCGCCCTTGCGGCGGTGGCTGCCACGGTCTTTCTGTTCGCCCTTTTGCTGCGGCTATGGGGCATCGGAACCCGCGACCTCTGGCTCGACGAGATCTATACCCAGTTTGCCGCCTCGCGCGACTGGCTGGGGCTGGTCGATGATCGCGTTGGCCGGGGGCACTCCCCGTTCTACTTCGCGCTTCTGAAGCTGACCGGGATCGACCCCTCCAACGTCGCCGCCATCCGTGCCCCGAGCGCCGTTTTCGACGCGGGCGCAGCGGCCGTTTTGAGCGCCGGGGTGCTGCGCTACTTCGGCTGGCGGTCGGCGGTTCTGGTCGGCGCGCTTTATGTCTTTTCCCCCCTGCACATCCACTGGGCGCAGAATGCGCGTCCGTACGGCCTGCTGATGCTCTTCACGGCGATGGGCCTGGTGGGCGCATTGGGGCTGGTGGCCTCGATCGGACGCGACACGGTGAGCCGTGTGCCGCATTGGCTCTTTCTTCTGGGCTGGAGCGGCGCCTGCCTGACGCTAACGGGGGGCATTCTCACCTATCTCGTCGTGCTTTCGCTGCCGTGGTGGCCGGGGCTGCGGCGCGGGGCATTGGCCGATCCGGCCTTTCGCCGCCGCTGGATCGCGGCGCAAAAGGTGCCCTCGGTCGTTGCATTCCTGACGTATATGCTCGTCAGCCGTCTCCATGTGGTCGACCGGATCGGGGATTACTGGCTGCAGGACAGGCGCCCCTTCGGTGCGGAAAGCCTGCAGCTCCTCGTGGCGGAGCTCGCGACCGGAGAGGTTGGGCTGACCGGTATCGGGCCCGCCGCCGGGATCGTGCTGGCTCTGCTTGCCTGCGCCGTACTTGCGTTGATCCGTCCCGGGCTGCGCCCCGCAGCCTGGCCCGTCTTTGCGCTCGGCTTCGGGGTGAGCCTGGTGATGCTGGCGATGAGCCTCAACACAAGTCTGCTGACCGGGCGCTACTTCACGCCGGCATGGATGGGGCTCCTCGTGGCGGCGGGCCTTGGTCTTGCGACGCTCCGGCCTCCTGCGCTGATGCTGCTCTCGGCACCGCTCCTCGGGCTTCTTGGGGCGTTTTCCGCGGTATCGGCGACCGTCCCTTCCGTGCTGCGCGCCCTGCCACCCCAGCAGATCGCCGCCCTCATTAATGGCACCGATGCACGGCATGCGCCCATCGTCGCGGATCGTGCCGTCTTTCGCGCGCTGCGGATGGAGCTTATGCTCTTGCGCCTGGACGCGCCGGGCTTGCCCAGACCACAGATGCACGGCGCGCGTGGCGGATCGCGTGTCGCCGAGCGGATCGCCGAGGGCGGTGTGTTTTTCATCGTAGCAAGCCCGGCGGAGTGGGCCGCACTGCGGGCCGCGCAGGAGATCCCCAGCCCGTGCGTTGCCGAGATCGCGCCATGGGTTGTGGTGCGGGCCGGGGGCGGCCCCTGTGCTGCCCCGTTTGCTGCCCCCCTTGCTGCACCGTGAGGGCGGCGAAAAGATCGGGCCGGCGCGCGGGTTTGTCTGGCGAGCGGGCAGGGGGGCCGATAGTGTCGCGCCAGCCGAGGAGAGCCGCGATGCCGCACAAGACCAAGAGATGGAGAGGGATGCTCCTCGCGTTTGGCTGTGCGTTTGCCGCGCCTGCGGGGGCTGGTTTTGACATCGCCGTGCCTCTACCGGAGGCGCCGGCCTGTGCGGTGTGCCCCGTCACCGTGACGGTGCCGGGTGGTCCGGCGCTGTTGGGCTCTGCAACGGGTCCCGCGGAGGAGCGTCCGGAGGTCGATCAGGTCATCGCGGCGCTGGTCCTGGTGCAGAGCGAGATCACGGTTGGTGAGATTCGCCGCTTTGAGGCGGCCACGGGGCAGGCGATTCCGCGAGGCTGCTGGGTCTGGACAGCGGAGGGTCGCATGCGGTTTCGCGACGGGGCCTATTGGGGTGCGCCCGGGTTTGAAGTGGCCGAGGACACGCCCGCCGCCTGCCTAAGTTGGGACGATGCCGTCGCCTACGCCGCCTGGCTGAGCGAAGAGGATCCTGGCGGGCGCTGGCGGTTGCCCTCCGAAGCGGAGTTCGAATATGCGGCGCGCGCGGGCAAGGGCGTAGACTATCCCTGGCCACAGGGCCTCGCCGGGATCTGCGCGGCCGTCAACGGCGCCGATGCGGAGAGCCGGTTTCGCTGGCGCAACACGGCCTGCGCCGATGGCACGGAGGCGCCTGTGCCTGCCGACGCATTTCCGGTGAATGGCTTCGGCCTTTCGCACATGATCGGCAATCTGTGGGAGTGGACGGAAGACTGCTTCAATCCTTCGCATCGTGGCGCGCCCCAGGACGGGTCAGCGCGTCTTGCCGGCAATTGTGGCAGCCGTGTCCTACGCGGGGGGTCGTGGGACGATCCGGTGGAGAACCTGCGCGCCTCCCACCGCGTGGCTATCCCCAAAGAACGGCGTCAGGCCAACGTGGGGTTTCGGCTCGTCCGGGTGGCTGACTAGCCAAGCGCGGGAAACGCGGAAGGGAGGCGCCGCGTCCGGCCAAATGGCGCACGGCCCGCTCGGCCACCCTGCGCATCCCACAACCGTTGGGTCCCCCGGAGGACGTGCACTCTTGGGTTAGGCTCCAGCCCAGTGCGCCGCTGTTGGCGATGTCTCGCGCTCGGGCGCTACACAGTCGCGCCGTCCTGGGCTGCATCCACGCTATGGCGCGCGATCGCAGACTCGATGTCCGGGACCATCGCCTCCCATTCGCGCTTCTGAAGGGTGCATTTGCCCACGAGCGCGTCGATGTACTCCTTGACCTCCTTGTGGGTCTCGGAGGTGGATTCCGCGGTCCGGGGTTTCAGCCGGTAGAAGGCAATCTCCAGCCGTTCCGCCGCCTTGATCGCGACGTCGAGCGCATCGAGCTGCTCGCGGTGGGTGTTGGTGTCCTTCACCCCTGCGGCGGCGAGCTCGTAGGACTGGAGCGACCCGGCGACGCCGGTTGCGTCGAGCGGAGCGAGGAGCGGCTCGGCGCGCTTCTTGGGCTTGGCGTCCGCGTTCTGGGCGTTGAAGATCGAGACGGTCCAGCTCGACGCCGTGAGCTCGACCGGGCCGGCGTGCCAGGCCTTGGGGATGGCGGTGGTGCGCAGGACGTCGGGATCGTCCTTGTAGAGGAGTTCCATATACTCGACGACCTTGCCGACGCTGGCTGATGGATCCGCCAGTGCGGTCTCGTTGATGCCCGCGCGGCGCATCACCTCCTTGGCGATGGGGTTTTTCTCAACAACCGCGCCATAGGCCAGCGCGTACTTCGCGAGCGTCGGGTTGGCACGGATCGCGCGGCGGGCCGCCTTGCGGTTTTGCGGCTCGGCAATGGCGGTCTTGTAGAGATCCCAGCCGCGTTTGACTGTCGCCGCGTCCGCGACCTTGGAGGCCGCTTCGAGCACCACGGCTCCCGTCATCGCAGTCGCGGAGACGGCGTAGCCCGCGGGCGCCATCTGCCCGGCGAGCTTCAGCACCTCTCCGACAAGCTGTGCGGCCTTGAGCGCGGCGGCGATGCCCGCCTCGATCGTCTGGCGTTTTTGCAGGCCGTGACGGCTCAGGATCGCTTCGACCTGCACGGTATGGGCGTTGTTGCCCATCGTCATGTTGTCTTGCCAGAGCAAGAACTCGCTGCCCTGCTTGGCCGCCTCGTGCATGGACTGGATCAGCTCCTGCGCGACGGCGACGACACTGAGGCCGGGGATCTTGTCGCCCAGCGCGGCCACCGCCGTGGACTTGGCGGTGTTCACGATGGTCTGGGAGAGCTTGTAAGTCGCCTCATGCTTCTTCTGGATCGCGATGAGGCTCTCGATGGACTTGATGCGCCGCTCTTCCTGCTCGGCACGGATGCGTGCGGCTTCGGGGCTGTCATCGCCCTCGGGCGGGGTGTCGCCGTAGGTGGCCTCGCCAAAACCGGTGGCGAGCATCGCCTCGAAGACGGGGTCAGGCGTCTCCATGTAATCCTTCATCTTGGCGTCCATGGCGGCCTGGGCTTCCTGCTTGAGCCGCGCCTGTTCGGCCTCGTCGAAGGCCTTGAAGCCCTCGCCCACGGCCTCATTGCGCTCCTGGAACGCTTCGGCGATATCTTCCAGGCTGTCGCCCGCCTCCAGCACCTCGTCCGACGGATACTTGTCGGAGACGCCCTTGGTAACCTCTTCCTTTTCCTCTTCGTTCAGCGCGCGCCCGAGCTTTTCGGCTTCGGCGGCCAGCGCACGGTTGGTCTCGTGCTCCTTGGAGATGCTGACAAGTGCGCCGGCGATGGAATTGGCCTCCGCCCCCAGCTTTGCCATCAGCACGTCGAGCATCCGGTCTTCCTTTTCGGCGCCCAGGGTGCTGACGCCGGCTGAGACGGCCTTGAAGCTTGCGGTGACGATCTTGCCGACATCCGCGTAATACGTGCTGTCCGAGGCGCCATCGCCCGCTGCGATGCCCTTGCCCACAGCGTCGCCGAGGTCTGCAATTGCCTCCGACCAGCTCCATTCGCCCGTGTCGCGCCACGTCTTGATGCGCTTGCCGAAGGGGTAGCTGTGGACGGCGGCGGTGATGACGGAGCCCACGGCCTTGCCGACGCCCTCGCCCGCGGCGGCGGTCAGGGTGTTCGTCACGACTGTTGTGAAACTGTCGAAGGACTTGACGACGTCCTTGTCCTTCAGTGCTGCCTCGGTGCCTGCGCCGACGGCAGCGACAGAGGCGCCGATCAGGTTCAGCGTCTCGACCGTCTTGGTCGCATCGGGCCCGGTGGCGGAGACAATCGCGGCGGTCAGATCGAGCCCCAGCTTGGCGCAGGTTGCCACGCCGTTGAAGTTCTCGGCGAAGATGTCCCACTCGCCAAGGTTCTCGGTGTATTCCTGCAAACGCTCCTCATAGAGCTCGGAGGCGGCGCCGAACGTTTGCTCGACCTCGGAAAACCGGGGCGGGACGAAGTTTTCGGGGATGATCCCCTCGCGCACGAGCGGGTCCCAGAGGTCTGCTTTGATGGCCATCGGGTCGGGGTAGACCTTTTGCGGCGGGTCGCCGTAGGTCATTGCCTCCATCTCGTACATCAGGTTGTAGAGCTCTTTGAGCTTGGCCTGCACCTCCTGGGCGCGGTCGGCATCCTCATCGGAGAGAAACTTGGCGTCCTCGAAGATGTCGAACTCCTTCATCGGGTCGCCGCCGGGCTCCAGCAGGCGGATCTTGTCGGCCATGCCGAGGGTTGCCTTGACGCTGTCAAAGACGCTCTCGGCGGGCTTTTCGAAGGTTGTCGCCTCAAGGAAATCGCGCAGCCCGTCGCGCTTGTCCATCAGCTCGAACTCGATCTTGTTCTGTGCTAGGCGCCGGGCCTCGACGGCGTCCTTGGCCTTGTCGCCCGCAACCTTCACGGCGGCGAACCCGCTGAGCCACTTGTCCTGATCGTCGGTGAGGGGCATCTGGGGCCTCCCTTAGAGCGTTGCGAGCGTCATCAGCTCGATCTTCTTGAGCTGGGCATACATCGACGTGGCGATGCTGGAGACGCCGAAGGGGTTGTTGACGATGGACTTCATCACCGGGTTACCGGTGATCGCATCGCGGTAGAGCCGGACGCGACGGAGCACTTCCTCGCGGTCGCGCTTGCGCTTCTTGGCGTCGGTGGTGCTGGCAAAGCGGGCGGCGACATCGTCGAAGGCGCGCGAGTCGAAGAAGGCGATCATGTCCTTCAGGGCCGCGGCACTCTCGTCGACCTGGATCTTGCGGGCAGCTTTCTCGTCCTCGTCTTCGAGCTCGTTCACGGCCGCGCGCATCTTCAGCTCCAGCTCCATGGCCTTTTTGGCGAAGTCCATCGCGCCGATCTGCCAGACACGGCCCATCTTCTGCAGGTCGTCGAAGAGCTCGCCGGTCGAGCGTTGTTCGAGCTTGCGCAGGTCCTTGGCGGCGGAGTTCACGAGGTTCGTGGCTGTTACGTAATCCTCGCTCTTTTCCGCGGTCGTCTTGGCGGAGGCGAGCATCTGCTTGCAGGCCTCGTAGTCGGCGCGGGCGGTGGCGACGGCGTCGAGCATCTGGGAGAAGTCGTCGTCGAGCTTCGCGGCCTCGACCTTGCCTTCGACATCCTCCAGCAGCGCCTCGAACTCCTCCTTGGCCTTCGCCTTGGCTTCGGCCTCGGCCATCGCGGCGGTCTGGTCGGCGGTGAGCAGATCGCGCGCCTTGACGGCGGCTTCGATATTGTCGTCATCGGGCTCGATGGCGGGCAGGTAGAGCGCGATCTGCGTTTCGATTTCGTCCACGAGCTTTTGCGCTTCCGCGCCCGTCGTCTCGTTGGCCTCGGCGGTGACGACGCCGCGCAGCGCCTTGACCTTGGTCACCAACGTGCCGGTGTAATCCGTGCCCTGGAACGCCTTGTTGAACTTCGCGATTTCCTTGTCGAGCGCGCCCGCCTTCTGGGTGTAATCCGCCTCCCACTTGGCCTGGAGCTGGCCGCGGCCCTGGTACGTCGTCCAGTCGCCGGGGCTGGCGGAGGTCGTGACCAGCGCGAGCAGGTCCGTCACTTTGGCCTTGGCGTCATCGGGGGCGAGGCCGCGGATCTCGGCCTTGACGTCGTCGAGCTTCTTCTGGGTCGCCTTACCGTCGTTGGGGCGCTTGTCTTTGTACTTGGTGATCATGTTGGCGATCACCTTGATGTCGTCGTTCATCGACTTCAGCGTCGCCTTGGCGTCCTTGTCGTCGATGGCGGTGATCAACAGCTCCGCCTCGCGCGCAACCACCATCGCCGCCTCGATGGCTTTGATGTTGCGCCCGCTTTCGGCCATCTGCTTGGCGGCGTCGACCTTGCCCTGGGTGAGCTCGCGGTGCTCTTCGGTGAGGTCATTGCCCATGAAAGGCACCCACGATTTGTGCCCGTCGACGGCCTTTTGCACGCGGTCGACGATCACCATCAGCGCGTCGAGCTTGGCACGGTAGGCTTCGTCGTACTTGCGCACGAGCGCGCTCGACTCGGTCGTCAGCTGGGCGGCGTCCCGTGTCGCATCGCCAAAGCCGGTGCTGGTCTTGACCTCGAACGCGCGGGCATAGATCGCCTTGGCACGTTCATCGAGGGCGGGGGCCTCGGGGTAATCCCACATCAGGCATTCGCGGATGCCCTCGGCGGTGGCCTCGTATTGCTCCAGAAACTTGGTCTTGTGGAACTCCAGCGCACCTTCGATCGTCTTGCGCTCGTTGTTCACCTCGCCGTTGATGCGGGTGATGACGTTGCGGAATGCCTCCAGCGCGTCCTCCACCTTGCCGATTTCGGTGTCGCGCGTGTCGAGCATGTCGTGGTGCGAGGTGTTCTTGTCCTTGAACTGGGCCGAGAGCTCCAGCCCGGCAACGCGCACCTCCTCGCAGACGCCGTAGGCCGTGTTGGCGGCCTCGTCGATGGTGCTCATCCAGCGGTTGTAGACGGTCTCGTAGTCGTTATTGATGAAGAGCGCGCGCTCGATGCTGAGCGGGCCGCGCGTCTCCCGCACGATGCGCGAAACCTCGGCGTTGACGGAGGCGGCCATCTGGCGGACCTCGACGCCCAGGTCTCCGGCCGCCTTCGCCGCCTCTTCGAGCTGGAAGAGCTGGAGCGGGTCGGTGACGGGCGCTTTGGGGGCCTGCGTGGTGTCGACCGTGTCGCCATAGAGCTGGATCAGCGGCTTGAGGCCCAGCACGGAGGTGAGCTTGCACGTCCCCAGCTTTGGATCGGGGGGCGGCAGGGTAGGGGCGTCACTCATGTCGGGGCTCTCCCTTCGACAGATGCAGGGGCCGGCGGCAGCGCGGGGCGCCGATCAGATGTCGAGCGCGGACATCATCTGGTGCAGGTTCCGGCGGATCGGCGCCATCGGCGCGAGGCCGGGCGTAAAGGAATTGTGGTCGATCGCGAGGGCGACGGGGTCGGTGTCCACGAAGTTGGTGAACTCGGCCACGGTGGAGCGCACGCGGTCGATGGTGATCTCGCGGGCATGCTCGTTTTGCGCATTGTAGACGTCGTCGAGCTGGCTCTTGAGCCGTTCGTCGAGTGTCGAGATGATGCGTTCGATCTGTGCCACGGCGAGGTCGAGCTGCGCGGCCTCATTTGAATAGGGACCGTAGAGCGTGCGCAGTTTGGAGATCAGCGTTTCGAGCGCGGAATGAGCGTTGGCGTGGATCTTGGGCCACTCGGCGCGGGCGATGCCGAGCTTGACGAGGGAAACGCCGCCGATCCCTTTGGCATCGGCCACCTGCGGTTTGGCGCGGGCGATCTTGTCGATCCCGGCGGCGACCTTTTTGGCCGCGTCCATCGCCTTTGGGTAGTTGCCTGAATTGGCGACCTTGCCGGCCTGTCCCCACGCCTCGGCGAGCTTGTCCGCGAGCGGCGCGCCGCTCTCCACCAGCCCGGTGACACGTTTGTCGAGCTTCGGAGCGGTGGCCTCCCACGCCTTGCGCGCCTTGGACGGCCCCGCGTCGGAGAGGTCGACTGCTGTGCCCAGATATTTTTCGACAAACCGCTTTTGGTCGTCGTTGAGTGTCGCCAATGCCATAACCTGCGATCCCGTTTACTGGCTTTCAGATTGGGCATGCGCGGCGGCTCTGTCCAGTATTTCGCGTGTTTTCAGCCTAAACGTATTCTCTATGCGCTGCCTTTCCGCACCGTATCGACCCCTGGAGCAAGGCACGGGGGGTCTGCTCCGCAGGTCTGTGCCGCTTGGCGCACGATGCGGATCCCAGCTCAGGCGACCTCGGACACACTGTCCAACACACCGAGAATGGGCATCAGGAACGCGCCGGTCTCGGGATCGAGCGCGCGCGCGTGGAGACGGTCCGCTTCGGCATTGGCCGCCAGCACAGACGCTGCGGTGCCATCATAGAGAGACATCACGGCGCGGGCATGCGCGAGGTCGGACATGCCGTGTTCTACCGCGAAATGCAGACCGACATCGCTCTTGGCGCGCAGATAGTCGACATCTGGCCCGATGGCGCCGTTGATGACGGCCAGAATAAAGTTCGGTTCGTTGATGGCAGGGTTGGTCGCGAGCTCTTCGACCCAATAGGCGAAGCCGTCGGTATCCGGCGCGCGCCCCAGAACGTTGGAGTAGACCGCGCGTACGAAAGCGGCGGTGTCGCTCAGGTCGGGGTAGGTGGCGCGGGTTTCGGCCTGGTCGAAGAAGCTTTCGGCAATCTCTTCGCGGGTGACCCCGCGTTCGACCTCGCTGGCCCAATCGGCCAGGCCGAGGGCGTCCGGCGCGCGGTTGAAATAGGCGATATAGAGCTCGGTGATTTCGAGAAACGCCCCCAGCGGAATTCGGGCCGCATCGTCGAAGAGATCAAGCCGCATCCCGTCGTCGCCAACTGCGGGCACATGCCCGCCGTCGAAGTAGACCTCTTCGACATTGCGGACCGTATCTGTGTCAGTCCCGTCGGGGCGCCGGTCGATCACGGTGACGGTCTCGTCGCGGATCTCGATGGTGTAGGACGCCATGTGGCCGGAGTATAACGCAATGTCGTAACCGCCACCGCCGTCTATCGTATCGTCGCCCCGATGGCCTTCGAACAGGGTGATGTTTCGGTCGCCGACGAAGGTGTCGCCGAACGCAGAGCCATCGAAGACTTCAAAGTCGCCCAGCAGCCAGATGTTCTCCTTGGGCGCGTCGGAGGCAAGCTGGGATGTGGGGGCAGCTCTGCCGATCGAGATCGGGTTGAGCTCGGAGCGCGGCGAATCCCACAGCTCGATGGTCCAGCCTTCGGTGGCTCTCGGGTCAATTCTGACCCGATCAATGCCGTATGCATCCCAGATTGTCTCGTAGCTTTCGGTGGTGCGCAGGTAATATGTATCGTCGCCTGTATTCGTGGACATGTTCGTGCCGTAGAGCCACTGGAGCGCCACAACATCCAGAACCTGAGGCGCTGCCGGGTCCCAACGAAAGGGCTCATGCGCGTAATCGTCGTTGACCGACATCACAGAAATCCAGTCGATGTCGAACTCTTCAAACCCAAGGGTTTGTAAGGTCGGACGCCCGGACTGACCTGAGTCGGTCAGGTCTTTCAGGCCCAAGGCCTGGAGCGTCTCGCGCAGAATGAGTGTATATTGCTCGGTTCCGCGTTGGATTTCTCCGATGGTCGCGGCCGGAAGATCGACCCCGAAGAAGATATCGCCTGGCTGCGTCTTCCAGCCCGCGGGATATTCGGGCACGCCCGTTGCAATGAAGGTGTCCTGCGGAAAGTAAGCGTAGCTTGAAGTGCCCTGGGGTACGATCGTGCCTTGCGTGTCGCGCGCATAGACAAGGTCGGCGCCCGCCGCGCCCGCCGCGATCGGGTCAGCAAAAAAGCCGGCGAACTCAAATTCGATGTCAATGAAGGGCTCGATGGTTTCGAGTACCAGCGCAATCTCTGTGCGCAAGTTGGCCGGGTTGGGCCAGGTCTCGCCCGCGAAGCCATCCGTGATGGCCCAATGCAACAAGCGGTCTTTGTTGAGCAGCCAGCGGCCCCCTGTCGTTGCGACGTCGATCACGGGGTCGCCGGTCAGCGCAAAACGTTCTGTGGTCAGGAAGGCCATCGGGACAATCGCTCCGTCATGCTCAAAAAAGCTCGGTCAAAAAATGCGCCGTGGACCGCCGAGTGGTGAATAGCAGGAGGTCATCTTATGGCCGCAAGGTGGCCCCTTGATTGAGGCCTTTTTGAGGCGCGCTGGCGCTGGGCCCGCCGCTGCGCTCAGCGCACATCTTTGCGCTTCCCTTTCGCGGCCATCGCGTCTATACGCACGCCTCGCGGCAGAAGTTCTGCTGCGTTTCGTCCGAGACGGTGGGCTGCCGACGGCCGTGAGGCCACAGGCGCTAAGTCCTGCCTGAGACGGGAAGAGATCACCGTTTTCGCGGGCGCCTTGCGTGGCCCCCGTACTGCGGCCCGTGACCTGCCCGTATCTAGGACCCGATCGTCGGGTGAGACACGTGGAAGCGTGGGGCGCCCGGCCAATTGAGCCGGGGGGCGCAGGCCCTCCATGACTTGGAGAGAACTGTGGATAGAGCCCAGAAAGAGAAAGTGGTCGAGGAACTCGGCCAGATCTTCGAAAGCTCTGGCGTCGTTGTGGTTGCCCACTACGAAGGTCTCACGGTTGCCGAGATGCAGGATCTTCGGGCGCGCGCACGTGCGGCCGAGGCCTCCGTCCGCGTTGCCAAGAACAGGCTCGCTAAGATCGCCCTCGAGGGAAAGCCGTGCGAGAGCATTGCGACGTACCTCACGGGAATGACCGTTCTCACCTTCTCCGAAGACCCTGTGGCAGCAGCCAAGGTCGTGGAGGACTTCGCCAAGGACAACAAGAAGTTTGAGATCCTTGGCGGGTCGATGGGGGAGAGCGCTCTGGACCGGGCCGGTGTGGAAGCCGTGTCGAAGATGCCATCGCGCGAGGAGCTTATTGCTACCATCGCGGGCATGATCGGCGCGCCTGCTTCGAACATCGCCGGTGCGATCGGCGCACCTGCTTCGAACATCGCGAGCATTCTCAGCACCATCGAGGAGCGCGGCGAAGCTGCGTAGTCCTTGGCGGGCATATCGTGAGGCCCGTGGCGGCATCCCGCACACGGCGTTGGAACACACTAAGGAAACGGAACGGAAACAATGGCTGATCTGAAAGCACTTGCCGAGCAAATCGTCGGTCTGACGCTGCTCGAAGCTCAAGAACTGAAAACCATCCTCAAGGACGAGTACGGCATCGAGCCCGCCGCTGGCGGCGCTGTGATGATGGCCGGCCCGGCAGGCGGCGACGCCGGCCCGGCCGAAGAGGAGAAGACGGAATTCGACGTCATCCTCAAGGCCGCAGGCGACAAGAAGATCAACGTGATCAAGGAAGTTCGCGCGATCACCGGTCTCGGCCTGAAAGAGGCCAAAGAGCTCGTCGAAGCCGGTGGCAAGGCCGTCAAGGAAGGCATCGCCAAGGACGAGGCCGAAGAGATCAAGAAGAAGCTCGAAGAGGCAGGCGCCGAAGTCGAGCTCAAGTAATCGGTCGCCTGCGGGCGAACCAAAGCATGGCTGGATCCGGAAATTCCGGTTCCAGCCGTCCGAGTCTTAGAGAGGCCCTGACAGGGCCGGGGCTTCTCTAGGGTTCGGAACCGATCGAGAGGTTGCCGCGGGCGGGCAACCAAGAATGGATCGGACAACCCTCTTCATGGGGCGCATCGCCGAGGCCCACCGGCGGATGCGGCTCTGATGATGAAAGGTGACAAGACCTATGGCTTCGAGCTTTATTGGCCAGAAACGACTCCGCAAATACTACGGCAAGATCCGGGAAGTCCTGGAAATGCCGAACCTGATCGAGGTTCAGAAATCCTCGTACGACCTGTTTCTGAATTCCGGCGACGCGCCCGAACCCACCGATGGCGAGGGCATAATGGGCGTCTTCCAGTCGGTCTTTCCGATCAAGGATTTCAACGAGACCGCGGTGCTCGAATTCGTCAAGTACGAGCTCGAAAAGCC
>JBCCYI010000138.1:0-12488 GCA_039189975.1 Pseudomonadota bacterium
CCCGCGCTGGGCCGGGGGGCGCTGCCCCCCGCCGGCCTGACGGCCGCCTCCCCCCGCGGTGTTTTCGGCAAGAAGAAGGAGGGGCGGGTGTGATCTGGGTTGATACGATCCTGCAGGGTATACTGCTGGGGGGTCTTTATGCGCTCTTTGCGGCGGGGCTGTCGCTGGTTTTCGGGATCATGCGACTCGTCAATCTCGCGCATGGCGACCTCATCGTGCTTGGGGCCTATGTGATCTTGCTGTTGGTGCTTGCGGTCGGGATGAACCCCTTTGTCGCAGCCGCCTTTGCAGCACCCGTGATGTTCATCATTGGCTGGGCCGTGCAGAAACTGGTGCTGAACCGGACATTGGGTGAGGACCTCTTACCACCGCTTCTGGTTACCTTTGGCCTCTCGATCCTGATCCAGAATGCGCTTCTGGAGACGGCATCGGCGGACAGCCAGAGGATCCCGGCGGGGGCTCTTGAGACGGCATCGGTCGCTCTGGGGCCGATCAGCCTTGGTTTGTTGCCGCTGCTCACCTTCGGCTCCGCCGTCGCAGTGATCTTCGGGCTGGAGTTGCTCTTTTACCGAACAGCACTTGGGCGGGCCTTTCGAGCCACATCGGATGACGCGACGACCGCAGCGCTGATGGGGGTGAAGCCAGAGCGCGTGTTTGCCGCCGCCACAGGGATCGCGATGCTCGTTGTAACGGTGGCCGCCCTCTATCTCGGGATGCGGGCGAACTTCGATCCGTCGATCGGCCCGGCGCGTCTGATCTATGCGTTCGAAGCGGTGATCATCGGAGGCCTGGGCAGCTTGTGGGGCACGTTGCTGGGCGGGGTTCTGATTGGGGTGGCACAGACCGTCGGCGCCGCGATCAATCCCGAATGGCAGATCCTGGCCGGGCATGTCGCTTTTCTCGTCGTTCTTCTCATACGGCCCAAGGGCCTCTTTCCGCGGGGAGGATAAGATGCGCTCAACGCCCTATGTCGTTCGCACCCGCACCCCTGCGTCCGGGGTCGCAGGGGTTGCTCTTGCCGCGCTGGTGGCGATCCTGGCCGCAGCACCGTTCTTTGCCGGGCGCGCGCTGATCCAGGACCTCTTCTTCATCCTCACGATGCTGACGCTGGCGCAGTTCTGGAACCTGCTGGCGGGCTATGGCGGGCTTGTGAGCGTGGGCCAGCAAGCCTTCGTGGGCCTCGGAGCCTATGCGATGTTCGGCGGGGTCATCCTGGGTGGGATGGACCCGGTGCCGGCGATCCTTGTCGGCGGGGTTGCGGCCCTGCTTCTGGCAATACCGACTGCGTTCTTCGCGTTTCGCCTGGAGGGTGCGTACTTCGCGATTGGCACCTGGGTCATCGCGGAAGTCTCTCGTCTCACGGTTGCGCAATGGCAGGCGCTCGGGGGGGGAACGGGCACGTCTCTGCCCCGGGATGCGCTGCGCGACATGATGTTCGTTGAGTGGATCGAGACGACGCTCGACGTGCGCGCCTCTGCCGCACGAGACATCCTGGCGTACTGGCTGGCGCTGTTCATCGCTGTGGGGACCATCGCCGGGATCTACTGGCTTTTGCGCACCAAACGCGGACTTGCGCTCTCGGCGGTGCGCGACAACGACGTTGCGGCGCGTGCCGTCGGGGTCGATGCAAAGCGGATGCGCTGGACCGTCTTTCTGGTTGCCGCTTTTGGCACGGGGCTCGTGGGAGCCCTGATCTATGTGCAGACGGCACGGATTTCGCCCGATGCCGCGTTCAGCGTCATCGATTGGACGGCCTACGTGATTTTCATCGTCGTCATTGGCGGGATCGGCACGATCGAAGGACCCATCATCGGCATCCTCGTTTTCTTCGCGCTCCAAAGCCTGCTGGCGGATTACGGCAGCTGGTACCTGATGATCCTCGGCGCGCTCGGTATCGTGGTCATGCTCACCGCGCCACGCGGGCTCTGGGGGCTCATTTCCGACAAGACAGGTGTTCAACTCTTCCCCGTACGGCGACGGCTGACAGGGGGCATACTGACCGACAGAGAGGACCAATCATGATCCGTTTCATTGCGCCCACGGCGCTTGCGGTTGCACTGGCCGCACCGGTGGCGAGCCCGGCTGGGGGCCTGCCAGGTCTGACAGGGATCGACCACATCGGGTTCACCGTGCCCGACGTCGCAGAAGCCACGGCATTCTTTGTCGACACACTTGGCTGCCTGGCGTTTTACCCGTTGGGGCCCTTCTCCGGCGGAGACAGCACATGGATGCGGGATCACCTTAATGTCGATCCCAAGGCCGAGATCCCCAGGATGCGTCTTGTGCGCTGCGGCAATGGCGCGAACTTCGAAATCTTCGAATACACCGCACCGGAACAAAACGCGGCGCCACCTCGCAATTCGGACATCGGCGGCCATCACATCGCGTTCTACACGACGGACATGGACGCGGCGGTTGCGCATTTGCAGGACGCTGGGCTGACCGTGTTGGGCGCGCCCACCACGATGACAGGGGGGCCAAGCGCGGGGGAGACCTGGGTCTATTTTCTGGCGCCCTGGGGAATGCAGCTTGAACTCGTCAGCTACCCGGAGGGCAAAGCCTACGAGACGGAGTTTGACACCCGTCTCTGGGACCCGCGGTCCTGATCCATCGATACTCGGGAGGTACACCATGGCACAAATCGAGACTGACGTTCTGATCATTGGCACCGGGCCCGCGGGCTCGGCAACGGCGGCGCTGCTCTCGACCTATGGGGTCGAGAACATGGCGGTGAACCAGTATCGCTGGCTCGCCAACACGCCCCGCGCCCACATCACCAACCAGCGCACGATGGAGGTGTTGCGCGATCTTGGGCAAGACGTGGAGAAGGAGGCCTACATGTTCTGCGCTGAGCAGGACCTGATGGGCGAGAACGTCTTTTGCGAGAGCCTCGCGGGCGAGGAAATCGGTCGCATGAAGAGCTGGGGCAACCATCCGCTCTCCCGCGCCGAGCATCAGCTGTCGAGTCCGACGATGATGAATGATCTGCCGCAGACCTTTATGGAACCCCTGCTCTTCAAGACGGCCTGTTCGCGGGGCACGCAAGCGCGCATGTCGACGCAATATCTGAGCCATGAGCAGGATGCCGATGGGGTTACGACCACCTGCCTCGATCGTCTATCGGGCGCGGAGTTCACGATCCGCTCGAAGTACCTTGTCGGGGCGGACGGCGGCAACTCGCTGGTGGCCGAGCACGAGGCGCTGCCGTTCGAGGGGCAGATGGGCGTCGGAGGGTCAATGAACATCCTCTTCAAGGCGGACCTATCGAGATTTGTCGCCCACCGTCCCAGCGTGCTCTATTGGGTGATGCAGCCGGGCGCCGATGTTGGTGGCATCGGCATGGGGCTCGTGCGGATGGTTCGTCCCTGGGACGAATGGCTGATCGTGTGGGGCTACGACATCACCCAACCCGCGCCAGAGGTCGACGAAGCGATGGCCACACAGGTTGCGCGGCAGCTCGTCGGGGATCCCGATCTGGAGATCGACCTCATCTCGGCCAACACCTGGACCGTCAACAACATGTACGCCAAGCGGATGCAGAAGGACCGCGTGTTCATCATGGGAGATGCCGCGCATCGTCACCCGCCTTCCAATGGCCTCGGCTCCAACACGTCGATCCAGGACAGCTTCAACCTTGCCTGGAAGCTCGCCGCCGTTCTGAAAGGCGAGGCGGGGCCCGCGCTGCTCGACACCTACTCGGTCGAGCGTGCGCCCGTGGCCAAGCAGATCGTCACCCGCGCCAATCAGTCCATCGGCGAGTTCGGTCCGATCTTCTCGGCGCTCGGCATGGCTGAGGGCGTGAGCCCGGACGTGATGCAGGCCAGCCTCGTCGCGCGCTGCGACGCGACGCCCGAGGCCGAACGCCAGCGCGAAGCGATCCGCAAAGCCATCGCGTTCAAGAAATACGAGTTCGACGCGCATGGGGTCGAGATGAATCAGCGATATCGCTCCGACGCCATTGCAGCGGATGGCCAGGCCGAGCCGGCGTTCACGCGCGACGCAGAGCTCCACTACCAGCCGACCACTTGGCCCGGTGCGCGCCTGCCCCACGTCTGGCTGTTCGAACACGACACGGGCGCGCAGGTCTCGACGCTCGACCTGACGGGCCAGGGTCGCTTTACCCTCCTCACGAGCATCGGCGGCGAAGCCTGGGAGGCCGCGGCCGGCGTCGTTTCAGCGGAGATGGGCGTCCCTGTGGCAGTCCATGTGATCGGACCGCGCCGGACCTATGTCGACCATACGGGCGACTGGGCGCGGGCGCGGGAGATGACCGATGCCGGCGCGATTCTGGTGCGGCCGGATCATCACGTCGCCTGGCGCATGGAGACGATGAGCGACGACCCCGCGGCCGAGCTGCGCCGTGTTCTGACGCAAGTTCTGAGCCGGAACGGACGCGCAACCCAAGCGGCAGCGGAGTAGAGCGAATGGCAAAAGACGACTTGGACATCGGCTACTTCTCCGAGGAGAACTCGGTCGAAGTGGTCATCGCGCGCAACGCGGAGGCTCAGAATGCGCGTCTCGCGGAGGTGATGGCCGTCCTCACACGCAAGCTGCACGAGGCGGTCAAGGAAATCGAACCAACCCAGGAGGAATGGATGACCGCGATTCAGTTCCTCACATCGGTCGGGCATACCTGCACGGACTGGCGCCAGGAGTTCATCCTGCTGTCGGACGCGCTCGGAGTGTCGATGCTGGTTGATGCGATCAACTCGCGACGTCCGACGGGCGCCTCCGAAAACACAGTCCTCGGCCCCTTCCACATCGGCGGCGCGCCAGAATACGAAATGGGGACCAACATCTGCCTGGATGAAAAGGGCGAACCGATGGTCGTTCGCGGACAGGTCCGCGATGTCGAGGGGCGCCCGCTCGCCGGCGTTAAGATCGACGTCTGGCAAGCCAATGACGAGGGCTTCTACGACGTGCAACAAAAGGGCTATCAGCCGGACTTCAACTTGCGCGGGGTCTTTCGCACTGCCGATGACGGCACCTATTGGTTCAAGGCCGTCAAGCCGAAGTTCTACCCGATCCCGGACGACGGGCCGGTCGGCAAGCTCCTCCAGAATCTGGGGCGCCACCCCAACCGCCCGGCACATCTGCACTACATCGTCGAAAAGGCCGGCTTCGACCAATTGACAACGCACATCTTCGACCCGGACGATCCTTACATCACCTCCGATGCCGTCTTTGGCGTCAAAAAGAGCCTTCTGGCAGATTTCAATCTCGTCGAGGATCCTGAGCGGATCGCTGACATGGGCTTTGACGCGCCCTACTGGGATGTCGAGTTTGACTTCGTGCTCGCGCCCAAGGCGGCGTGACGGAGCGATCATGAGCAAACCTTGCATCATTTGCGTCGCGATCACGGGCTCGCTCCCGCAGAAGTCCGACACTCCGGCAGTCCCAATCAGCCTGTCAGAGCAAGTCGAAAGCACCCAAGCCGCCTTTGAGGCCGGCGCCAGCATCGCCCATTGTCACGTCCGCACGGAGGACGGCACCCCCACGTCGGACCCAGAGCGGTTCGCCCGCCTTCTGGAGAAACTCAAGCAGCATTGCCCCGGGATCATCGTCCAATTCTCGACCGGGGGGCGTTCGGGCGCGGGCCGGGCACGCGGTGGGATGCTGTCGCTGCAGCCGGACATGGCCTCGTTGACCGTCGGCTCCAACAATTTCCCTACGCGCGTCTACGAGAATCCTCCGGATCTGGTGGACTGGCTTGCCGCTCAGATGCAGAGCTTTGGGGTGAAACCCGAGATCGAGGCCTTCGATCTCTCCCACATCTTCCAGGCGGCGAAGATGCAGGGCGACGGGCGCCTGACCGGCCCGCTCTACGTTCAATTCGTGATGGGCGTGCAAAATGCAATGCCCGCCGACAGGCCAAGCTTCGACTTCTTCGTCGACACGTTGACGCGTCTCGCCCCTAACGCTGAGTGGTGCGCTGCCGGGATAGGGCGGCATCAGTTCGAGGTCAATCGCTGGTGTATCGTGTCGGGCGGGCATTGCCGCACGGGGCTTGAGGATAACATCCGCCTCGACCGGAACACGCTCGCGCCGTCGAACGCAGCCCTCGTCGCGCGGACCGTCGCGCTATGTGCCGAATACGCGCGGCCGGTCGCCAGTGTCGCGCAGGCACGTGACATTCTGGGCCTGCCTGCCGTCTAAACGAGCGGTTTCGTGGTCTGCGCGCAACGGGACGGTGCTGCCCCTCCTCCCGGGCCGGGGTTCGCCTGGCGACGGGAATGACGCGTGTGGCGGGGGCGATAGGGGTGTCGACCGACTAGAGCAAGCTATGCTCACGGCCATCTGCGAGGGGCCACCCTATTTCCTTCGGTCGGTGCGGCACTCCCTGATTGCGCGTGCTTAAACGGCGCTTTCGTCCCAATGCGGCGCCGTGGGGGTCACCGCCCGGCAACGCTGCGAGGTGCCGGGTTTCTGGGCCACCCGGCGAAGGCTTGGCTCACATTCGACGCACGGGCCCGAGGTCCGAAAGGCTCGGGGCAGGTCTCGGTCAAAGGTCGACAGTCACTTTGCCCAGCCCTTCGATGCTGCCGCTGTGTCGGCGCCCTCTCATGGCTACTGATGGCGCAAAGAGCGCACCGGTGAGCAGCTTTTGCCCGGGCTGCAGACCGCCGAAGCGATCGCGGAGGACATGCACCGCTGTGACAAGCGCGTCGACCGCTGTGCCTGCGGGTACAGCTCCCCTGCCCTCGAAGACGGTTCGCTCGCCTGCGGTAAAAAGCGCGTCGGCATGCGCCATGTCGGTGCCCTGCCACGCAAGGTGAGCGTCCCCAAAGATCAGAGCATCGCAGGCCTGCAAGTCCGCGAGCTTGACGAAAGGGTCCGCACCGAGGGGGCCGTCGATCCGCGAGGCCACAACCTCGATCATAGGGGCAGGACGCACCGCCGACAGCAAGCGGCGGCGAAACTCGGGATCTGAGGGCTCGGGCACCGTGTCGACCACGACGAAGCCAATCTCGAGCTCCACCTCAGCACCGGCAGAGGCGGCAAAATGCGCGCCGCTCGGCCGGCAGCGGCTCTCTGGAATAGGGGCCACCACCGCGGCCTGGTTCGGCTTCTGGGAAACCTTGAAGCCGCCAATCGGCCCGAGCGCCTCCATCAGCGCCTCATGGACGAGATACGCCGCGTCGACCGTCGTTGGCACCTCGTGCTCCGGGCGGAACCTGCCGCCTGTGCGGTGCGCCGCGATCAACTGGTCGACGAATGGGGACAGGGTTTGCATGACGAACACCAACGAAGAAGGGTCAGGGGAGCTGCTCTTGAGGTATCGACAGGGCCTTGGAACGGACGGAGCGTGGCACTAGACCGTGATCAAGGCGCCGCTCGCCTGCAGGGTGTCGATCCGCTCCGCCGCGTAGCCGTGTTCCGCAAGGATCTGCCGACCGTGTTGACCAAGGGTGGGCGCGGGCCGCATCGGCCCATCTTGCGCTGCGCCAAACTTGACGGGTGCCCCGATCGCGCGGACCGGCCCCGCCACGGGATGCTCAGTTTGCACGATCATGTTGCGCGCGAGCGCCTGCGGATCGCGGTGCATGTCGGTGATGCTCAGAACAGGGCCTGCCGGAAGACCGGCGGCCTGCATGCGCGACAGCCACTCCTCGGTCGTCCGCTCCCGAAAATGGTCTTCGAGCAACGCGACGAGATCCGGCAAATTCTCTATGCGGTCACGGTTGGTAAGAAAGCGCGGGTCTTCCTCCAGTTCGGGGGCTTCAAGCACACCGAGCAGACGGTGCCAGTTGCGCTGGTTGGCCGCGCCGACATTGATCCAGCCGTCCGCCGTGCGGAACGATTGGTAGGGCGCGTTGAGCGGGTGGGCCGAGCCCAGCGGCCCGGGCGCCACGCCGGTGGCAAAGGCGATGGCCGATTGCCAGTAGGTCAGCGTGATGCCCGCCTCGAAGAGAGAGGTGTCGACCTGCTGGCCCTCTCCCGTCGCCTGCGCATGGGCATAGGCCGCGGCACAGCCCATGGCGGCGAGGATGCCGGCGGTGATGTCCGAAATCGGCGCGCCGGGCTTAACCGGCGGGCGCCCCGGCCCCTCCCCGGTGATCGACATCAGCCCGGACATGCCCTGCGCGATCAGATCGAAGCCGCCGCGATCGGCGTAGGGTCCCGTCCGGCCAAACCCGGAGATCGCGCAATAGACAAGCCTGGGGTTGATTTCGCGCAGCGTCTCGTAGCCCAGCCCGAGGCGGGCCATCGTGTCCGCCCGGTAATTCTCGATTACGACATCGGCGTCCGCGAGCAGGTCGCGCAGGACCTCGACCGCGCCGGGCGTCTTAAGGTTGAGCGCGATGCCCCGCTTGTTGCGGTTCATCATCATGTAGGCGGCGCTTTCGCCGTTGATGTCGGGGGGGACGAAGCGGCGGCTGTCGTCGCCGTCGGGCTTCTCGACCTTGATGACATCCGCTCCCATGTCCGCCAGCATCAGCCCGCAGACCGGACCGGCCATGATGTGGGCGAGCTCGATCACCTTCATGCCTGCCAGAGGTCCCAAAGTTACTCTCCCCGCCATTCAGGTGTCTTGCGCGCGAGGAAGGCCTCCATCCCGCGCCGAAAATCCCCGCTCATGTAGCACATCGTGATGAGATCCGCGTCCTCGACCTGCGTGGCCATGCGCGTCCGCCGCATCGCCTCCTTCGTCGCGCGCAGGGTCAGCGGCGCCATCTGACCGAGGGTGGCGGCGAGTTCGCCGGCGCGCGCCAACAGGGCGGCCTCGTCGTCGAGCACTTCGGTGACAAGACCGATGCTCTGCGCCTCCTCGGCGCCGATCAGACGGGCGGTGAAGATCATCTCGCGCACGCGGCCGGCGCTTATCAGCTCCGAGAGCCGCGCGAGGTTCTCGGCGGCCAAGCAATTGCCTAGGGTGCGCGCGATGGGGAAGCCGAACTTGAGGCTTGCCGACGCGATCCGGATGTCGCAGGAGCCCGCGATGGAAGCGCCGCCCCCGGTGCAGGCCCCGTGCATCGCGGCGATGGTCGGCAGCGGGCAAGTCTCGACCGTGAGGAGCACCCGCGCGATCTCGGCCTCGTAGTCGAGCGCGTCCTGCGCGGTTTCGAAGGCGCGAAACTGGGTCATGTCCGTGCCCGCGGCAAAGGCTTTGCCGCCCGCGCCGCAGAGGACGACCGCCTTGACGGAGCCATCCTTCGGAACGTTGGCGCAGAGCGCCGCCAGCCGCTCATACATGGCAAAGGTCAGCGCATTGCGGGCCTGGGGCCGGTTGAACGTGATCCAGAGGACGCCGTCGCGCACCTCATCTGTGATCTCATCGGTCATCGATAGAAATACTCCACCAGAAAGAGCGGCACCGAAGGCACATAGGTGCACAGGAGCAGCACGAAGAGAAGCACCAGGATAAACCAGATGTTGACCTTCGACACGTCCCAGATGTTGGCCCGCGCCACCGCGCAACTGGTGATGAGCACCGAGGCGACGGGCGGGGTCTGTTGGCCGATGGCAAGGTTGAGCGTCACGACGAGGCCGAAGTGGACGGGGTCGATCCCCGCGGCCGTGATCAGAGGGATCACGATCGGGACGACGAGGATGATCGCCGCCGCCGAATGCAGAAAGAAGCCGACCACGAGAAAGAAGAAGTTGAGGATCAGCAGGATCACCCACTGCTCGTTGGTGATGTTGAGGATCGCGTTGGCGATGTCCTGCGGCACCTGGGCGCGTGTGAGGAACCCGCCCATCAGCACGGACGACGCCACAAGCAGCATCACCACTGCCGTCTGGATGCCGCCGTCGAGCATCGCACGGCGCAGGTGCCGCAGGTCGAGATTGCGGTACCAGGCGGAGACGACGAGCGCCGCGACAACGGCAAGGCCCGCTGCCTCGGTCGCCGTGACATAGCCGCCGAAGATGCCGCCCAGGATGATGATCGGCAGCGTGAACGCGGGAAGCGCGTCGATGAAGGTCTCGCGCAAGCGCTTGACGTTGAACGCTTCTTCGGTGGGCAGATTGTAGCGCCGGGCAAAGACATAGGCCACGAGCATCAGCCCCGCGGCGCCGAGAAGCCCGGGCACGACGCCCGCCACAAAGAGCTGCTCGACCGAGGTGTTCGACGACGAGGCGTAGAGGATCATCGGGATCGACGGCGGAATGATGATCGCCAGCGACGCCGAGGAGGACGTCACCGCCGCCGAGAACGGTGCGGAATAGCCGCGCTTCTTCATTTGCGGGATGAGGATCGAGCCCATCGCGGCGACATCTGCCACGGCGGAGCCCGAGATCTCGGCGAAAAAGAGCGACACGCCGATGTTCACCATCGCCAGCCCGCCGCGTACGAAACCGATGATGGCGGAGACGAAGTTGATCAGCTTGTCGGTGATGCCGCCCGCGTTCATGATCGCGCCCGCCAACACGAACATCGGGATCGCGATGAGCGAGAACTTCGTCGAGCCCGAGTACATGTCGAGCGCGATGGAGACGAGCGACGAGACGCCCTCCGTCGCCAAAAGCCCCATCACCCCGGCCATCGCCAGCGCGATGGCGATCGGAACGTTGATGCAGATGAGCGCCAGAAGCGCGATGAAAATCAGAAACATCAGCATCGTGGGGCCTCAGGTCCGGGGGGCGTTTTTGGCAAGCTCGGCATCGACCTCTTCCTCGATCTCGGCGTGTTCGAGCGAGATGCCGGCGCGCGTCTTCTGCCAGTAGGTCGGCAGGCTCAGAAGCTGGCAGAGGATGAAGAGGATGGCGCCGATGGGGATCACCGATTGGGTGAACTGGATCGGCACCCAGGTCAGCGAGACAAGGTAGCTGCCCTGCAAGACGGCGAGCACCTGAAAGCCGGTGTAGGCCATCAGCACGAAGAAGGTCAGCACGACCGCTTCGCCAAAGAGCACCGCCGCCATGCGAAACCGCACCGGGATCGAGAGCAGCACGCTGTCAAACCCGATGTGGCGCCGGCGCAGGGCCGCGAGCGCCGAGCCATAATAGGTGATCCAGGACAGCATGATGGCCGCCACTTCATCGTACCAGGAGAAGCTCTCCCCCGCGAGGCGTGCGAGCACGGCCACAATGACGATCAGGGTGAGGAGGACCATCAGGAGCACGGTGAACGTCTCCAGAATGAAGTCCAGGATGGCCGCGAGGCGGTTGATAAGGGTCATGCTGTCAGTCCGGGCGGCGCCCGCCGCAGGGCGCGGGGGCGGGTCGCCAGGCGTGCGCGGCCTGGCGTGTCGTCAAAGCGCGGCCCGGTCCGGTGGGTCGGACGGGCCGCGCGCTCTTGGGTCAGCTCGAGGAGCCGAGGCCCAGGACGGCCTCGATCATCTCGGCACCGCCCTCCACTTCGGCGCCAAAGGCGTCGTAGATCGGCTTGGAGGCCTCGATGAATGCGTCCTTGTCAGCGTCGTTCACCGCGACGCCTGCATCGACGATCACCTGCAAAAGCTCCGTCTCCAGCTCGGCCGCCTTTTCGTAGGTGAAGTCCTGCGTCGCGCCGGCGCACTCGGTCAGCGTCGCCTTCACTTCGTCCGGCCAGCCGTTCCACTGGTTGGCCGAGGTCAGGATGTAGGCGGGCGTGTAGACATGGCCGGTCACCGACAGGTACTTCTGCACCTCCTGGAACTTGGCCGATGCGATCTGGGCATAGGGGTTCTCCTGACCGTCGATCACCCCCGTCTGCAACGCGGTGAATACGTCGGAGAAGGACATCGGCGTCGGGTTCGCGCCGTATTCCTGGAACATCTTCACCCGCCATGCGCCGTTCGGCGTGCGCAGCTTCACGCCCTCCAGATCGGCGGGCACATTGATCGGGCGGATGTTGTTGGTGATGTTGCGAAACCCGTTCTCGGCGAGACCGACGATGTGATAGCCGTTGTCGTTGGCGGCCTGCTGGAAGGTGTCCATCATCTCGGCCTGCACGCGGCGCATGTGGTCGCGGTCCTTGATGATGTAGGGCATCTCGAAAATGCCGAACACATCGTCGACCGACGACATCACCGAAGACGGCAGCGCAAAGTTCACCTGGTTGAGCTTCAGCTTCTGCAGGAGCTCCTGGTCGCGGCCGAGCTGCGAGGAGCCGAAGGTTTCGACGACGACGGCGTCCGTCGCGTCGTTGACGCAGGCCGCGAAGTGATCGACCGACGCCTCAAAGAGCGAGCCCGGGTTGCCGACATGGCCAAAGCGGAGCGTGTCCTGCGCCAGCGCGGGGGATGCAAGAGCGGTGCCCGCCGCGAACACGGCGAGAGTTGCGAATGTCTTCATTGGTGTCCTCCCATAGACTGTCTGGATGGTAGTGCGCCTTCCGGGATGCGACCAGACACCGCACTCCCTTATTCCAATTCTTCCAGCCTTACCAGCCGGTTACCACTACTCGGCGGCCGCCTGCGACGCGGACGGCTGCTGGCCGAGCACGGCCATGGCCGCCTGCACCCCGCCCGTGCTGCAGGGCACGCCGGCGTCGCGCAGGCCCATCTCGACCCCGGCGAGCGTGCCGCAGAGCATCAGGTCGTTGAAGTCGCCCAGGTGGCCGA
>JBCCYI010000139.1:0-12313 GCA_039189975.1 Pseudomonadota bacterium
CCGGCCCCGCGCGCGCCCGTCGCCGCCGAGGACGCGGCGCGGGAGGAACGGGTCAAGATGACCCGTCTGCGCCAGACCATCGCCCGCCGCCTGAAGGACGCGCAAAACACCGCCGCCATGCTCACCACCTACAACGAGGTGGACATGACTGAGGTGATGGCGCTGCGCAAAGCCTACAAGGAGGAGTTCGAGAAGCGCCACGGCGTGAAACTCGGCTTCATGTCATTCTTCGTGAAAGCCTGTGTCGCCGCATTGAAGGACGTTCCCGAAGTCAACGCCGAGATCGACGGAACCGATGTCGTCTACAAGAACTTCGTGCATATGGGCATCGCCGTCGGCACGCCCAGTGGCCTCGTTGTGCCTGTCGTGCGCGACGCGGATCAGATGAGCTTTGCTGCCATTGAGGCCAAGATCGCCGAGCTGGGCGTACGCGCCCGAGACGGAAAGCTCTCGATGGCAGAGATGCAGGGCGGTACCTTCACCATCTCGAACGGCGGCGTCTATGGCTCGCTGATGTCCTCTCCGATCCTCAATCCCCCGCAATCGGGGATCCTTGGGATGCACAAGATTCAGGAGCGGCCGATGGTCGTGAAAGGCTCGATCGTTGCCCGCCCGATGATGTACCTCGCGCTGAGCTATGACCACCGCATCGTCGACGGCAAGGGCGCGGTGACCTTCCTCGTGCGTGTAAAGGAGGCGCTGGAAGACCCGCGTCGGATCCTGATGGACCTTTAGGGACAGCAATCGGAGAGGTTACTGCGATGCGCATACGTTCGGTCTCCGCGCGCTGGCTCAGCGTGGCCCCGCGTGCGCGGAGTGTCGTGATGGCGCCGGTGCCCAGCAGAAGGCTTGGTGCAGGGGCAGATGCCCCTGTCGCAGCAGCAGCCGGCGATTGGACGGACCCGACCAAAGCACGGACCGTACCTGCCCGACCTTGGGCGCTGCGTGTCCCGACACCCGCAGCCTACGCATGTCGTCGGCCCGCGGCGCGGGTGCTGAGCGTGCAGCCTGGCTCCACGCAACTCCAATACCAAGGGCCGCATCATGACGCCTGAGCTCTACATTCTCACCCTCGCGGCCCTCCTTCAGGTGGTGCAATACCTGCTCTTTGCGGTCCCGGCCAATCTCGAGCTGCCACCCGGCCGGACCCTGTCACCGCGCGATACCCCTATCGACATGGCCGCTGAACTCAGCCCAACGACCGCCCGAATGGGGCGTGCTCTGCAGAACCACTTTGAGGCGTTGATCCTCTTCACCATCGCTGTCGTCGTCGTCACGCTTTCGGGGAAAAGCACTTCCCTGACCGCGCTCTGTGCGCATGCCTATCTCATCGCCCGCATCCTCTACATCCCCGCCTACGCCTCCGGTGCCAGACCCTGGCGCTCGCTCATCTGGGCCGTTGGCTTCCTTGCAACGCTCACCATGCTGATCTCGGCACTCCTCTAGGGCTCGCGCCCCCCGTTCGCGTGCCTCGCGTCCCCAAGGCCCGCTTCATTGTGCTCAAAATATCCCGGGGGGCTCGGGGGGCTGGCCCCCCGTCGCTCCGGCCCAAACGAAGGATATCCCATGGCTTCCTACGACGTCATCATCATCGGCTCCGGCCCTGGCGGCTATGTCTGCGCAATCCGTTGTGCTCAGCTTGGCCTCAAGACGGCCTGCGTCGAAGGGCGCGACACGCTCGGTGGCACCTGTCTGAATGTAGGGTGTATCCCCTCAAAGGCGTTGCTCCATGCATCGCATCAGGTGCACGAGGCGGAGGAGAACTTCGCCAAGATGGGCATTAAGGTCGCTGCTCCCAAAATCGACTGGGCGCAGATGCAGAGCTACAAGGAAGAAACGATTACAGCCAACACCAAGGGCATCGAGTTTCTCTTCAAGAAAAACAAGGTCGACTGGCTCAAGGGCTGGGGGTCGATCCCTGCACCTGGCCAGGTACTCGTGGGCAACGAGACACACGAGGCCAAGCACATCATAATCGCGAGCGGCTCCGAGCCCAGCTCGATCCCTGGCGCCGAGGTCGAGATTGACGAGACCGTTGTCGTCACCTCAACCGGCGCGCTCGCCCTGGCCAAGATCCCCAAGCGCATGGTCGTCGTCGGTGGTGGCGTCATTGGGCTGGAGCTTGGTTCTGTCTATGCACGCCTGGGTACGGATGTGACGGTCATTGAGTATCTTGATCAGATCACCCCCACGATGGACGCCGAAGTCAGCCGACAATTCCAAAAGATCCTCTCCAAACAGGGTCTGAAGTTCACCATCGGCGCGGCGGTCTCCAAGGTCGCCGCCACCAAGACGAAGGCCAAGGTCAGCTACACATTGCGCAAGAGCGGTGCCCAAGAGGAGGTCGAGGCCGACATCGTTCTCGTCTCGACCGGGCGGCGCCCCTTTACAGAGGGGCTCGGCCTGGATGCGCTAGGCGTCGCGCTGACAGAGCGTGGCCAGGTCGCCACCGACGGTCACTTCCGCACGTCGGTCGACGGGATCTACGCCATCGGAGATGCGATCGACGGACCAATGCTCGCGCATAAGGCCGAGGATGAGGGCATGGCCGTGGCCGAGATGATCGCGGGCCAGGCGCCCCATGTAAACTACGACGTCATCCCGAGCGTGATCTACACCCACCCCGAGGTGTCCTCCGTCGGTAAGACGGAGGAGGAACTCAAGGCCGCCGGTGTCGCCTACAAGGTCGGCAAGTTCAGCTTCATGGGCAACGGTCGCGCCAAAGCCAACTTTGCCGCCGATGGTTTCGTTAAAATCCTCGCCGACCAGACCACGGACCGCATTCTGGGCGCCCATGTCATTGGCCCGATGGCGGGCGATCTGATCCATGAAGTTTGCGTTGCGATGGAGTTTGGCGCCTCTGCCGAGGATCTGGCGCGCACCTGCCATGCCCATCCGACCTACTCGGAAGCGATGCGCGAAGCCGCCCTGGCTTGTGGCGACGGTGCCATCCACGCCTAACCCGGCCGCGGCGGCGAGGGCGTGGCCTCTCGGGCGGGACGATCTGGCCGGTGCCCGCCCCATCGCGCGCTTGGCCGGGCGCCGCCCGAGCCACGGCTGCAAACGGCTCCTTGCGCCGGACTCGAAGACTTCGCTCTGCCCGGACCTGTCGGTGGCGCGCGCGATGCAGCGCTGGCCCTGACCTTGGGCGCCGGGGACTGCCAGCGTCAGATGAATGGGCTCAGATCAGTGGCACGAACGGCACGCCGCATCCGGCCAGGGCAAGAAGGGCGATGAGGGCCGTCGCACGGGCCAGCGAAGAATGGGTCATGTATTCTGCTCTCTTTGTATTTTGCCCCTAACTTGGGGCAAAGGCCCGATGTGGGCAAGCTCTGGCTTAAGGTTGCGCGTATTCCAGCAACACCGAGCCCACGGAATACCCAGCCCCAAACGAACAGATTAGCCCGTGCTCGCCCGCCGCGAAGCCATCGTGAAACTTGGCAAAGGCAACGATGGAGCCCGCAGACGATGTGTTGGCATAGTCCTGCAGGATGTTGGGCTGTTCGACGGGTGTCGGGGTCCGGCCCATCACCTTCTTGCCGATAAAATCGTTCATCGTCTTGTTGGCCTGGTGCAACCAGAGGCGCTTGAGCCCCTTGGCGTCGAGGCCGTCGTCTTTTGCATGCGCCAGGATGTGGGTAGAGACCATCGGCAGCACCTCCCTAAAGACCTTGCGCCCCTCCTGCATGAAGAGCATGTCGCGCCGGTCATCCATGTGGTTTTCGCGGGTGCGGCGCAGAAACCCGTTGTTGTTACGAATGTTGTTGGAGAACACCGTGGCGCAGCGGGTGGAGCGGACTCGGAAATGGGGCTCCTTGGCAGCGTCGGCGCGTTCAAGCAGGACGGCGGTGCAGACGTCGCCGAAAATGAAGTGGCAGTCGCGGTCACGCCATTCGAGATGCGCGGAGCAGATCTCCGGGCTGACCACCAGCGCCGTTGCAACGGAGCCGGAGCGGATCATATCCGCGGCCGCCTGGATGCCGAAGGTGGCGGACGAGCAGGCGACGTTCATGTCAAACGCGAACCCGCTGGTGCCCAGGAGCGTCTGGATCTCGACAGCGATGGCCGGGTAGGCACGTTCGTGGTTGGACGCCGCGCATATCACGGCGTCGACGTCCGTGGCCGCGACCCCGGCCTCGCTGAGTGCGTCGCGGCAGGCGGGCAAGGCCATCTCCGCCATCATGCAGGGCGCGTCGTCCGGACGTTCGGGAAACACCGGGTGCATGATCTCCGGGTCAAGGATCCCGGACTTATCCAGCACATGCCGGCGCTCGATGCCGGATGCGCTGACGATGAAATCGGTCGAAGAATGCGGCACCGGGGCGATCTCTCCCGCAGCGATGGCCTTGGCATTCTTCGCGTTCTGCCGGTCGGCGTAGGCGTTGAACGCAACGACGAGTTCGTCGTTCGTGATGATCTCAGCGGGTGTGAACACGCCGGACCCGGTGATCGCGGGCTGGTGCAAGAGAGCCTCCCTCAGCTGTCGCGCCAGATGGGCGCGAGGGTCAGCCGTCGTCAAGGGGGCGGTGCCCGCGCAGCAGCGTTACATCGGTGTTTCGTGAAAAGATGGTACGCGGGGGCGCCTTTGAGGTGCGTTACCTAAGAGATGTTGCCGCGGTTTTCATGCATCGAGGCCGGTTTCAGCGTCGGTTTTGCCCCACAGGGGGTGGGGTACGGGGTCCTTGGCACGCAACAGATGGCGCGCGAAGATTTCGCCGTAAGATCGGTATCGATATCCGTCATTGCGGGACACATAGCGCCCTGGCGATGCTTGGTACAGCGCGGGCAAACGATACCATGGGACGCTCGGGTGCATGTGATGCACGAGGTGCAGGTTGTTGTTGAGAAAGAGAAGCGCCAGCGGCCCGTTGTCTTCGATGATGACGGTGCGGGCAGCGGTGTGGTCATGCGCCCTGTGCTCAAGGAACGTGCGAATGCGCAGCACGGCATGACCGAGATACACGCCCACCAGATAGGCCCAGACAGGGATCGGCGCTGTCGCGACAATCAGCAGAACGATGGCTGCAGGGGGCACATGCATCAGCCACGCCAGACCGATCGCGCGTTCTCCTGAGCGGAAAGCGCGCCAGTCGGTTGCCATGAACGCGATCTGCCCAAGCATCGGGCCGAGCACAATCCGCCCTAGCAAGGTGTTGTTGACGCGGAGCAGTTTCTGCCGCCACGGGGGCAAGCGCGCCCAGTTGACCGGGTCGAGATAGTTGGACTCTGGGTCTTCATAAGGGTCGGTCAGCCGGCAATCGTTGTGATGCGCCAGGTGGGTGTCGCGGAACCTCGGGTACGGGACCAGCAGGCCAACCGCCGGCCAAACGAGAAGCGCGTTGAGGCGTGCCGAGGGGGTCGGATGGCCGTGAATGATCTCATGCGTGAGCGACGCATGGAGCGTTACGGCGAGCGCGACCAGGACGATAGCGAGCGGCAGCCAGACTGCGACGGCAAGACTGATGGCCAAGCCCCAGACCGCATAGCACACCAAAAGAAGACCAAGAGTCGGCCATTCAGCGAAGACGCGGTGCACCATATCCAATCCAAACAGCCTTGAAGGATGTGCTCCCTTTGGAGCGTATTGTGCAAACGTACACAGGACCTGTGCGGAAAGGGAATACGGGCTTTCGTTTCCAAATAGCCCCGCTTGTAGATTTTTATCACCAGATGCGGCTTACGATCTCAAACACGTGCCTGCGGTCGCTTTGCGGGTTGCAGGGCCGGCGTGACCGGGGGCAGCCTCTCTTGGTTCAGACGGGTTCGCCTGCGTCCAGGCGAGCGAGCCAGTGTTCCGCATCCGAGAGAATGGCGGTCCGCTTGTCTTCGGCCATCCTGTCCCAGGTGCGGTACATCTGCGCCATCCGCGGGTTCTTTTCGAAGCGGGTGCGGTGGGTGCAAAGAAAGTGCCAATAAAGCAAGTTGAACGGGCAGGCACCGTCGCCGACTTTCGTCTTTACCGAGTAGGCGCAGTCGCTGCAGTAGTCGGACATCTTGTGGATGTAGTTGCCCGACGAGACGTAGGGTTTCGATCCGACGATCCCACCATCGGCAAAGAGCGCCATGCCGATGACATTCGGCGCTTCGACCCACTCGAAGGCGTCGACATAGACCGCGAGATACCATTCGGAGACGTCCTGCGGCAACAGGCCGGCCAGGGTGGCGAAGTTGCCCGTCACCATGAGCCGCTGGATATGGTGGGCATACGCCTCCGCGCCCGTCTGCTCTACGGTCTTGGAGACGCAGCGCATATCGGTTGGCCCACCCCAGTAGAAGGCGGGCAGCCTGCGCTGGTGACCGAGCGCGTTGCGGGCGGCATAGGTTGGCCCTTCGCGAAAATAGACCCCGCGCATGTATTCGCGCCACCCGATGATCTGGCGGATGAACCCTTCGGCCGCGTTAAGGGGCGCGTCGCCTGCCTGCCAGGCCCGCTCGGCGGCGTCGCAGACCTCGCGCCAGCCGAGCAGCCCGACGTTGAGATACAGCGACAGGACAGAATGGTAGAGGAAGCGATTGTCGGCGAGCATCGCATCCTGGTAATCCCCGAACTGCGGCAGGGCATGGGCTATGAAGTCGTCCAACGCCTCCAGCGCGCCCGCCCTGTCCGTGGCGTACCAAAAGGGCTCCAGAGACCCGAAGTGGTTGGAAAAACGGCGTGAAACGAGATCCAAAACAGCTTGGGTCGTGGCGTCCGGATCGAAACGCTTTGGGCCTGCGTAGGCCACGCTGCCGGGGGCGGGCTTGCGGTTGTCGTGATCGTAGTTCCACTTGCCGCCCGTAGGCGCGTCGCCCTCCATCAGCAGGCCGGTGGTGCGCCTCATCTCGCGATAGAAGTACTCCATCCGCAGCTCTTTGCGCCCCTCGGCCCATTGCTCAAACGTCGCATGGCTGGCGAGAAACCGGTCATCCTCAAGGAGCTGTACCGTGAGCGGGCAGTCCTGGAGCGCCGCGATCAGCCGCCACTCACCGGGCTCTGTGGCAAGCACCTCATGTGCGTTGAACTGTGCGGCGCGACGCAGCAGCTCGCCGGGGATGGATTGTGCGTTGTCGGTATCGTCGATTTCGGCGTAGGCCACGTGCCATCCTGCTGCGCGCAACGCGTGGGCGAACTTACGCATCGCGGCGAAGAGAAAGGCGATCTTCTTGGGGTGGTGGGGCACGTAACTCGCTTCGTCGCCGACTTCAGCCATCACCACGACGTCTTTTGCCGGGTCCGCAGCGCGCAGCGCGGCAACATCCATGGAGAGCTGATCGCCCAGAACCAGAACCAGCCGGCTCACCAGGGAATCTCCGCGCCGGTGCTGTCGAAGAAGCGGCCCGATTGTGCCGGGGTCAGCCCATCGAGGACCTGTAGGAGGTTGGCCGCGGCCGTGTCTGGGGGCACAGTCCGGTGCGACTTGGCGTAGGCCGCCGTGAAGGGGGTGGCGACGGTGCCGGGGTGCAGGCAAACCGCGCAGGCCTGTGGATGGGTGCGCCGCAGCTCAAGTGCCGCGCCATGGATCAGCATGTTGAGCGCGGCTTTGGACGCGCGGTAGCTGTGCCACCCGCCCAACCGGTTGTCTCCGATGGAGCCAACGCGGGCCGAGAGAGCGGCAAAGATGCTCGGAGAGTCCTTGGCGACGAGGCGCAGCGCCTGCTGCAGCACGATCATCGGGCCGATCGCGTTGATGCGGACCTGCGCTTCGATCGCTTCGGCGGAGACCTCTGCGATGGATTTCTCGGGTCGGCGACCCGCGCCGGAGAGTTGTCCCGTGGCCACGAAGATGAGCTCATAGGGCCCATCAAGCGCCCCCATCAGACGGGTCACGGAGGACGGCTCCGTCACGTCGAGCCCATCGTCCCGGCGCGACAGCGTATCGACGGCCGTACCCCGCGCGGAGAGGGCCCGCACCATGGCTGCGCCAATGCCGCCCGAACTGCCGATGACCAATGCACGTTGCATGCTGTCCCTCCCTGGTCTCTGGCCGCTGGGTCGTGACCCTGGCCGGGCAAGCTAGGTCGCTCAGAGAGCAGGAAAACCCGTCGGCCAGTGTTGAAGGCGAAGGGCGCAGGGGGGCCAAGGTTTGATCGGAGTTGCACGCAGGGTGCGCGATACGTGGGCATGATGCAGACGAGCGGAGGCTCAGGGACGGCTGCCGCAGGCCCGTTGCCGGAGAAACGCCTTGACACTGCGACGAACCGACGCATGTCCGTCGCATGAACCTCACATCCCGTGTCCTCGCGGCAGCTCTGGTCTCCGTCGGGATCATGTTGCCCTCCGCTCCCCATGCGCTTGAGCTTCACCTGCGCGACAGTTTCAGCTTTCCGCGCGCCGCTTCGCTGGAATGGGATCCGATCGTCTGTGGCCTTTGGGTTGCCATCGAAGGCCCGCAGCTCTTTCTGCTGACGCCGGGCGGGCGCGAGATACGCCGGATTGAGCCGGGGATGCGGTCCATTCGCGCTGTCACCGTGGAGGAGGACGGATTGCTCATCGCGGATGGCTGGGGCGGCTTTCAGCGGATCACGCGGGATGGGGCGTCGCGCGGCGCGCCGTTCGAGCTTGCGCCCACGCTGCATGACGTCGAGGGTGTCCATCAGGAGCCCGAAGGGACATTTCTTGTCGTCGAGGATGACAGCGCGCGATTGATGCGGATCGCGCCGGACGGCCGGGTGCTGATGGAGATCCCCGGCACTGCCTTTGAGCCCGCGATCAACGAGCCGCAGGGCATCGCGCGGGACCCGATCACAGGCAACATCCTGATGGTGGACGACAATGAGGGTCTCAACGCGCTGATCGAAGTCACGCCCGAGGGGGAGCTCTTGTCGATTACACCCTTGTCGCAATGGGGGGTCGATGCGGAAGCGGTCGCCATCCATGCACAGACAGGGACGCTTTACATCGGTTTCGATACTGGGCAGCGTATCGCTGTCTTCGATTACTTGCCGACCCGACCGGCAAATGGGTTTGGCGCCTTTGAGCAGGGCCCCGACTGCGGATTTTCCTGACGACGCTCTCCCCCGGCCGCTGAGGCGGTCGAAATGAGACGTGATCCTCGCTCCCGGACGCGCATCGCAGCCGTGGATAAGGCCCTGCCACGGCACTTTTCCCTTCCCTTCCGCCAGGAACCGCGTATTTTGCGCTGCATGAATGCGATGGCAGATAACACGTCTTGGTCCGGGGGCACGTTTGCGCCGCGGTCGGGGCTTGCATCTGGCCTTCTTCTCCTTACGCGCCTCTGAGCGTGCCCTCGGGCGCGACCGCTCAGAGGTAGCCAGCGTCCAGACCCCCCACAGTCACGAGACACGCACGCAGCGAGGAGGGCGCAATGCCCCGTATAAATCTGGCCGACAAACTGGCCCTGGTCGACACCCATTGGGACCCGCATGTCGTAGGCGACTACAATGATAACGAGGTCATGGTGGTCAAGTTCGAAGGGGCCTTCCCCTTTCACGCCCATGCTGAGACAGACGATTTCTTTATGGTTCTCGAAGGCGAGATGACCATGGAGTACGAGGACCGGCCGCCCGAACCGGTCCGCGCCGGGGAAGTCGTGATCGTGCCGAAGGGGGTCCGTCACCGGCCCCGGGCCGCGCGCGAAGTCAAGGTGATGCTCATCGAACCACGTGGCGAGCCAAATGTGGGCGACTCCGGGCAGTCGCCCGCCCCGAAGACACGGATTTGAGGAAAGACCGAGCCATGAGCCAACAGACCCAACAAGCCGCAACGGCCGACAAGGACCGCGTTGTCATTTTCGACACAACTCTGCGCGACGGCGAGCAATCCCCCGGCGCTACAATGACCCATGCCGAAAAACTTGAAATCGCAGGCCTGCTCGACGACATGGGCGTCGACATCATTGAGGCAGGCTTTCCGATTGCCTCGGACGGCGACTTCGAGGCTGTCAGCGCGATTGCCAAGCAGGCAAAGTCGGCCACGATCTGCGGGCTTGCACGCGCGAACTTCAAGGATATCGACCGCTGCTGGGACGCTGTCCGACACGCCCGGAGCCCACGGATTCACACCTTTATCGGTACGTCGCCGCTGCACCGCGCCATCCCGAACCTGACGCAGGACGAGATGGCGGAGCGTATTCACGATACAGTGAGCCATGCCCGCAACCTCTGCGACAACGTCCAATGGTCGCCCATGGACGCGACGCGGACGGAGTGGGATTATCTCAAGCGCGTGGTGGCCATCGCCATTGCCGCGGGGGCCACGACGATCAATATTCCCGATACGGTGGGCTACACCGCGCCTGCCGAATCTGCGGATCTGATCCGACGTCTGATCGCAGAGGTCGAGGGCGCCGCGGACGTCACGTTTGCCACCCATTGCCACAACGACCTCGGGATGGCGACGGCGAACGCGTTGGCGGCTGTCGCGGGCGGCGCGCGGCAGATCGAGTGCACCATCAATGGTCTTGGCGAGCGCGCTGGCAACACAGCGCTGGAAGAGGTTGTCATGGCGCTGCGTGTTCGTGGCGACATCATGCCGTTCATGACGGGAATCGATACGACGAAGATCATGAACATTTCGCGGCGCGTGGCGGCGGTGAGCGGGTTCTCCGTCCAGTTCAACAAGGCGATCGTTGGCAAGAACGCCTTTGCCCATGAATCTGGCATCCATCAGGATGGAATGCTGAAGAATCCCGAGAATTTCGAGATCATGCGGCCCGAGGACATCGGCTTGTCGGAATCCAACCTTGTCATGGGGAAGCATTCCGGCCGCGCGGCCCTGCGCGCCAAGCTCAAGGAGCTGGGCTACGATCTGGCGGACAACCAACTGGCCGATGCCTTCGTGCGCTTCAAGGCGCTCGCGGACCGCAAGAAGGAAGTCTATGACGACGATCTGATCGCCCTCATGACGGACGCAACCGTCGAGGCTGAGGGCGAGCATCTCAAGCTGAAGTTCCTGCGTGTGATCTGCGGCACCGAGGCGCCGCAATCGGCCGATTTGACGATGACCGTCGACGGGGTGGACCATCAGGTGACCGCAAATGGCGATGGCCCGGTCGACGCCGCCTTCAATGCGGTCAAGCAGGTGTTCCCGCATCAGGCGCGCCTGCAGCTCTATCAGGTGCATGCGGTGACGGAAGGCACCGATGCGCAGGCCACGGTGAGTGTGCGGATGGAGGAGGACGGGCGGATCGTAACAGGCCAATCCGCAGACACGGACACTGTGGTGGCCTCGGCCAAAGCCTACATCGCGGCCCTGAATCGTTTGATCGTGCGGCGCGGCAGAACAGGAACCGATGCCAAGGAGATAAGCTACAAGGATGTAAGTTGAGCCTTTTCGTGGCGGGGGCGCTGCCCCCGTCGCCCCACGGGGGCGACTCCCCCGGGATACTTTGGGGCACAATGAAGCGGCAAGGACGGGTCTTGAGAGAGTGGTCCGTTGGCATTTGGACCCTGTGCGTCGGGTCCTGATGCACTTGGTGGTTGCGCGCCTGACGGCGCGGTTGGGGAAATCGCGTAATGGTGTGTGTTGCCGTTGGTTCTTGTCTTTTTGCGAATGCGCTATCTGATTGACGTTCGGGCCTTTGGAGGGGCGTATACTCTGGATGTGTTTGGAGGCGCTTTTGCGTGCTGGTGGCACGTGTGTCTTTGATCGAGATGCGTTGGTATGGAGAACTCCTGGCTGAACAGAGGACGCGGCGGAGGCAGTTCCCGCATTTCATAGGGCATCGGACGCGGCATGGGGAGGACGGGCTTGCCTTGAGAGATGGGACCTTCGCGGCGTTCGCTGGCGCGACGCTGGAGTAAACGCGGGGTGGGCAGCTTTGGGGATGTCGTGGGCCTCGCTGTCGCGTCCAGAGAATTGTGTGATGTTTGGGCGGTGATCGACGAGCGGCGTTTTTCGCCGGGGCGTCGGAGAGGAGGCCTTGGAAGGCGCGCTCACTCTTCTCTTGCGGGACTGGTGCTAGGAGATCAGCTCTTTGGTGAACCGGCTGCGCGCGACTTCTTTGACTATGCGCGCGAATTGCTCGTAGGGCCGGGCGTCGGGTGTGCCGGCGCGCCACACGAGACCCAGCATGCGGGTGACCTTTGTGCCGCGGAATGGAATGGCGACGACGCTCTCGGTGCGAGGGGACAGCTCTGAGGCGACATAGAGCCGGGGCAGGAACGCTGCTCCCATTCCCATCCCGACCATTGCGCGCAGAGCGTCCAGCGAGGTGCCCTCATAGTCGCGCACGAGCTCGGCACCGTAGTCGCGGCAGAGCGCGGCGATCTGATCTTGCAGCGTATAGGCTGGCGTGAGGCCGAGCACGGAGAGGCCTGCGATCTGGACAGGCTCTATGACTTGCTCGGAGGCGAGCGGATGGTCTTTGGGCAC
>JBCCYI010000140.1:0-12255 GCA_039189975.1 Pseudomonadota bacterium
CTGTCCTCCCGGTAGGCCCGCACACGCGCCTCTAGATGGTCGACAACGTCTTCCACGGCACAAAGCCTATCCCGGCAGGGATCGTACCATGTGGGCGCCAGGATGAGCGCTGCGGCAGCAAGCTGCGCCCGTGTGAGCCGCCGCGTCCGGCGCGCAACCGGATGGATATCCCGGCTCAACCCCCAGCCAGCGTAGAACGGCTGGCCGAAGACACAGGGCTTGTGGCCCGCAAGGATCGCTTCGAAGCCAAGCTGGGACGACACTGTGTAAACGGCGATTGCCCCTTCAAGCAGCGCCCAGGGGGCATAGGGGCCGGCCAGAAGCTCCGTTCCGTCCGCCTCATGCTCCGGGCCGAAGTACCCCGGGCGCTGGCCGGCCAGCGTTTCGGGATGCGTCTTGATGTAGATCTGAGCGGTTGGATGCTCTATCCGCGCGGTGGCGAGCATCTCACGGAACGTTGCCATGGTCGCGTGCGACGCGCGGACGGCGGCGTCGTCCCGCGTCTGGTCCACGACAAGCACATAGCCGGGCGCCGGCGCGGGGAGCGCGGGATCGAACGCATTGTACTTGGAGAGCGGAATGGTGCGCAGGCGCGCGACGACGGCACGGGCGCGGTCGAGAAGGGCGGTGTCGTCGAGCGGATGCGTGGCGAGGAGGCGTTCGAGCATTGAGGGCTGCGCAGGGTCGAAGTGCACGCCCTCCGGGTCGAACAGGAGGCCCAGCGGTGGCTCCCCCTCCCGTCCCGTGCGCACAGAGCGCAGGAATGCGTCTTCGACCCGCAGGAGGCGCGCACCGGTGCGTGCGGCCACGCGCTCGCCGCGATGAGCTAGAGGTGAGGCCCCCCAGACACCCACGGTCCCGTGAGGCGACGGGAGCCCGGTGGTCAACCGCCAGCCAGCAAGGCCAAGAATGCGGCGGAGGCGCGGACGCAGAAATCCTGCTGTGTAAACAAAAAGACGCCCGGCGGAAGGCCGGGCGCCGTCTGGGTCGTGGGAGAGGTCGGCCGTCAATTCGCCAGCGATTGCAGGTTGTTGATCGGTGTGAGCGTGCCCGTCAGCGCTTGCAGCACCTTGCGGAACTGGGTGTAGGGCGCCTCGGTCACGTAGAGCAGGTCGTCGTCGCGGATCGCAAAGTCGCGCGCCTCAAAGACACCGTTGGGCTCGGTGAGGTTCAGCACATAGACGAAGCGCTGCGCCCCGCGTAGGTCGCTGCGGCCCATGAGCTGGTTGGCGATCTCTTCCGGCTCGGTGCGGAAGACGAAAACGCCCGTGGGATCGGCGAAGTTGGTGTTGAGCCCGCCCACCTGTGCGAGCGCTTCGATGGCCGAGAGCGTCTGGCTTTCGAAGGTCACGCGGTTCTGGCTGCCGGTGGCCCCCAGGACAGAGAAGGCGCGCGTGTCTTCTTCCACGAGGATCCGGTCGCCGCCTCGCAGCGCTATGTCGAGCCGCGGGTCGGTGTAGAGATCCTCGAACCACACTTTCGAGCTGTGTCCGCCCCGTAGCACGGTGATCTGAGCGATCTCGGGCTCAATGGTCAGCCCTCCGGCGGCCGCCAGCATGGCCGAAAGCGTGCGCGTCGGCCGGTCAATCGGGAAAACACCCTGGGCGCCTACACCGCCAACCACCGAAACGGTCGCGCCATCGCCCGCAAGGCGCCGCACGATGACCTGGGGGTCTGGCGTCTGTTCGTCGAGGCGCTGGGTGATGATCTCGCGCAAGCGTTCGGGCGTGTTGCCCGCAGCGCGGATGCGCCCGGCGTAGGGGACGAAGATAAAGCCCGACCCGTCGACCTGCACTTCTTCCAGCGTCGTCTGCGCGAGACCCTGGCTGGCCAGCAGACCGTCGTCGACATTTTCCCAAACCGTGAGGCCCAGCGTGTCGCCCGGGCGGATTGTGTCGGAGCCCAGAACGCCCGCATTCAAGAAACCGTCGGCGACGCCGAGGACCGGGGTCACGGAGGTGATGCGGGTCACCCGCGGGGACACCTCCATGACGAAGGCGTCACCGTCGCGCTGGATCGAACCGTTGAAGATCTCGCTCTTGTTGGGACCGGAGCGGGGCAGCCCGCAAGCCGCCACCAGCACCAGCACGGCGCAAAGGGAAAAGCCCCGCGCGAGGGGGGTCATTGTTCGTGTCACTGCTCGGGCTCCTTAACGGATGTCTGCCTCAAGATTTTTTTGCGAACACCGTACAGACTCCGCCGCGAATAGATAGCAGCGCGGAGCACGGGGGGAGGGCGCTGTTGCGCATCGGTCGCGCTCGGCGCAGGTCGGGCAGACGCGCCTTTTGTTTGACAGATTTGCCGAATCACGCGGCGTCGGCGCGCAGGCGTCGTGCCAGGCGCTGACCGATCCGGCTTGCGCACGACTCATCTGGCGCGAGGGCATGCGCGATGGCCGGGCCGCCTGTCGCGCCCTCGGGGCGACTGCAACTGCCCTAGGGTACAGCGCGCAAGTACCTGCGAGGCGCTGCAGTGCCCGACCGCAGAGCGTCGTAAGGGTCATCCGGGGCGAGCATCATATCGACCACCTGGCGCAGCAGCTGCCGCCGCCCGCTGCCGGAGTAGAACCCGCCGGCGATCTGGCTCGTTTCCAGCAGATAGGAGCGGAACGCACGGTAGGCCCGGCTGTCCGGGCGGATAGGGTGGGCAAAGAATGCCTCCAGCGGCTGCGGAGAGACAAACTCGGGCTTAGCGTAGACCGCCCGGCCAAACACCTTGACCGGAAGGCCTCGCCAAAGTGCCTGTTGCGCGGCGGTGGAGTTCACCGTGACCGCAGAACGCGCGTGGTCGAGCAGGGCGGCAAGCTTGCCTCCACGCACGAAGTGCACGCGGTCTGCCACGCCGGCGTCGCAGGCAATGCGGCGCAGGTCCGCTTTTAGTGGCGTGCGGCCATCCTCCAACGGGTGGGCCTTGAAGACAAGATGATGGTGGCGGGGTGCGCCGCGGGCGAAGCCGGTGATCACATCATCCAGGAAGGCGCGCATCGACGGAAAGGGTCCATGGGCGGTGAAGCTGGAATCATGGGCGAGCTGAAGCAGGCAGAGATGATAGGGAAAGCCCCCTTGCCGGATCCGAAGCGTGGCGAGCGCCCGATCCGCCGCGTGGGCGGGCATCAGCAGCAATCGCCTGAGATAAAGGCCGAATTCCTGCACGACTGTCCTGTCCCGGTGCGGTCGAAATGCGCGGTACCGCTGATTTCGGAACATCACGAACCAATGATAGAGCGCGCCATAGAAGATGTGGTGACGCATGTCGCCCCAATGCGCGGGTGCACCCGGCAGGTCGAGGTCGCAGTGTTCGAGGGCGCGGCGCATCTGTGGGACGCTCAAATCCATCAGGCGGGAGTTTCCGTTGGAGCCGCCCCGTTCGTACGTGACCCACCAGGGACGCAAGTATCCTTCCTCGAAGACGTGGACCGTCACGCCCCGCGCGCGGGCCGCGACAATGGCCTTGGCATGAACGGGCCGCACGTCGCCGTAGAGCACGAGATCCGTGATCTGGTGCGTGTCGAAGAGAGGCCCGCAGGCGTCGCCCCAAGTATCGGCCGCTCCGTCGTAGGGGATATAGCTGGAGCGATGCGACCAGAACGCGGCATCCCCTGCATTGAAGCCAACCCGCCACGTGGTGCAGCCCGCTGCACGCAGCTGAGCGCCCAGAGCATCAAAGAAAGGCCCGTGTGGGCCTTGGAGAAAGAGGAAGCTGCGCGTAGTCATGTCCAACGGGCCTACGTTGGGTCTTCGGAATTAAGAAACCGTTATGATGTAAAGCACGGAATTGTGGCAGTGGCATGGCCGGTGGTGGTCGTGCGGGGCAGGGCTGTGGCGCGGCAGCTCTTGCAGTGCGGCCTGTGCCGGACTACTTCTGCTGCGTCGAGCGTGGGGTGCTGTGATGGACGCCGCGGCGACGGGCAGCGGCTCTATGCGAACACAGCGCGGCTATCTTTCGGTTTGATGTGGTGTGGTGCCTTGTCGAGGCGACACAGCGCGAGAGGCAAGACGGGGAAAACGATGTTTACCGGGATTGTGACGGATATGGGTGCTGTGCGTGCGATTGAGCACCGCGGGGATCTGCGCGCCCGGATTGGGACAGCATATCCTGCCACGGGCATCGCGCTCGGCGCATCGATCGCGTGCGATGGCGTGTGCCTGACCGTTGTCGACCGGGGCGGCGACGAAGCAGGCTCGTGGTTCGACGTTGATGTGTCGGCCGAAACGGTCTCCAAGACCAATCTGGGGACGTGGCGCGCCGGTCGAAGCGTCAACCTGGAGCGCGCCCTGCGCGTCGGAGACGAACTGGGTGGCCACATCGTGTCCGGCCATGTGGACGGGCTGGCGGAGGTGGTCGCGATGACGGACGAGGGGGACTCGACACGCGTCACCCTGCGCGCGCCGCACGGTCTTGCGCGCTTCATCGCGCCGAAGGGGTCGGTGGCGCTGAATGGCACCTCGCTCACCGTGAACGATGTGGATGGCGCCGAGTTTGGGATCAACTTCATCCCCCACACCAAGGCTGTCACGACATGGGGCGCCGTACATGTCGGAGACGCCGTCAATCTGGAGATCGACACGCTGGCCCGCTATGTGGCGCGGCTGGCGGAGGCCGGGTAGGGGGCGCTGCCCCCGTCTCCTGCGGAGCCTCCCCCGCGGTACTTTTGGCAAGAAGAAGTTGCGTCTCTTCTTTGGATGAGGACGGTGGATTGTGCGCAGACGATCAGGCCAGAGATTTTAGGCCAGCGGCGGCGGTGCGGGCGCCCTGGAGCATCCAGCTGTGTTCGGAGGCGGTGAAGAACATGCGGACGCCGGAAGCGTGGCGTTCGGCGGCGGCGTCGGCGTTGGGGACCCAGGTGGCGAAGGTGGTGTTCTGCAGCGCACAGGCGGCGCCGACGGTGCGGTAGGCGTCGGCGAGTTCGGGGCTCGTCTGGTCAGTCTTGCCCAGGGCGACGGAGAGGTCGGCGGGGCCGAGCATCAGCGCGTCGATGCCTGGGGTGGCAGCGATCTCGGCGGCGGCGGCGACGCCTTCGGGCTCCTCGATCATCGCGACGACGATGGTCTCTTCGGCGGATTTGGCGAGGAGTTCGGGCATGCGGGCGGTGCCGTAGCCGGCCCAGCGGGTGGAGCCGGCAAAGCCGCGGCCATGGGCGCCGAACCGGGCGGTGCGGGCGATCTCGGCCGCGACGTCGGCGCTGCTGACATGGGGGACAACGATGCCGGTGGCGCCGGCGTCGAGCGCCATCTGGATGTGCTCGGGGCGGCCCCAGGGGACGCGCACCAGGACCGGCATGTCGAGCGCGCGGGCGACGGCCAGGCAGGCATCGGTGCGGGCGCGGTCGAAGGGGGCGTGCTCGGCGTCGAGGCAGAGGAAATCGAGCCCGGAGAGGGCAAGCACCTCGATCAGCTCATGGGCGGGGGTCTTGAGGAAGGTGCCGGCAAGGATGTCGCCGGTGTGCATGCGGTTGCGCAGTGATGTCGTCATTGGATCCTCCCCGGCCAGTCCCTGGGGGAGTAGCCGGGGGGCGCTTTGGGTGCCAGCCCCTTTTGGCGGTGGCCCCGCGTTTGAGGGTGTCTGGGAGGACCTGGCTTTGCATTTTGCGGAAGGGCGAGAGCGCGACGCGCACTAGCCCTCCATGGCTTCGAGCTCGTCGATGAAGCCGGAGAGCATCGTGAGGCCCTTGTCCCAGAACGCGGGGTCGGAGGCGTCGAGGCCGAAGGGGGCGAGGAGCGCCTTGTGGTGCTTGGAGCCGCCCGCCTTCAGCATGTCGAAGTACTTCTCCTGGAAGGCCGCGTCGCCCTCTTCGTAAACCGCGTAGAGCGCGTTCACGAGCCCGTCGCCGAAGGCGTAGGCGTAGACATAGAAGGGCGAGTGGACGAAGTGCGGGATGTAGGACCAGAAGACCTCGTAGCCCTCCATGAAGGTGAACGCAGGGCCGAGGCTTTCGCCCTGTACCGACATCCAGAGGGCGTTGATGTCGTCGACCGTCAGCTCGCCGCCGCGCCGGGCGTCGTGGAGCTTGCACTCGAAGTCGTAGAAGGCGATCTGGCGAACGACGGTGTTGATCATGTCCTCGACCTTGCCCGCCAGCATGACCTTGCGTTGGGCATCGTCCTTGGCCTGGCTCAGCATGCGGCGGAAGGTGAGCATCTCGCCAAAGACGGAGGCCGTTTCGGCGAGCGTGAGCGGGGTCGAGGAGAGGAGCTCGCCCTGACCGGCGGCGAGGCGCTGGTGGACGCCGTGGCCGAGCTCGTGGGCGAGGGTCATGACGTCGCGCGGTTTGCCGAGGTAGTTGAGCATCACATAGGGGTGCACGTCGGCGACGGTGGGGTGGGCGAAGGCGCCGGGCGCCTTGCCGGGCTTGACGCCCGCGTCGATCCAGCCGTCGGTGAAGAAGGGCTGGGCGAGCTCGGCCATGCGGGGGTCGAACTCGGCATAGGCGGACATCACCGTCTCGCGGGCCTCGTCCCAGTTGACGATGCGATCGTCTTCCATGGGGAGGGGCGCGTTGCGGTCCCAAACCTGGAGCGTATCGAGGCCGAGCCACTTGCGCTTGAGCTCATAGTAGCGGTGCGAAATGCGCGGATAGGCGGCGACGACGGCGTTGCGGAGCGCCTCGACCACTTCGGGCTCGACGTCGTTGGAAAGGTGCCGGCCCATCTGCGGATTGGGCATGCCGCGCCAGCGGTCCTCGATCTCCTTTTCCTTGGCGAGCGTGTTGTGGACGCGGGCGAAGAGTTTGGCGTTGGCGGAGAAGACGCGGGCAGCTTCGCGGGCTGCCTCCTCGCGCTTGGCGCGGTCCTGATCGGTGAGGAAGTTGAGCGCGGCCTCCAGGCTCAGGCTCTCGCCCTGCACGTTGAATTCGAGGGCGGCCATGGTCTCGTCGAAGAGGCGATTCCAGGCGGCAGAGCCCACGACGGATTGATCGTGGAGAAACTTCTCCAGCTCGTCGGAGAGCTGGTAGGGCTTCATCGCGCGCAGGCGGTCGAAGATCGGCTTGTAGCGGGCGAGCTCTGCATTTGCGTCGAAATGCGCGGCGAGCGTGTCGTCGTCTATACGGTTGATCTCAAGGGAGAAAAAGACGAGCGGCGTCGTGTCGTCCGTCACCTTCTGCTGACAATCGCCCATGAACTTGGCGCGGTCCGCATCGGTGGTGTTCTGGTAGTAGCGCAGGCCTGCGAAGGACATGATGCGGCCGGCGACGACGTCGATGCGCTCGTAGCGGCGCACGCAGTCGAGCAGCGCGGCGGCGTCGAGCGTGGCGAGCTTGCTTTCGTAATCGGCGGCGAAATCGGCGCAGGCGGTGGCAAGCCACGCCATGTCGGCGGTGAGTTCGGGCGCGTCCTCGGCGGCGTAGAGGTCGCTCAGGTCCCAATCCGGCAGGTCGCCCAGATCGCGCCCGCCGGTATCCGCGACGGCGTCGAACAGGGGACGGGGCAGGTGGCGCGATGGGCGATGCAGCATGGGGAGCTCCTTTGGGGCGTTTCGTCTGATCTAGGTCGCCGGGGTGCGGAGGTGCAACCCGAAGGCGCGACAAAGTCGTTTCGAAGAGCAGTGCGAGGCGCAGTCACGGGATGGGCTGTCGCGGGTTGGGGCTGGGGCAGGTGGATGCGGAGGGAGGTGGGGGCGCTGCCCCCGGCGCCCGTTGGCGCCTCCCCCGGGATATTTGGGAGCACAATGAAGCAGGCGTGCGCGGAAGAGGCGGGAAATCTGGAGCGACCCATTGGGGATGTGGGGTGCCTGGGAGAGCGAAACCTTGTGTGCGGGGATGGTGTGCGGTGAAATGGCAGGGGGAGCCGCGCGATCTGGCGGGCGTGCGGAGTGGCGGCGACTTGCCTACCGAAGGTGAGATGGCTTGCCTTGGACGTGCAGCGGGTGATCTAGGGGTGTTGGGCATCATCGGCGTCGGGGGCATCGATGCGACTATGGATCGTGACGGCATGTATGGTGTTGGCCAATTGCACGCAGGCGCCTCCTGATCGGGCCGTGCCGCTCTATCCTGGGGAAACCGAAGAGTTGCGCGGGCTGATCAACACCTATGCCGATCTTTACGGGGTGCCCCGTCCGCTCGTGCACCAGGTGATCCAGCGGGAGAGTGACTACCGGCCCTGGGCGCGCAACGGGCCCTATTGGGGCATGATGCAGATCTTGCCGGAAACCGCGCGCGGCATGGGCTTTCAGGGGCAACCGTCGGATCTGCTCGATGCGGAAACGAACCTTCGGTATGCGGTGAAGTATCTGCGCGGTGCTTGGCTGGTGTCGGATGGCGATCAGGACGAAGCCGTTATGTGGTATGCGCGCGGTTACTACTATGAAGCGCGGGATCGCTGCCAGCTTGTCGAGACAGGGTTGCGTACGCGCGAAGTCGCCCGCCACTGCCGCGACGCTTAGGGGCGGCTCTCTGCCAAGCCGAGGTGATACGCGCGACGCTTCGCGGGGCTGCGACGTTGCCTGCAGCGCGCCCCGTCGTGCGGCGTTTTTGGGCGTAAGGGCTTCCTTTGCTTGACCGGTTCGGGCCTTCGGGGCTAGGCGCGAGGGAGCCTCGACCTTCCCTGTCATCTGTTTGGATCCTCGCGCCATGACTTCTCTTCCGCACAAGGCCCGTGTCGTCATCATCGGTGGCGGCGTATCGGGATGTTCTGTTGCTTATCATCTTGCGAAGCTCGGCTGGACGGACGTTGTCCTGCTGGAGCGCAAGCAGCTCACCTGTGGCACGACGTGGCACGCGGCGGGTCTGATCGGTCAGCTTCGGCCGAGCCAGAACATGACCCGGCTGGCGAAATACTCCGCCGATCTCTATGCGGAGCTCGAGGCGGAGACGGGCCTGGCCACAGGCTTTCGTCAGACGGGCTCGATCACGGTTGCGCTCACCGACCACCGCAAGGAGGAGATCCTGCGGCAGGCGGGGTTGGCGCGGGTCTTTGGGGTCGATGTCGAGGAGTTGTCGCCTGGGGAGGTCGCGGATCGCTATCCGCATCTCAACATCGACGGGGTGACGGCCGGGGTCTGGCTGCCGAAGGACGGGCAGGCGGATCCGGGGAATGTGGCGCTCGCGCTGGCCCGCGGGGCGCGCGACCGGGGGGCCCAGATCGTCGAGGGGGCGAAGGTGACGGGCGTGCGCCAGGCGAACGGCCGGGTGACTGGCGTCGACTGGGAGATGGCTGGAGAGGCCGGCACGATCGAGACCGATCTCGTTGTGAACTGCGCCGGTATGTGGGCGCGCGATCTGGCGGAGATGTCGGGAGTGAGCCTGCCCTTGCACGCGTGTGAGCACTTTTACATCGTCACGGAAGGCATTGATGGGCTTGGTCAATTGCCGGTCCTACGTGTGCCGGACGAATGCGCGTATTACAAGGAGGACGCGGGCAAGATCCTGCTTGGCGCGTTCGAGCCGCGCGCCAAGCCCTGGGGGATGCAGGGGATCCCGGAGGATTTCTCCTTCGACCAGCTGCCCGAGGATTTCGACCATTTCGAGCCGATCCTGGAGGATGCGGTCCACCGGATGCCGATGCTGGCGGAGGCGGGGATCCACACGTTCTTCAACGGGCCGGAGAGCTTTACGCCGGACGACCGGTACCATCTGGGCGAGGCGCCGGAGCTGGGGGGCTACTGGGTCGCGGCGGGGTACAATTCCATCGGGATCGTGTCGTCGGGCGGGGCGGGCATGGCGCTGGCGCAGTGGATGAACGACGGTGAGCCGCCGTTCGACCTGTGGGGCTCCGACATCCGCCGCGTGCAACCGTTCCAGCGCAACCGGCGCTACCTGCGCGCGCGCGTCAGCGAGACGCTCGGCCTGCTCTACGCCGACCATTACCCCTTCCGCCAGCCGGAGACGGCGCGGGGGGTGCGTCGCTCGCCGCTGCACGAGGCGCTCAAGGCGCGCGGTGCGGTCTTTGGCGAGATGGCGGGCTGGGAGCGGGCGAATTGGTTCGCCGAGGCAGGGCAGGCGCGGGAGTATCGCTACGATTGGGGCGGGCAGAACTGGTTTGCCAACCAGCGGGCGGAGCACATGGCGATGCGTGAGGGCGTCGGCCTGCTCGACATGTCGTCCTTCGGCAAGATCCGCGTCGAGGGACGCGATGCCTGTGCGTTCCTCCAGCACCTGTGCGGGGCGCAGATGGACGTCGCGGCCGGGCGGATCGTCTACACCCAGATGCTGAACGCGCGCGGTGGGATCGAGTGTGATCTGACCGTGACGCGCCTGTCGGAGACGGCCTATCTCCTCGTTGTGCCTGGGGCGACGGTGCAGCGGGATCTGGCCTGGCTGAGGCGCCATGTGGGCGAGCGGTTTGTCGTCATCACGGATGTGACCTCGGGCGAGGCGGTGCTGCCGCTGATGGGGCCCAAGGCGCGCGACGTGCTGGCCGAGTGCTCTCCCAACGACTTCAGTAATGCAGCACATCCCTTTGGGGTTGCGCGTGAAATCGAGATCGGGATGGGGCTCGCGCGGGCGCATCGCGTCACCTATGTCGGCGAGCTGGGGTGGGAGCTCTACGTGTCCACCGATCAGGCCGCGCATGTGTTCGAAGCGCTGCTCGAGGCGGGCGAAGCGCATGGTCTAAAGCTCTGCGGCCTCCACGCGATGGACTCGTGCCGGCTGGAGAAGGGGTTCCGCCATTTCGGGCACGACATCACGGACGAGGATCATGTGCTGGAAGCGGGGCTCGGCTTTGCGGTCAAACCCGATGCGCCGGGCAAGGGGGCGTTCCTCGGTCGCGACGCCGTTCTGCGCAAGAAGGAAGCCGGGCTAGAGCGGCGGCTGATCCAGATCCGGCTGGCGGATCCCTCAGCACATCTGCACCATAACGAGTCGCTCTTGCGCGATGGCGAGATCGTCGGCTACCTCACCTCGGGCGGCTACGGCCATGCGCTCGGCGGCGCAATCGGTTTGGGCTACGTGCCCTGCACCCGCCCGGGAGAGCCCGCAGGAGAGATGCTCGACGCGACCTACGAAGTTGAGATCGCTGGGCGCCGGCATGCGGCCGAGGCGAGCCTGAAACCAATGTACGACCCCAGGTCCCAAAGGCCCAAAGGCTTGGAGACTTCTCCGAACGAAATGTCCGAGGCGCCACCGGCGCGCAAGAGTGCGGCTGCCGAGACAGCGTGAGCTGTAAGCGGTGCATGGTGGTCCGCTGGGCAAGGGCGAGAGGCGTTTCGAAGTCCCGCAGGAGGAGATCGTCGAGCCGGTTCGCAACTTGAGCTTGGGCGGTTCGCTCAGGGGTGGACCTGAGGGAGGCGAAGGGGGCGGCGTTGTTGGTCCCAGCGGTCTCCATGAGGGACGCTGCGGTCCCAGGATGTTCCGCCCTCATCCCGCCCTGCAAAGAGGGTATCTTTGCGGTTGAGCGCGATGGGACGGATCAGTGTCTCGAGGGCGTTGGAGTCATCCTCGACACGGCCGTCCGAGAGGAGGACCCGGATACCCTCCCGGCGGCTGGAGATGGAGGCGCGTTTCTCACCAAGGTGAGATTTCTTGGAGACGCGTGCGTGCTGTGCATTGAGCCGGTTGCCAAAGGCCGCAACGACGGGCGCTGCGCGCGCCTGGCGCGCGGAGCAGCATTGTCCGGGGGGGCGGCGGAGCTCCACCTGGAGGGCGTAGAACGCTACACTTCGGCGTAGGCCCTCCGCGGCGATCGGGGAACTTTCGCGGTCCAAGACTTCGCGCAAAATTCGGCGCGTACGGGAGGAGCCAGGAGCCATGGGAATGGGATTGCCACCTATGCGATTGGGTTTCGCGGGGCGGTTGTAGTCTCTGTCGCCCTCTTTCCGGCAACTGCTCCTACGGACCGTTTGCTCACCCTCCTCAGTCCGCAGGATGCCGTTGAAACCGGTCAAGACCTCTTCACCGCGTCCGGTGGCGTCATTAACATCGCGCCGGGCGGATCGGCACCGCCCTACCTTTAGTCGTCGCGTGCAAGGGGCCAAGAGAAGCTGAACTTGCTTTCTTCACGGCCTTGGTCGGGCAGAGGACTGTCGTATCGTCCAGGGAGCGCCGGGTTGGAGACGTCAGCGCCTCTGCCGGTCGGTCAACGACGGGAATGCGGTGGACCGACGCGTTGCCGATCCAATCGGCCGAAAGGCCCTGATGCAGCGCGATGCCAGCGCGCGCGAAGATCTCGGACTGCTGGTAGAGATGCGCTGATCGGGCTTTGCGCCAGTCGCAGACGTCTTGACCATGTCGGGCGTCGCAATCGATCAAGGAGTTCAAAGAATGGAGTTTTTTGTAGGCCTCGATGTTTCGCTCGAAGAGACACACATCTGCGTCGTCGA
>JBCCYI010000141.1:0-12192 GCA_039189975.1 Pseudomonadota bacterium
ATGGTAGTGCGCCTTCCGGGATGCGACCAGACACCGCACTCCGATATTCAGAATATTCCAGCCTTCCCAGCCAGTTATCGCTACTCGGCGGCCGCCTGCGACGCGGACGGCTGCTGACCGAGCACGGCCATGGCCGCCTGTACCCCGCCCGTGGTGCAGGGCACGCCAGCGTCGCGCAGGCCCATCTCGACCCCGGCAAGCGTGCCGCAGAGCATCAGGTCGTTGAAGTCGCCCAGGTGGCCGATCCGGAACACCCGATCCGCGACCTTCGACAGCCCGTTGCCGAGCGAGAGGTCATAGCCCTCCAGCGTGATGCGCCGGAACCGATCCGCCGAATGCCCCTCGGGCATCAGCACAGCGGTCAGCACGCCCGAGTAGGCGGCGGGGTCCTGACACAGGATGTCGAGCCCCCAAGCCTCGACCGCCGCGCGCGTCGCGGCCGCGTGCCGCTGGTGACGGGCGAAGACGGCGTCGAGCCCTTCCTCGCGCAGCATCGCTAGCGCCTCGTTCAGGCCGTAGAGCAGGTTGGTGGCGGGCGTGTAGGGGAAGTACCCCGTGGCGTTGGGCCCAAGCATCTCGTCCCACGCCCAGTAGGACTTCGTCAGCCCAGCGGTCTTCGACGCCGCCAGCGCCTTTTCACTGATCGCGTTGAACGACAGGCCCGGTGGCAGCATCAGCCCCTTCTGCGACCCTGAGACCGTGACGTCGACGCCCCAGGCGTCGTGCTGAAAGTCGATCGAGGCCAGCCCAGAGATCGTGTCGGCCATCAGGAGCGCCCCGTGGCCCGCAGCGTCGAGCGCGCGGCGGACCGCGGCGACATCCGTCACCGCGCCGGTGGAGGTCTCGTTGTGGACCACGCAGACCGCCTTGATCTCGCCCTCGGTGTCGTCGCGCAACCGCGCCTCGATCGCCTCCGGGTCAGCTCCGCCCCGCCAGTCGCCCTCGATGAACACCGGGGTGAGGCCAAGGCGTGTGGCAAGCTTGCTCCAGAGCGTCGCGAAATGGCCGGTCTCGTACATCAGGACCGTGTCGCCGGGCGACAGCGTGTTGACGAGGGCCGCCTCCCACGCGCCGGTTCCGGACGAGGGGTAGATCACGACGTGGCGCTCGGTCCCGAAGATCCACTTCATTCCGTCGAGCGCGGCCTGGCCGACCTCGGCGAAGCGCGGCCCGCGATGATCCATCGTCGGGTAATCCATCGCGCGCAAGATCCGGTCGGGCACGTTGGACGGCCCCGGGATCTGCAGAAAGTGGCGCCCTGCAGGCATCGGCATATCCTCCCTTATCGCGCCCGGTTCGCCGGGCGACCTCGCGAACGCCAGCAAAATGCGGCTTCGCGTTGACAAAAAGAATTATGAATTCAGAATTCATGTCAAGGTCCAAACGTAAGGGCCAGCCAAATGGGAGGATGCGGATGCCCCGCGACGCGACGCAGCGAGACAGCAGGTTGGACTTCGAAGGGGAGCTTCTGACCGACGTCTTCTCGCGCGGCCGCTACGCCACGGACGCCTCCCATTATCAGATCGTCCCGGCTGCCGTTGCACTGCCGAAAACAGAGGCGGACATCGCCCGTGCGCTGGACTTCGCCCGCAGCGATGGCCTGCCTGTCACGATGCGCGGGGGGGGCACGTCGCAATGCGGACAGACGATCAACAGCGGATTAATTATTGATTGTTCCAAATACCTTAACGGAATCCTAGAGCTCGATGTCGGAGGTCGCCGGGCGGTGGTTCAGCCCGGGATCGTCCTGGACGAGCTCAACCGCCAACTGAAGCCGCACGGCCTGTGGTTTCCGGTCGATGTCTCAACGGCTTCGCGCGCCACGATCGGCGGCATGACCGGCAACAATTCCTGCGGGGCGCGCTCCTTGCGCTACGGCACCACGCGGGACAACGTGATCTCAATTCGGGGTGTTCTCGCGGATGGCAGCGCGTTCGACTTCGGCCCCGGCGCCGACAATCGGCTGCCCGAGCACATGCTGCAGCGACTCACCGCGCTCGGGGCGCGCGAAGCCGAGGAAGTGGCACGTCGGTACTCCAAAGTGCAGCGTCGCGTGGGGGGCTACAACCTCGACGCGCTGATGCCGTCTGAACGCCCGATCAACCTGGCGCACCTGCTTGTCGGCTCCGAAGGGACGCTCGCCGTCTCCTCCGCCATCGAGATCAAGCTCTCCCCCCTGCCCCCGGCGGACAAGGTCTTCGGTGTCTGCCATTTCGCCACGTTTCGTGGCGCGATGGAGGCCGCGCAACATCTGGTGAAGCTGGGGCCCACGCAGGTTGAGCTGATGGACAAGACCATGCTCGATCTGGCACGCGATATCGCCGTGTTTGTGCCCACGATCGAAAGCTTCGTGACCGGCGATCCGGCCGCATTGCTCTTTGTCGAGTTTGCCGACAGTCCGGGCGAGAACACCGAAAGCATCCGCAACCTGCACGACACGATGGCCGACCTCGGCTACGGCTTTGGCAAGGGCGGCGCGCAGGAAGGGGGCGTCGTCGAAGTCTGGGACAGCCGACTGCAGGGCGACATCGGCGAGTTGCGCAAATCCGGGCTCAACATCATGATGTCGATGAAGGACGCGCGAAAGCCTGTGTCTTTCGTCGAGGACGCCGCCGTCCCCCTCGAACATCTGGCAGACTACACAGATCGGCTGACGGAGGTCTTCCACAAACACGACACCGAAGGGACGTGGTACGCCCATGCGTCCGAAGGCTGCTTGCATGTCCGGCCCGTGCTCAACCTGCGGCTGGAAAAGGACGTCAAGGCGATGCGCGCCATCGCCGAGGAGGCGTTCGACATGGTCCGCGAGTACAAGGGCTCGCATTCCGGCGAGCATGGCGACGGCATCGTGCGCTCCGAGTTCCACGAGAAGATGTATGGCCCGCGTCTCGTGCAAGCCTTCGGAGAGGTTAAGCAGACCTTTGATTCCGAGGGGCATTTGAATCCCGGCAAAATCGTCGACCCGCCGAAGATGGACGACAGGAACCTGCTGCGCTTTCCGGCCGACTATACGTTCGAAGACCGCACGTCCGGCCTGGACTGGTCCGCCTGGCCCGGGGCGTCGGGCGGCTTTCAGGGCGCCATCGAGATGTGCAACAACAACGGCGCCTGCCGCAAGCTGAAGGGCGGCGTGATGTGTCCCAGCTATCGGGTCACCCGCAACGAGCGGGATGTGACGCGCGGCCGGGCCAATACCTTGCGCCTCGCGCTCTCCGGCAAGCTCGGAAAGGAGGCCCTCTTCCGCGACGAAATGGCGGAAACGATGAAGCTCTGTGTCGGCTGCAAAGCGTGCCAGCGCGAGTGCCCGACGGGCGTCGACATGGCGCGTATGAAGACAGAGGTGCTCTATCAGCGGGGCCAGAAGCTCGGGTACTCTGTCAAGGATCGGCTCGTGGCGGAGATGCCCCGCTATGCCCGACTTGCTGTTGCGCTCCGCCCGGTTTTCGCACTGCGCGACAAGGTCCCCGCCCTTGCCCGGCTCTCGGAAAAGCTAACAGGGATCTCCGCGCGCCGCACCCTGCCGGCATTTCGCGGAGACTTCTTCCGTGAACGGGAGATACCGGGTGCGGGCCCTGGCGAGGCAGGCCGGGAGGTCGTGCTCTTTGCCGATACGTTCAACCGTTGGATGGAGCCCGAGATCCCCCGCGCGGCGCTGCGTGTTCTTCAGGCGGCGGGTTACACCGTCCATGCCGCGAGCCCGCACAGGGGCCGCCCGCTCTGCTGCGGCCGCACCTATCTCGCCGCGGGGATGATCGACAAGGCGCGCGCGGAAGCACGGCGCACGCTCATGGCGCTTTTGCCCCATGTGCGGGCAGGACGCCCGATCGTGGGCCTGGAACCCTCTTGTCTCCTGACGCTGCGCGACGAATTCAAGGCGCTACTGCCCGGCGCCGAGGCTGAGGCATTGGCGCAGAGCGCTCTGCTCTTCGAGGAGTTCATCGCGCGCGAACACGAAGCGGGGCGCCTTCAGCTCGACCTCGCACAGATCGCGGCGAAGGCCTATGTCCACGGCCATTGTCACCAAAAAGCGGCCGGCGTGATGGGCGACATGGCAACGGCCCTGTCTTGCGTGCCGGGGCTCGACGCAGACACGATCGAGTCGTCGTGTTGCGGTATGGCCGGAGCATTCGGGTACGATGCCGAAACGATCGACATCTCGATGGCGATGGGCGAGCTGTCGTTGCTTCCGGCGGTGCGCCGCGCAGAGAAAGATGCCATGATTGTCGCAAACGGCACATCCTGCCGACATCAGATCGCCGATGGCACAGGTCGGAGCGCCCTGCACCTGGCACAAGTTCTCGACCGCGCGCTGGCGGCGCACAGCTGAGGAGGCCCCCATGGAGGACGGTTCCGACACCCGAAGAACGATGATCTCGCGTCCGGCGCTGGCGGTCGAAGTTGCGAACGCCCTGCGGGGCCTGATCCTGGAAGGGGAGCTCGCGGGCGGCGAGAAGATCCGGGAAAAGGAGCTGACCGAACGGTTTGGCGTCTCGCGCACGCCGCTGCGCGAAGCCATGAAGATGCTGTCGTCGGAGGGCCTCATCGACCTGATCCCAAACAGAGGCGCGGTGATCAGCCAGACCTCTGCGGCAGATCTCGCCGATGCATTCCCGGTGCTCGCCGCCCTCGAAGGCTTGGCCGGAGCCCAGGCCGCCGCACGCGCGACGGAGGACGAACTCGCCACAATCGCACGGCTGACGGACGAGCTCCGGGATGCCTTTAGTGGCGGTGAACGGCCTCGGTACTTTGAAATCAACCAGGCGATCCACGACGCCATTCTTGCAGCGAGCCGAAACCCGATCCTGCAACGGACGCATGCTGCCGTGGCAGGCCAGGTGCACCGTGCGCGCTACCAGGCCAATCTGGCCAGTGCACGCTGGCAGCAGGCCGTTTCGGAGCATGAAGAGATTTCGAAGGCGCTCCACGCGCGCGACGCAGCCGCCACCCAAGCCCTCCTGAGCGCTCACATGATGGCGAAACTCTCCTCCGTGATGGGCGGGCGCAGCGAGGGAGACTCCGCTCCGCGCTAGACGGCCAGAAGGCAAACGAGATGCCTCACGTCACCGCGCCCCGAACCGCGCACGGAACCGCGCACCGCGTTTTGAGGCCCGGCCGTTTGTCTGATGACCATCCGCCGCGCGCCCGCAGGCCGCGTCCGTATGCACCCGAATACTGGTGATGTGCTGTCCCGCTTTGCGTGTTGTTCTCACCCGCCGATGGTTGCAGATTGCGGCGAAGAGCACGGTGAGCGCATGCGGCTGCGCCGCGACGAGAGCGGCACGGCAACGCAAGATGCGGTCCACCGCAACGCGCAAAAAAAGGCCGGTCGCGAGGGCTCTAACGGCTCCGAAGGCCGACCGTGGTGAGAGGAGATATCGATGCGAGCAAAAGGGCAGCGCCCCGACCGCGCGGGTAAAAGCGCCCTGCCAGGGTCTTCAGTGCGCGCCACATCGCGACGCTTTGTGCTGGGCGCTCTGATCGCCGCGCTCACCTGCACCGCCAACACCGGCACTGCCACAACACTGGAGCTCGATACCGACCGACGAGGCAGCGACCTTGCATCGGCTCGCGCGGCATCGGCGGAGCTGTGCGCCGTGCAGTGCACGGAGACTGACGGATGCCTGTCCTTCACTTTTGTGCCGGACGATCGCAGCACGCCTCTGGAAAGTCCTGGCATGTGCTGGCTCAAGGATGTCGTGGCGCAGCCCAGCTACGTGGGAGGCCTTGTGTCGGGTCTCGGTCCGGCAGAACGTCGCTTTCCCGACTTCACGCCCGAAGTCGAGGATCCCACGGCCCAATACGAAGCCATCGTGGCAGGCCCTGAGGCGGATCTGGTCCTTCGGGTCGGGGACGTCGACAACCTCGGCTTCGGCTGGCCGAGTGGCTTCAAACTCTTCGAAGGGTACAACACACCGGCGCATCCCTACCCCTGGGCGGCCCTTGCGGAAGATGCAGCCGGTATGGACCGCATCATGGTCGGCACGCGCCTGAACAACCCCGGCATTGGCGACGGGTACCACAGAGCAGCGGAGGCCCTGCCGCGCGAAACGATTGTGATTCCGCTGGAAGGCCTGCCCGAGCAGATCGACGCGGCCGTGCTACAGCTGTTTGTCGACGATTTTCAGGCGCCCCGCGCTTTTGGCACCGGCGAGGAAGGTAACTTCACCCTCACCGTGAACGGCACCTTGGCGCCGGTTGCGTCCCGCATGCTGACCACACTCGAACAAACCGGGCCGATTGGCGAGCTGGTCAGTGTCGTTCTGCCGCCCGAAACCCTTGAAGGGGCGCAGGCACAGCTGGAGCTCGAAATCGACGAAACCAGCGGGGCAAACGACGCCTTCGCGGTCGACTTCGTGCGCCTGCTCGTCAACCCGAACCCGCCGCTGCGGCCCGCCACCATTGAGGGGATCGTTCTTGACGCCCAGACCCGCGCCCCCATTTCGCAGGCCAGTGTCAGCCTGGCGCTCACCACAGCGACCACCGGACCGGACGGGCGCTTTCGGCTTGATCCGGTCTATGCGGGCCTGGCGGTGGTTGAAGCGATCCGCGAGGGCTATCGGCCCGGCTCTGTTGCCTCCAAAGTGCGGACAGGCGACGTTGCGCAGGTCGAAATTCTGCTTGACCCCTCAGCCGCGAATGCCTGCTCGGACTTGGCAAAGACGCTCAGCCGGACAGGCCGGGCCGCGCTCGAAGCCGTCACCTTTGAATTCGACAGCGCGACCCTTCGGCCAAGCAGTGACGCTGCGCTTGAGGCCGCCCGCAACCTGATGGTGGCAGGCGGCGCCCAGACCTGGGTCATTGAGGGCCATACCGACAACGTCGGGCAAGCGAGCTACAACCTGTCGCTCTCTGCAAGCCGCGCCGAGGCCGTCGTGGCCTGGCTTGTGCAAAACGGCGTTCCCCCGGAAAGTCTGGTGGCCCGCGGCTTTGGCCTGGAGCGCCCAGTCGCCAGCAACGCGACCGAGGCAGGACGCTCGCTGAACAGACGCGTCGAACTCGTGGTTGAAGCGCCCTGACGTCAGACTGTCACACCGGGCTGCCAATAGCGCAAGCGCATGGTGACAGGTTTGTCATCGGCGGCGCCCATTAGCCCAGACTTCCCGTGCGATACAGCGAGAAGGCCGCTTGGCAAGAGCCTTTTCACAACGCCACGGGCCTCGTTCCTGCGCCTACGCGCTCCAGCATCGACAGGCACCAAGTGCGCCCCTGTGCCATATGCTCCGGGGGCGGCGCAGCGCCGGTTTCTTCGGCCGCTTGCGGCGGTGCCCAAGGCCATCGCGGACAGAGCGTTCAAACAAGGCGTTCCGTGGGTGACGCTGGAGCGCGGGCGCAAGGTCTTTCAGCCCATGGAGAGGGGGCACGGCCTGCGATGCCCGAGTGTCGATGCATTGAACCTCGGCGCCGCCTCTCTTCCGCCGCGCATAGGCCGGATGGCTGTGCCGTCTTCGCATTAAGCTGGCGGTTGCTTGGCCCCAGCGTCGTCACAGACGCCAAGCGCTGGGCTCTCCACTCGCGAGGAGCAGCCCGGTACGGCCGGCATGGCGGGGAAACGGCCGCGCCGCGCACACTGGACCCGTCGCATTGAGGACCACGGGGGTTCTTTGCTTCTTGCCGGGGGGCGAGGCATGGGTCGAACGGTCGTCTGCAGTCGCCCCAAGAGCCGTTTGATCCGCGAAGACCATGCTTGGCGCTGCTCGCCTAGTGCCAAATCTTGACCCCACGGAGCCCACACCGGGCACCATTGGCAGGCGCAGCGAACACCGGACGTGTAAGAAGCGCGGTCAGCGTATCGCTCCACCGCATTTCCTTACTGACGTGGACGCCAGAAGAGCCCCAACTGCAATCGGCCCAACCTTTAGGCGGAACCACACGTGTGCCGAGGGCTGGCCTTGATCACCGATTCAAATCAGACTAGTTTTGTCAGGCATACGCGGTGGCCCTGCCCCTAGCTAGGTACCGTCTCACCCACTCCGCCCCCCGATCCCAAAGGGCGTCCCCCATGGACACCCGCAACCCGGAGAGTTCCGTGCAAGGTACAGCAATCGCACCAGCCGAAATCCGCGCCCGCCGGGCAGACGCGCCCAAGCAGCGCGACCGCGACGTCGCCGATGCGCTGGGGATCTCCGAAGCGCAGCTTGTCGCCGCGCACGTGGGCGCAACGGACGGGCGCCGGGCGCTTCGGGTGCACGCCGATCCCGACCAGTTGATCCCCGTCGCGATCACCCTTGGCGAAGTCATGGCGCTGACGCGCAACCCCTCGGCTGTGCACGAGAAAATCGGTCGTTACGACGGATATCATCCCGGACAGCACGCCGCCTCGGTCCTCACCGAAGACATCGACCTTCGCCTTTTTCCAAACCACTGGAAGAACGCCTTCATGGTCGAGCATGAGACAGAGGGCGGTGTGCGCCGGTCGGTCCAGGTGTTCGATGCCGCGGGCGATGCCATCCATAAGATCCACCTGCGCGACACCTCGGATATCGCCGCCTGGGATACTGCGAAGGCCGTGCTGGCGCATCCTGATCAATCCGACCAGCAGGACGTGGCGGCCCGCGAGGATCCGGAGGCCCCAAAGGGCCGGCTCGACAAGGTCGAAACCTTGCGGCAGGAATGGTCGCGCCTCACGGACACGCACCAGTTCCTGCGCCTCGTCTCAAAGCTCAAGATGAACCGGCTGGGCGCCTACCGTATCGCCGGGGCGCCCTTCGTGCGACCGCTGCCCCCAACGGCGGTCGACGCAATGCTTCACGCGGTGCGCGACGCGGAAATCGAATTCATGCTGTTTGTCGGCAACCGCGGCTGCATCCAGATCCACACCGGCCCTGTCGGCACGCTCAGGCCGATGGGGCCCTGGCAGAACATCATGGACCCGGGGTTCAACCTGCACCTGCGCGCCGATCATATTGCGGAGGTCTGGGCTGTCGAAAAACCCACGCAACGCGGCCCGGCGATTTCGGTGGAAGCTTTCGATGTCGATGGACAGCTCATCCTGCAGTGCTTTGGCGTCAGCAAGCAGGGCCGCGACAGTCGGCCGACGTGGAACAGGATCGTCGGTGAGCTGGAGGGATTGGCCGATGTGCCGGTCACCTAGGGCGCGCCGCGCGCGGCCCCAGCGACGCCCCTGTCCCAACCGCACGACGGACTACGCGCCGCGCGGGCCTGCGTTTCGCACAGACCTCCTGCGCAACTCTACCCCAGGGCATCGCCCCAGGCCCGCGTGTCCCCGAAGTGTCAGCAATCCGAACCATACGCGCCCCGCTGTGCGCTCAATTCATAAGGAGAACGCGTCTTGACCACCCGATCCAAGCCCGTTCGTTCGGCAACCCGATGTGCCGCTGGGATTCTCTTCGCACTCAGCCTCGGCCACGCGGCTATCGCTGAAGACGCCTCGGCCGAGCGCGTTCTCTCGATTGGCGGCTCGATCACGGAGATCGTCTATGCCCTCGGCGAAGAGGACCGCCTGATTGCGCGCGACACGACATCGACGCACCCGCCCTCCGCCGAGGACCTGCCGGACGTCGGATATATGCGCGCCCTGTCGCCAGAGGGGGTCCTGTCTGTCGCGCCCGATCTGATTGTCGCCGAAGACGGTGCGGGCCCGCCCGAGACGGTTGAGCTGCTGGAGGCGGCCGCAATTCCCTTCATCACCGTGCCGGATGCCTTCTCGACCGAAGGGGTGGAGGCCAAGATTCTCGCTGTGGGCGCGGCGCTCGGCGTGCCGGAAAAAGCGCAGGCCCTCGCTGATGAGGTCGGCGCACAGATGCGCGCTGCGGCGGCAGACGCGGACCTGCCAGCGACGGAGCGCAAGCGCGTGCTCTTCATCCTGTCGACCCAGTCGGGCCGCGTAATGGCATCGGGAAGCGGGACGGCGGCGGATGCCATTATCTCGCTATCCGGTGGCGTCAACGCGGTCACGGAGTTTGAGGGCTACAAGCAGATGACGGATGAGGCCGTTACGGCTGCCGCGCCCGATGTCATCCTGATGATGGACCGTGGGGGCGATCATGGCGCATCGGCCGACGAGCTCTTTGCCATGCCTGCCCTCGTTTCGACGCCCGCCGCAGAGGACCGCGCGCTGGTGCAGATGGACGGGCTCCGGATGCTCGGCTTCGGCCCGCGCACAGCTCAGGCGGTGACGGCCCTTTCGGAGGCTCTCAATGGCGGCTGACGTTGCGGTTGGCGTTGTCGCAGACCGCAGACCCCGGGCCCGCCGCGCAACGCTGTGGCTGGCGCTCTTCCTGCTTGTCGTCTCTACGGCGAGCCTTGCGGTGGGCGCCTCCGGAGCGTCGCTCTGGGCGGCGTTGGGCAAACTCGTCAGCGCAGAGCCTCTGTCCCAGATGGAGCAGGTCGTGCTGTGGGACATCCGCGCGCCGCGTCTCGTGATGGGGATCCTCGTTGGCGCCTCCCTGGCGGTGTCCGGAGCTGTGATGCAAGGCCTCTTCCGCAACCCGCTGGCGGACCCCGGCCTCGTGGGCGTCAGCGCGGGTGCGGGCCTTGGTGCGATCACCGCGATCGTGCTGGGGGGGCTCCTGCCGCCGGTACTGATCGACCGGATCGGCAACTGGACCATCCCGGTGGCCGCCTTTCTGGGGGGCTGGGGATCGACCCTGATCCTGTACCGGGTGTCGACGCGGCGGGGTCGCACGTCCGTCGCCACGATGCTGCTCGCAGGGATCGCACTCGGAGCGCTGGCGGGCGCAGTGTCCGGGGTGCTGGTCTACATGGCCGATGACCGGCAATTGCGCGATCTGACGTTCTGGGGCCTCGGCTCGCTCGCCGGAGCGACCTGGACCAAGGTGTTCGTCGCGGGACCGATGATCGCGTTGGCGCTTGCCGGATCGCTCTTTCTGGGGCGCGGGCTGAACGGGCTCGCCCTTGGGGAAGCGACGGCGCATCACCTCGGGATCGACGTGCAAACCCTCAAGAACGCCGCCATCATGACAGTCGCCGCAGCAACTGGCGCGGCCGTCGCCGTTTCGGGCGGGATCGGCTTCGTCGGTATTGTCGTGCCGCATCTGCTGCGGCTGGCCATCGGCCCCGACCACACGACACTCCTGCCCAACGCCGCCCTTCTCGGAGCGTCGCTCCTGCTGCTGGCCGACATGATCTCTCGCGTGGTGATCGCCCCCGCGGAGCTGCCGATCGGGATCGTCACCGCGGTACTCGGGGCGCCGGTCTTCCTGTGGATCCTCCTGCGCCGCCGCGGAATGGTCGACCTGTGATCACGGCGACCGATATCCGCGTCAAACTCTCGGGCAAGAACGTGCTCCACGGCATCGACTTTCACGCAGCACCCGGAGCGGTGACCGCGATCGTGGGCCCCAACGGCTCTGGAAAGACAACGCTGATGCGTGCCCTCACCGGCGAGGTGACCTACACTGGTGATGTGGTGATCGGCGGGCGCAACATTCGGACCGCCAAGGGATGGGAGCTGGCCTCCCAGCGTGCGGTCCTGCCGCAATCCACCGTTCTGGCCTTTCCCTTTACGGTGATTGAGGTGGTGCGCATGGGATTGATGTCCAGCGCGCATGGCGAGGACGCGCAATTGCCGTCACAGGCGTTGGCCCGCGTCGGGTTGGCCGGCTACGAGGGACGGTTCTTTCAGGAGCTGTCCGGCGGTGAGCAACAGCGCGCCCATCTGGCGCGCGCGATGGTTCAGGTCTGGCGGCCAGTGACCCCGGACGGCCCGCGATGGCTCTTGCTGGACGAGCCCGTTTCCAGCCTCGACATCGCCCACCAACTCGAAGTGATGGCGCTCCTGGCGGACTACGCGCGCGCCGGCGGCGGTGTCGTCGCCGTCATGCATGACCTCAACCTGACGGCGCTCTATGCTGATCGTATCGCGCTCTTGCGGGAGGGCCGGATGCATGCGGATGGCGCGCCCGCCGAGGTGATGACGGATACAACGCTCTCCGACGTCTACGGCTGCCGCCTGCGCGTAGGCGTGGCACCGGAGGGGACGCAGCCCTATGTATTGCCGCATTGCGCGGCGTTGGCCTGATCCGGGAAGGCGCCGCTCGTCGTCCGTTTCTCCTCGAAGGGAGGCCGGGCGCGAAAGGCACGCCGATGCAGTCGAGAGCGTGGCAAAGCCCGCGCCGCGTGCTCCAAGCACTGCACAGTCCGCCCTTGGGGCGCGGTCCACGAGGCTCCTAGGGCTTGGGGCAGGACAGGGCTTGTCGCGGCCGCATGCAA
>JBCCYI010000142.1:0-12115 GCA_039189975.1 Pseudomonadota bacterium
GCGGCCGGGTGACTGAGGTCGAGGTGGACGCGCTCTGCATGAACGATGGCTTTGAGCCGCAGAACGAGATCCTGCGCCTTCTTGGTGCGCGCATGTCCTACGATCCCGCGTTCGGTCATCTTCGCTGCCAGCGCTCCGAAACCTGCGAGACGAGCGTTTCGGGTGTGTTTGCCGTGGGCGATTGCGCGGGGCTGGGCGGGGCGCCGGCGGCGCGCGCCGAGGGGCGCATCGCGGGCGCCACCGCGGCCGCGCAGTTGGGGTTTGGCGATGGCTACGACCTCTTTGCGGAGCGGCGTGCGCTGGCCCGCCACCGCCGGTTTCAGAAGTGGCTCTGGCGGCTGAACGTGAGCGCGCCTCGGATGCTTGGCGACACGCCGTCCGACACGATTGTCTGCCGCTGTGAAGAGATCACGCTTGGGCAGATCCTCGACGGGATCGAGACGGCGCCCGGCCATGCCGGGACCTTGAAGCGCGCCACGCGGGTCGGCATGGGGCGGTGTCAAGGGCGCTATTGCGGACCGGCCGCGACGCGGCTGGTCGCTGAGGCCACCGGGCAGCCCATCGACGACCTGAGCTTCTTCGCGCCGCGCGTGCCCATCAAGCCCATCAGCATCGCCGCGATCCTCGCGGCACAGGACGCTCTGGATGCCGCAGAGTGATCTGCTTGTCATCGGCGGAGGGATCGTCGGGCTGGTGACCGCCATCCAGCTGACCGAAGCGGGCGCCTCGGTCAGGATTGTCGATGCCGGTCAGAACGCCGGAAGTACGGCCAACGCGGGCAGCCTGCATGTGCAGATGCAGAGCCGCTTCATGCGGCTCTATCCGGAGCAGGTGCCCAACATCGAGGCCTCCCTGCCGTATTACAAGGCCGCAACGGCGCGCTGGCATGTCCTCGATCAGGCGCATGGGCCCTTTGAGCTCGTGCGCAAGGGCGGGCTGATGCTTGCCGAAAGCGACGAACAGATGCGCTTTCTGGAGACCAAGGCGGAGCGGGAGCGGGCCAAAGGGATCAGCGCGGAGCTGCTGGATCGGGCCGCTTTGGACAGGATCGCGCCATGGCTGGGGCCGCAGATCGTGGGCGCAGAGCTGTGCCACGACGAAGGCAAGCTCAATCCGCTCGCGGCGAACCTGCGGTTGCGCGCGCATGCGGAGCGGCTTGGGGTCGAGATCCTGACGGATGAGATCGTTGGGCTGGAGGTGTCCGGCGGCGGGGCCATCGCGCAGGGAAAGGGCGCGCAGTACGCGGCGGATCGCGTCGTGATTGCGGCGGCGTGGGGCTCTGGCGCGCTTGTGCAGGGCCTCGGCGTGTCGATCCCGTCGCGCGCGGAGCCGCTGCACATGAACATCACCGAGGCGGGCGCGCCGCAGATCCAGCACCTGATCCAGCATGCGGAGCGGTCGATCACGCTGAAACAGCTGGGCGGCGGACAGGTGGTGATCGGCGGCGGCTGGCCGGCGCGCGATCTGGGTCGCCGGAGGCCGCCGAAGGTCGAGGTTGAGTCGCTGCTTGGGAACGTGGCGTTGGCCGGGCGCCTTGTGCCGTCGATTGGCGGTTTGCGGGTGCTGCGCACTTGGGCTGGCATGAACACGACCGTCGACGGAGCGTCGGTGATCGGGCGTTTGCCCTCGACGGACCGGGTGATCATGGCCATCCCGGGGGACGCGGGCTACACGCTCGGCCCGCTCGTGGCGCAGATGGTGGCGGAGCTCGTGCTGGGCCAAACCCCGGCCCACGATCCCGCGCCGTTCAGCCCCGCGCGCTTTCGGGATGCGGCGTAGGGGGGCGACGTAGGGAAGGCGGGGCTCCTGTGGGGGGTCAGTGCTTTAACGCTTGCCGAATCGTCGCGACCGTTTCCTGAAGCTTCGGCAGGATCACGTCGACCATCTCTTCGGGCGACATCCGCACCGTCGGGGCGCCGACGTTGATCGCGCCGACGAGGGTGCCGGACGCGCTGTGCAGCGGCACCGCGATGGACATCAGCCCTGTCTCGAGCTCCTGATCGACGAGGGACCAGCCCTTGTCGCGCACCTCCTCCAGCACGGCGCGGAACTGCGCCCGATCGGTCACGGTGCGGTCCGTCATCCGCGACAGGGGAATGCCCTGCAACATGCCGGGCCACATTTCGGGAGGTTGCGCGGCCAGCAACACGCGGCCCGTCGCCGTGCAATGGGCCGGAAAGCGCGCGCCCACGGTGATACCGACGCTGATCACGCGGTGATACTGCGCGCCGGACACATAGACGACGTCGAAATTGTCGAGCACGGCGGCGGAAACGGATTCGCGCAACTCGTCGGACAAATGGTCGATGAAGGGGCGGGCGATGTCCCAAGCGCCCTTCGACGAGAGCACCGAGTATCCAAGCTCCAGCACCTGCGGTGTCAGGTCAAAGAGCTTGCCGTCGGCCACCGCGTAGCCCTCCTGCACCAGCGTGAGCAGGATGCGGCGGGCGCCGGCGCGGGTCGTCCCGGTCTCGGCGGCGACCTCGGAGAGGGTCATTTTCCGGCGGGTCCGGTTGAAGGTGCGCAACACTTCCAGCCCGCGCGCGAGGCTGCTCACGTAGTCGCGCGGATTGAGCCCGTTCGCCTCGCCGGTTTCCGAGAGATCGGCAGAGGCCGTCATCAGCCCCGAGCGCGCGGGCGCACGGTTGGTCTCCACGGCGGTTTCATCGCTCAACTCGTCGTCTGACATCGCGCCCTCCCACTAGGCTTGACGAAGGTCTTGGTGCTTAGCACAGGACGCGCTGCGGGCCATTCCCGAATTTCATCAAAACGGACTTGCCAGACGCGTGTGGACCTGCGTTAATTCGCACAAGAGTGCGCTATGTGAACACTGCAAGACCAGGGAGAAGAATCAATGATGAACTCAATGAGTCCCCGTGGCGGGATTTCGCGCCGCACGGCGCTGAAAGGCCTCGCGGCGTCCTCCGCCATCGCGGCCATCCCGTTCCGGTCCTCTGCGCAGGGGGCGACGCTGCGCTGGTGGTCGCCGCAGAGCGCGCCGCTCCAGGTCGAGGCCTACCAGTTCCAGATCGCCGCGTTCAAAGAAGCGACGGGCATCGAGGTCGTCTTCGAGACGACCAGCGACGAGGGGTACGCCCCGCAGCTCGCGGCGGCGTTTTCCTCCGGTGAGGTGCCCGACATCGTCACGCACCTGCCCTCGTTCGCGATCCAGTCTTACTACGCCAACGGCCTTGTCGCGCCGTTCAACGACGTGATCGACGCCATCGGGACCGACGATTACTACCCCGGCGCCAACAACGTGTTCCGCGCGGCGGACGGCAATTATTGCGGCACGGGCATCGGCAACTCGGCGGCCAACATGCTCTGGACCCGCTCCGACCTGATGGAGGACGCAGGGCTCGACAGCGTCCCCGAGACCTGGGACGAGTTGCGCGCCGCCTGCCAGGCCATGCAGAAGAACGGCATCTTCGGGGCGCCGCTGCCCTATGGGCGCAACTCCATGACGTCGCTCATCTTTATCGGGGTCATCCACCAGGCGGGCGGCTCTGTCTTTGACACCGAGCTCAACGTTGCCCTCGACAGCCAGGCGACGCGCGACGCGCTGGAGTTCTACGCCTCGATGCGCGAGTTCTGCCCGCCGGGGGCCACGAACTACAGTTGGGGCGAGGCGATCACCGCCTTTGTCAGCGGCGCCACGGCGACGGGCATCTACACCGGCCGCGTTCTGGGCAATGTCGCCGCGCAGAACCCGCCGATCGCAGACTTCATCTCGTGCAACACCTACCCGCGCATCTCGACGGATGTGGCGCCCTGGACGTTCAACGACTTTCCAAGCGTCTTCATCCCGGCGCAGTCTCCGAATATCGAGGCAGCCAAGCAGTTCGCCGCGTTCCTCTTCGCGCCGGAGGGCTACATCAAGCAACTGCACGCCGCTCCGGGCCATGTGCTGCCGGTGCTGCGCTCGATCAACGACAATCCGCAGTACCAGGACAACGAGATCATCCAGAAGTACCCCGAGGAGGTCGACCTCATGGCGGCGTCCGCCGCGGGGGGCTTCAACCTCGGCTACGAGAGCGCGGATCATCCATCGAACGAGAAGGCGGGCGAGATCGTGGGATCCGGGGCCATCGCCGACATGGTGCAGCGCGTCGTTCTGAACGGCGAAGATGCAGATGCGGTGATCGGCGACACTGTCGCCACGCTGGAAGGCATTATGCAGGGCTGAGCCCCTGGGGCGCGGGCCGTGTTTGTCCGCGCCTCCCCTTCCAAACGACTTCTATCCGAAAGACACCACGCCTCCGATGGACCGCCCCACGCAGACCCGTCTTGAGCGCAGCTATGCGCTTCTCGGCCTTGTGCTCATCGCGCCGACCGTTTTGGTCTTCTGCGCGGTGATCGTCTATCCGCTTGTGTCGGCGATCTACCTATCGCTCTTCGACATCTTCACGCCGACGCTCGAGGGCTCCTGGGTCGGGCTGGCGAATTACCGGGAGCTGCTGGCCAAGGGCGAGTTCTGGGTCTCGCTGAGGACAAACCTGATCTGGACGGTGGGCACGCTGACCCTGCAGATCGTCTTTGGCGTCGGCATGGCGCTGGTGCTGCATCAGAATATCTTGTTCCGCAGCCTCGCCCGCTCGCTGATCCTCTTTCCCTACTTCATCTCGACCGTGGTCGCGGTCTTGGTGTGGAAGTGGCTCTTTAACGATCTCTACGGCATCATGAACCATCTGATGATCACCGTGGGGATCCTCGATTTTCCGATCGATTATCTGGGCACAATGCCGAATGCGATGATCTCGGTGATCCTCGTCGGCGCGTGGAAGTACTTTCCCTTCGTTGTGATCGCGGTTCTGGCGCGGCTCCAGACGATCCCGGACCAACTCTACGAGGCCGCGCGCATCGACGGCGCAGGCCCAATCGCCCGTTTCTGGGACGTGACGCTGCCGCAACTGCGCGAGGTGCTCGTCGTCATCATCATGCTGCGCGCGATTTGGGACTTTAAGGAGTTTGACCTGATCTTCCTGCTGACGGGCGGCGGCCCCGTGATCTCGACCCAGACCTTGCCGCTTCTGGTCTACAAAGAAGCCTTCGCCCTGAACCAGATGGGCATGGCCTCGGCCTATGCGGTCATCATGATGCTCATCATGCTGGTCTTCATGATCCTCTACATCCGCAAGACGCGGGAGGGCGACCAATGAAGCTGCGCTCCATCCTCTTCAACCTCTTTGCGTGGTCCATCGTGCTTATGGTGGCGTTTCCGCTCTTCTGGATGCTGGTGACGTCCGTGAAGCCTCAGTTCGAGCTTTTCCGCCGGCCGCCGACCTTCCTGCCCGAAACGTGGACCTTCGAGCATTACGCGCGCCTGCTCTACGACACGAACTTCCTCGTCTACTTCCGCAACTCTCTGGTCCTGTCGACGACGACGACCATCGTGGTCGTCGTGATCGCGACGTTGGGTTGCTACAGCCTCGTGCGCTTCCGCTACCGGGGGCGCGAGAGCCTCGCGTTTCTGGTGCTCTTCACCTATCTCCTTCCGTCGGTGGTGCTGATCCTGCCGCTCTACCTGATGCTCGTGCAACTCGGGCTGTCGAACACGATCTTCAGCCTCGTCATCGCCTACACCACGTTCGCGCTGCCCTATGCGCTGTGGCTGCTGCGCTCCTTCATGGCGGGGATCCCGGAGGATCTGGAGAACGCCGCCCTGGTCGATGGCGCCACGCGGCTCGGTGCGTTCCGCGACGTGATCCTGCCGCAACTGCTGCCGGGCATCATCTCGACGGCGCTCTTCACGTTTATCCTGTCCTGGAACGAATATCTCTACGCGCTGGTGCTGGTGAACTCCGACAACGCGCGCCCGCTGACGACGGGTGTGATGAACATGCTGATCTCGTCGTTCAACATCGAGTGGTCGCTGCTGATGGCGGCGTCGGTGATGATGAGCGTGCCGCTCATCATTGCGTTCGCGTTTCTGCAAAGCTACCTGACACGCGGCTTCGGCGCCGGGGGGGTCAAGGGGTAAGATGGCCGACGTATCGTTCCAGAGAGTCCGAAAGGCGTTCGGCAGTTTCACCGCGGTCTCGGACCTGAACCTCGAGATTGACCAGGGCGAGTTCGTCTCGCTGCTCGGCCCGTCCGGCTGCGGCAAGACGACGACGTTGCGCATGCTGGCGGGGCTGGAGTTTCCGACGTCGGGCGACATCCGCATCGGCGCGCGCGTGGTGAATGACGTGGCGCCGGGCGATCGCGACATCGCGATGGTGTTCCAGTCCTACGCGCTCTACCCGCACATGACGGTCGAGCAGAACATCGCCTATCCGCTGAAAAAACGCGGAGTGCCCAAGGCCGAACGCCCCGCGATGGTGGCGAAGACGGCCGAGTTGCTGCATCTGAGCGAGCTTCTGAAGCGCAAGCCCAAGCAGCTCTCCGGCGGCCAGCAGCAGCGCGTGGCGCTGGGGCGTGCCCTCGTGCGCGACCCGAAGGTGTTTCTGCTCGACGAGCCGCTGTCGAACCTCGATGCGAAGCTGCGCACCTACATGCGCGCCGAGTTGGTCGAGCTGCATCGGCGGCTCGGGCGCACGATGGTCTACGTCACGCACGATCAGCTCGAAGCGATGACCATGTCCGACAGGATCGCCGTCATGGAGGGCGGGATCCTGCAGCAATTCGCGCCGCCGACCGAGGTTTATAATGCGCCGGCCAACCGCTTTGTCGCGGGCTTCATCGGCACGCCGGGGATGAACCTGATCGATGGCGCGCTGGCGCAGGAGGCGGGCGGCTGGGTGTTCCGGGGGCCGGGCCTTGCGCAGGCGGTGCCGGATCTGGGGCCGGAGGCCACGTCCGGCGCGGCGTGTCTCGGGATCCGGCCTGAGGATCTCGTGATCGGGGACGGCCCGATTGAGACGCAGGTCCGGCTGATCGAGCAGACCGGACACGAGAACATCGTCGTGGTCGAGATCGCGGGGGGGCCGCGTCTGACGGGCCGGGTGCCCGGGCATCGCCTGTGGCGGCTCGGCGAACCGGTCCGCTGCGGGATCAATGCCGCCAATGTCCACGTTTTCGCCGCTGGCCCCACCGGGGTCCGGCTGAACGCGCCGATACAGGGCGCGGTCTACAGCATGCAACAATCGGAGGCTGTTCAGTGAACCGGTCCAGTGTTTCTTGGGGCGGCCCGATGCCCGCGATCACGACGCCTTTCGACGCGAGCGGCGCGATCGTCGAAGAGGCCTTCGTGGCCAATATCGCCCGCCTGTTCGACGCCGGGGCCACCGGGATGGTCGCCGCGGGCTGCACGGGCGAGTTCTGGGCGCTCTCGTCACAGGAGCGCGCGGATCTGGCTCGGTTGACGGTGCAGGCCTGCGCGGGGCGCGGCCCTGCGATCGTCGGGACTGGTGCCATCACCGAAGCCGAGGTCATCGAGCAGACCTTTGCGGCAAAGGAAGCGGGGGCAGACGGCGTGCTTGTCTTGCCACCCTATTTTGCGCGCCTGACCGATGCGGAGATCATCGCCCACTTCGAAGCCGTGGATGCGGGAACGGCCCTGCCGATTGTCCTCTACAACATCCCGGGCAATGCCGGGAACGCCATCACGCCGGAGCTTGCGGACACGCTGGCCGATCTCGACAATGTCGTTGCGATCAAGGAAAGCTCCGGAAGCTGGGGCAACTTCCACGCCACGCTCTTGCGCGTGAAGGACCGCATCCGTGTGTTCTGCGGCCCGTCCTCGGCCTTTGGCGTGCCCGCCACGCTTGCGGGGGCGGACGGGCTGATCGACTGCTTCCCGAACGTCTGGACCGGGTGCCTCGACATGTGGAACGCCACGCGTGCGGGTCGCAAGGAGGAAGCCTGGCAATTGCAGGCCACCGGCGTCGCGCTGACGGAGCTCTTCACCTCGGAGGGCCGCACGCTCTACCCCTCGACCAAAGCGGCGATGAACGGCCTTGGCCTGCCGGGGGGCGGGGCGATGCGCCCGCCGCTGCGCGATCTGCCCGACATCGAGCAGGAGCGTCTGATGCGCGGGATGAGCTCGATCCTGCATCGCAGCGCCAAGGTCGCGTGAAGGCCTGCGCCGCAACCGCTTACGCCAACGAAAACAAGGAAATGTCATGGATCTGGGACTAGCCGGGAAACGCGCCATCGTCACCGCTGCGAGCCGGGGGCTGGGGCTTGCCACGGCCCGTTCCCTGGCGGCCGAGGGTGTCGCCATCACGATGAACGCCCGGTCAGCCGACGCGTTGAACGACGCGGCGGAGGGCATTCGCAGCGACTTCGGTGTCGAGGTGACGCCGGTTGCCGCGGACTTCAACACGGGCGAGGGGCGCGCGGCGATCCTCGAGGCGGCGGGCGCGGCCGATATCCTCGTCAACAACCCCGGCGTGCGGCAAGTGCCGACGCCCTACGACCAGATCACCGCCGAGGATTGGCGCTACTGGCTCGATGTGCATTTCCTGTCGTCGGTGGAGATGATCCAGGCGGTGGCACCCGGCATGAAGGCGCGCGGCTTTGGCCGGATCGTCAACATGTCGGTCAGCTTCATCAAGTTCCCGCAGGTTGGCTTTGCCCACAGCCATGCGGCGCGGCTGGCGCTCTCCGGCGCAACGGCGGCGATGGTGCGCGAGCTGATCGGGCATAACGTGACGATCAACACCGTGTGCCCCGGCCTTTTCGACACGGACGCGCTGCACACCAACCTGCATGGCCACGCCAAGCGCGGCAACACGACCTATGAGGCCATCGTCGAGGATCGCAAGAAGAATTGCCCCGCCGGGCGCTTTGCCGATCCCAAGGAGTGCGGCGACCTGATCGCCTTTCTCTGCTCGGCGCAGGCGGGCTTTATGTCAGGCCAGAACATCGTCAACGACGGTGGCGTCTACCAGGGCACGTTCTGATGCAGAAGGTCGTGATGATCTCCGGCGGGGGGCGCGGCCTCGGCGCGGCCATCACGACCAAGTTGCTCGGAGAGGGCTGGCGCGTCTCGCTCGGCTTGCGCGACCTTGGTCAGGCGGCGGCCTTCGGCGCTGCGGAGGAGACGCTGCGCGCGTTTCCGTTTGATGCGACCGACCCCGCCAGCGCCGACGCCTGGGTGGCGGGCACCGAGGAGGCATTTGGCCGGATCGATGCGCTCGTGAACAATGCGGGCATCCTGCGCATGGTCGACTTCACGCAAGGCTCCGAGGAAGATCTCGACGCGCTCTGGGCCGTCAACGTTAAGGCGCCCTTTCGTCTGATCCGGGCGGCGCTGCCGCATCTCAAGGCGACGGGCTCCGGGCGGGTCATCAACGTCGCCTCGACTGACGCCAAGCGCTACCGCCAGGGCACGTCCGTCGGCTACGCCATGACCAAGCACGCGCTGCTCGCGATGACCCAGGCCGTCCGGTTCGAGGGGTGGGACGCGGGCGTGCGCGCCACGGCACTTTGCCCCGGCGCCATCGACACCGATCTGATCGCGGGCCTCGCCGGCGTCACCCCGAAAGCCGACCGTCTGACGCCCGACACCGTGGCCGACATCGTGGCGTTCACGCTCTCCCTGCTCAATCAGGCGAGCGTGCCGGAGTTCATCACCAACACCCGCCTGGAGAGCCTCGTATGACCGCAGACACCTTGCTGATCAACGACGACCTCGCCGCCTGGGATCGCGACTACTTCATGCATCCCACGACCCATCACGGCAGCCACGCCCGCGGCGATGTGCCTGGCCGGATCATCACCGGGGGCGAGGGCGTCTATGTCACCGACCGGGATGGCACCCGCTTGCTCGACAGTTTCGCGGCGCTCTACTGCGTCAACGCCGGGTATGGCCGCCCTGAGATCGCGGAGGCGATCTCCCGGCAGGCGCACGATCTGTCGTATTTCCATGCCTTTGCCGGGCACGGAAACGAGCCCGCGATCCGGCTCGCCAAGATGGTGATCGAGCGCGCGCCGGAGCATATGTCGCGCGTCTACTTCGGGCTCTCGGGCTCGGACGCGAACGAGACCAACGTCAAGCTCGCCTGGCACTACAACATCCTGCGCGGCAAGCCGGAGAAACGGAAGATCATCAGCCGCTGGCGGGCGTATCACGGCTCGGGGCTCGTCTCGGGCTCGATGACGGGGCTCGCGAGCTATCACGCGCGCTTCAACCTGCCGCTGGCGGACTTCCTGCACACGGACGCGCCGCACTACCTGCGCCGCCCCGACCGCGATATGACCGAAGCGCAATTCCTCGACCATCTGATCGAACGCCTGGAGGCGTTGATCGCGCAGGAGGGCGGGGACACGATCGCCGCGTTCGTCGGGGAGCCGATCCTCGGCACCGGGGGGATCATCCCGCCACCGGAGGGGTATTGGGCGCGCGTGCAGGAGGTGCTGGCGCGCCACGATATCCTCCTGATCGCCGACGAGGTCGTCACCGGCTTCGGCCGGACGGGCGAGATGTTTGGCAGCACAACCTACGGCATGACGCCGGATTTCATGACTATCGCGAAGGGGCTGACCTCGGCCTACGCGCCGCTGTCGGGCTCGATCCTGTCGAAGCGGGTGTTCGACGTGATCGCGCAGGGCACGGATGAGCACGGCCCGCTGGGCCATGGCTGGACGTATTCGGCCCACCCGGTCAGCGCGGCGGCGGGGGTCGCGACCCTCGATCTGGTCGAAAGTATGGGCCTTGTGTCGAACGCCGCCGAGACCGGGCCGTACTTGATCGCGCAACTGCGCGATGCGGTGGGCGATCACCCCAAGGTCGCCGAAGTGCGCGGCATCGGGCTGATGGCGGCGATTGAGCTGATGGAGGATCCGGCGGACGGGCAATGGTTCCCCGAGATGACGGTCGGTCCCGCGGTGTCCGCCGCGATGCTGAAGCGCGGGGTCATCGCCCGCGCCATGCCCCAGGGCAACATTATCGGCTTCGCGCCGCCGCTCTGCATCACGCGGGACGAGGTCGACATTGTGGCGCGCACCCTGCGCGCGGCGCTCTACGAGGTGCTGCCCGTATGAACCGCGCGCGGCCCTGGGACACGCCGGAGGAGGTCTGGCGCGCCCGGGTCGATCTGGTCCGCGCGGGCCGTGCGCTGACGCCCACCCGCTGGCCCAACGGGGCGCGCTGCGCCTTTGCGCTCTCGTTTGACTGCGATCACGAGACCTTTGAGTTGGGCACGGGCCGCGCCGCGATCGGCCGTCTCGCATGGGGCGAGTTCGGGCGGCGCAAAGGGGTGCCGCGCATTCTGCGCACCCTCGAAAAGCACGACGCGCGCGCCAGCTTCTTCGTGCCCGCCGTGGCTGGGCTGATCGATCCTGGGGCGCTGGGACCCATCGTTGCGGCGGGCCACGAGATCGGGGTGCACGGGTGGATTCACGAAAACACCTCCCTTCTGGACCGCGCGACCGAGCGGGACCTGATGGAACGCGCGCGCGATGCGCTGGCGGAGATGACGGGGCTTCTGCCGGTGGGCCACCGTGCTGCCAATTGGGACATCAGCCCGCATACCATTGAATTGGTTGCAGAACTGGGCTTTCGCTACGACAGCTCGATGATGGCCGACGACAGCTGCTATGAGCTGGTGGCCTCTGGCACGCCCACGGGAGTCGTCGAGATCCCCGTGGAATGGGTGCGCGACGACGCCGTCTATCTGCTCTTCAACCGCGAGCCGCCGACCCGGCCCTGGACATCCCCGGAGGCAGTGTTCGACATTTTTCGACGCGAGTTCGACGCGGCCTACGAGGAAGGCGGTGTCTGCCAGCTTGTCTTCCACCCCTTTGTCATCGGTTACCGGTCGCGGATCTGGATCCTCGACCAATTGATCGCGCATGCGGCGGCGCGCGGCGATGTCTGGTTTCCGACCCACGCGGAACTGGCCGCATGGGTCATTGATCCGGCGAACGCGACTTGAGCGCGAACGCGAGCAGATCGCTGCAAAAACGGTGTCGCTTGGACAATTAGAGTTTGCGTGTATGAGCGGAATCCGCATACGCTTCATTTGCGCACTTCTGGGCGCAGAGCGCACAAGCTGTGAATGAGGCTGAGAGATCAAACGCTTTGTGTCCATTGTCGACGGGATCAATGCAGCGCTCACGCTGATCGTCGGGCTGTTGCTCGGGTTCGTCGCCTTTTGCGTTTTGTTTCAGGTTCTTGTGCGCTTCGTGCTGACCGCTCTTGGGATCAACATCTCAGATCGGAAGAGCA
>JBCCYI010000143.1:0-12063 GCA_039189975.1 Pseudomonadota bacterium
AAGCACGCGCGCCACGACGGGCATCGCCCGACGCTCCAACGCTACGCCAACAACCCTACGAAGCTGCGCTTTCACACGACGGTGCGCGATTTCAACGCCGCCATCGGCAACACCCGCCACTTCGAAAAGCGCAACACCACGATCGACGCTTGGAAGAGATCCGCCATTCCCGCGCCCAAAGCGACCGTTAGCACCGGCTCCCAGTTCCTCGATTTCTTCGAGACCGCCACAAAGGACGACCGCCTGATGCTGCTCGACGCCTCATGGGGCGAGAAAATGGCCGCGACCTTCCATAAGCGGGCGCATGAGGGGGGCATCAAGGTCTATTCGTTGATCCATGACCTGATCCCGATCCTGACACCGGAGTTTGTTGTCGGGGCCCAGGGGCTCAAGTTCTATGCGTGGCTGAAGGGCACGCTGGACTACGTCGATGTCTATCTCGCCAATTCCGAGGCAACCGCCGTCGATCTGCGCGCCTTTCTGGAGGGCTACGGCGTGGAGCGGCCGGTCAGTGTCGTGCCATTGGCGCAGGCGGGGTTTCCCGTGGCGGCCGAAGAGGCGGATCTGCCGGCCAACCTCACGGTTGTAGATCGTGAGCGCTATGACAAGCTCTACGACGGGTTCTTTGTCGACGAACACGTCAGGGCGCTGATCAAGCGGCCCTACGTGCTGTGTGTCGGCACGCTAGAAGCGCGCAAGAACTTGTGGTCCATCGCACAGGCCTGGCTCCGCATGATCGACGCGCAGGTACCGAACCTGCCGCGCATCGCCTTTGCGGGCCGCCCCGGCTGGCTCAATGGCGATTTCGACCGGCTGATGGAACGCACCGGCTACATGTACGGCTGGGGCGAGATCCTGCATGGGCCGTCAGATGCGGAGCTCGACTTTCTCTACCGCCATTGCGCCTTCACGATATGCACGAGCTACAAGGAGGGCTGGGGCCTGCCGATAGGCGAAGGCCTCAGCTACGGAAAGACCGGCGTCGTTTCGAGCGTGTCCTCGATGCCGGAGGTCGGCGGCAACATGGTCGAGTACGCCAATCCGACGTCGATCGCCGAGATCGAGCAGGCTTGTCGCCGGTTGATCGAAGACCCGGCCAATCGTGCCGCGCTCGAGGCCCGAATCGCCGGGACACGCCTGCGCTCCTGGGGCGACGTGGCGCGCGATTTGATCACGGCGGCGCGTGCTTGAGGCATCTGGGCGGCCCTGCCCGTGGACCTCACGCAGCGGCTGGACCAAGCGGACGGCTTGCTCTCGGGGGTCAGAGCGCCTAACCCGGCGCGCATGACGTCGGTCGTTGCCCTCTACCGTTTCACGCCACTCAGCGATCTCCCCGCGCTGCAGGCGGACGTGCGCGCGCTCGGTGCGCGCGAAGGGCTGCGCGGGACGTTGCTCTTGGCACCCGAAGGGCTGAATGGAACGCTCGCAGGCCCGCGCGAAGGGCTGGAGCGGCTCATGGGCCAATTGCGGAGCTGGCCGGGGTGCGCCGATCTCGAGGGTCGCTTCTCGACCGCGGCGGAGATGCCCTTCGCGCGGCTCAAGGTCCGGCTCAAGCGTGAGATCGTCACGATGGGCCGGACGGACGTGCAGCCCTCCGACGGCACCGGGCGCTACGTCGCGCCCGAGGCGTGGAACGCCCTGATCTCCGCCCCCGACGTGACCGTCATCGACACCCGTAACGCCTATGAAGTCCGCTTGGGAACGTTCAGCGGCGCGATCGACCCCCAGATCGAGAGCTTTTCCGACTTCCCCGCATGGTGGGAGGCGCATGCGGAGCGGTTCAAGAACCAGCGGATCGCGATGTTCTGTACGGGCGGCATTCGCTGCGAAAAATCGACAGCGCTGCTCACGGCACAAGGGGTTAGCGAAGTCTACCATCTTGAGGGTGGGATCCTCAGCTATCTGGAGCACGTGCCAGAAGCCGAAAGCCAGTGGCACGGAGAGTGCTTCGTCTTCGATCAAAGGGTCGCGCTCTCGCATGGGCTGGCGCAGGGGACGGCCGGCATGTGCCACGCATGCCGCAGGCCCGTCACCCCAGAGGACATGGCGTCTGACACTTGGGAAGAGGGCGTGAGCTGCCCGCTCTGCATAGGCGAATACACAAACGCGGATCGGACGCGCTTTCGCGAGCGGCAGCGTCAGGTCGCCCTCGCCGCGCGGCGCGGCGTGCGCCATATGGCCTGACGGCGCGCGATGGAGACCGCGTTCTTCGCTGTGTCCAAGCTCGTGTGGTTCGTAATTCGGCCCGAGTCCTTGCTGTTTCTCAGCGTCGCGGGCAGTCTTCTTGCGCTTCTGCTGCATCGGCGAAAGACGGCTCTCTGGCTGGGCGGGTTTTCCCTGGCCGCGATGGTGCTGATCTTTGCCTACCCGGTAGCACGCCCTCTCTACGCGCCGCTTGAGCGGCAGTTCGCAGCGCGTCCGGTCGTTGAGGCTCCGGTGGGCATTATCGTGCTCGGAGGCGGCGAAGATCACGTGCCGCCGTTGGGGCGCGGCACACCGTCCGTCAACGATGCCGGGGAGCGCTATCTCGCGGCGATTGCCCTGGCGCGGCAATATCCGGACGCCTGGGTGATGTTCACCGGTGGACGGGCGAGCCTGCGCGGCGGGCCCGCGGGCAACGCCGCGCAATCTGCTGAGATTTTCGTTTCCGGGGGAATTGCGCGGGATAGGATCGTGCTGGAAGACAGCAGCCGCACCACGGCGGAGAACGCGTCCAAGGGCCTCGCGCTGCGTCCGTCGGGAACGGAGGACGGGCCGTGGCTGCTCGTCACCTCCGCTTGGCACATGCCACGCGCCGTGGGCACGCTCTGCGCTGCGGGCTGGTCCGGGCTTGTGCCCTGGCCGAGCGACTTTCGCTCCGGGCGGCTCTATCCAAACTGGAGCTTCGCCAATAACCTCAGTGAGCTGAACGGCGCGACGAAGGAATGGGTCGGGCTGCTGGGATACCGCCTTGCCGGGCGCACGGCGGAGTTGATGCCCAAGGGATGCCCGCCGAACTGACGGTCGACACCCCCGCTGTCGCCCGCCATCCTTTCAACCGGGGTGCGTGGCGTGCGGCGGCACACCTGATGAAGCGGCATCCCTCATCCGGTCAAACCGCCATCATCGGCAGCGCGGGTGGTCTGCGCCCCTGCCCGCCCCAGCGTCGGCAGAACCCGTGTGCCAGCGCACCCCGAACCCTCGCGACCATGAAAATCGCGCTCGCGTGTGCCGTTCAGCGCCCTTAACGCCCGTCTTCGTCCGGAATGTCGCTCCCCGGCAGAGGCGCGTCTGCGCGCCTTTCATCCAAACCGACAGGTTTGGCGGACCCGTCGAGCGCGACAGGGGCCTGCGATGCCGTACGCGACACGTGCATGTGCAGCGGCGGCGCCTTGCCGTGCTTGTCTTCGCCGAAATAGACCGTCTGGTGCGGGAACGGGATCTCGATGCCACGCGTGTCAAAGATGTCCTTGACGATGGCGTTGTAGGCCCGACCGATGCCCCATTGCTGGCCGGGCAACGTCTTGATCCGGGCGCGCACCACCAGCTCACTCGGGCCAAAGGCGTTGAGGCCAAACCACTCCAGATCGCCCATGATGCTCTTGGCGTGTTCGGGATCGGCCCGCAACGCGTCGAATGCGTCGTGCATCGCCTGGCGCACCTCGTCCACATCCTCCCGGTAGGCAACGCCCATGTCGGCCACGTGATAGGCGAAATCACGCATGTAGTTGGACACTTTCGCCGCCGAGGAAAACGGGATCACATGCACGACACCCGAGAGGTCCCGCAGGGTGACAGAGCGAACGGTCAGCTTCTCGACGGTGCCGACGGTGCCGCCCACATCGACGACGTCGCCCACATTCATCGCATTCTCGGCCTGGATGAAAACTCCCGAAAAGATGTCCTCGACCATACGTTGCGCCCCGAATGAGATCGCCAGACCGATCACACCGGCAGACGCAATCAGCGGCCCGACGTTCATCCCCAGCTGCGCCAGCGAAGTGATGATGCCGACGATCACGATCGCAACCGTCAGGGCGTTTTTCATAAGCGTTAGAAGCGTGATCTCGCGCGGCGTCGGCACAGGCCCCACAAACGGGTTCAGGCGGTAATCGACCCAGCTCGTCATTCCGAGCCAAGCGAGCGACAACAGGCCGACGATCAGCACCACACTGAAGAGCCCACTGGAAAACTGCTCGAGCACCGCGCTTGAAATGAGGCCGCCGATGCCCTGCAGCCCGAGCACATTGAGCAGAAGCAGGAGCATTACGAAGAAGACGAAGAATCGCAGAACGGTCAGAAAGGCGGGGCGGATCTGATTGATCCGTTCTTCCAGCAGGGGCAATCGCTCCTGCACGGCCTTGGGGATCGGCATCCGGCGAGACGAGCGCTCTGTCAAACCATTGAGGATCATACTGCCCACAACGATGACCACGATCATCTCGCCTGTCGTTTGCAGAAGCGGCAGCAGGACATTGCCCGGCCGCGTCAGCACCGTGACGAGGAGATAGACAAGATAAAGCAGCACCGGCCAGAACCAGAGCTTGGCAAGCGGCCGAAGCGTCTGCACAAGCGGGTTCTCGGAGTCCGGCGGGGACAACCAGTCGGCCACCTGTTTGCGCTTGAACAGCACATAAACGATGAGTGCTGCGACCACTGTCGCGGACATCACCGCTGCGACTGCGCGCCCCACAAAGATCGACACGCCTCCGCTGATCGCCGGCACGAGAAAGAGCTGTCCGTACCCGATCACATAGAGCACGACCCAGCCCATGCGCCACAGATTGGCGATACCCGCTTCCGGCAGTGCGATCATCCGCAATGCGGGTGTGCCCGGTGACAGGATGAACCGCAGACCGACACGGGCGAACTCGACCGTCACGAACGCGTTGACGAAGAGCGCCTGCGCGTCGCTCAGGACCATTTCATCGGCCTCGTTGGTGCGCACGTGGCCAGAGATGACAACCCAGATCAGCCCGATCATCACCGCCAGTGGAATGGTCACCACATGAAGGCCCGAGGCCACCACGCGCAGCATCAGTTTTTTCGTCCAGCTCGCGCCCTCCGCCGCCCGGGCAGCACGCCGACGCAGCGGGCGGATAAGCAGCCGAAGGAGGATCAGCATCGCGTAGAGGAACACGCCCGGCACCAGCACCTCGCGCAACGCGGTTGCAAGCTCACCATCCTCCAACGCGCGCAAAGACAGCTCGAAGGTCGTGGGAACGCGCTGCATCCGAAGCCAGATCGTCTCGAGATTGGCCACAAGGGCGCTCCCGATCGCGCGCGTTGCCGCAACGGCGCGATCCCCGAAGGTCTCGACAGGCGGGTCGACTGCGGGATCCGGTATCTCGGTGGTGGGCGGCGCGGACGCTGCGCCTTGCCCGGAGGCCGCCTCGAGCTCGCGGATCAGAGCCTCGCGCGCGGTGTCGTCACGCAGAATGTCGATCAGCGCCTGCGTCGGCGTACCCGCCGTCTCGCCGGGAGGAGCCCCGGAGACGGCAGACCCGGAGGGCGACGCCGCCGGGTCGGTCGGCGCGGCTCCAGCGGGGGGCGTGGGATCCGCCGGCGTGTCCGGGGTCGTGAGCCCCCCGAGCCCGCCAGGCAGGCCGGGGATCGGCAGGCCCTGTGCCCGCACGTCGCCGGCTGCGGTCAACCCAACAAGCATAACGGCGAGCGCTAGAACGCGAACCAGATGAGACGCGGCAAGGGATCTGGGCATGGCAATCTCCTGCCATTTGGGTTGCACGCGTCTGATCAGGTTGCAAGCCGAAGACGCCCGCACCAAGCGCTGCGTCGCCCGCGCTTGCAGTCTGGAGCGGCTTGCCAGAGGATCGGCGCCGATCCGGACCATCCGGCGACGGCGTGCCAGTGGGTTGAGTTCTCGGCAAAACGTCCGGCTGACACGTAGAGGAAGGGCACAGATGGGCTACGACACAGTGATACGCGGGGGGACGGTGATCACAGCTACATCCACCCAGCCGGCGGACATCGCGATCACCGGGGGCCGGATCGCAGCGGTCGGGGCCGGTCTGGCGCAGGGAACGCACGAGATCAACGCGGCAGGGCGGCTGATTGCGCCCGGCGGGGTCGACCCGCATTGCCATATCGAGCAGCTCTCGGGCATGGGCGTGATGACGGCGGACACGTTTGAAACAGGCACCGCCGCCGCTGCGATGGGCGGGACGACGACCGTCATCTCCTTTGCCGCGCAGGCCAAGGGGCAGCGCCCGGCGGACGCGATGGCGGATTATGCGGCGCGGGCGGCGCGCGGCGCGCGGATCGACCACGCATTTCACTTCTCGGTGACGGACCCAACCGCGCCCTCCTTCGCCGAGGACATCGCATCGCTGGCGGCAGAGGGGCACCGGTCCGTCAAGGTCTTTACGACCTACAATATTGCGCTCACGGACGCGGAGATCCTCGCGATCATGGACGTGACCGGACCCACAGGTGCCCTGCTCTGTGTGCATGCCGAAACAGACGCGATCGTGGGCCGGGCGCGGGCGCGGTTGCTGGCGGCTGGGCGGACGCGGCCGCTGGACCACGCCACCTCGCGCCCGAAATCGGCCGAGATAGAGGCGGTGCGGCGCGTATGTCGCTTTGCCGAGCTGACGGGCGCGCCGACGATGATCTTTCACGTCACCTGCGCCGAGGCGGTCGACGAGGTCCGCGCGGCGCGGGCACGGGGGGCGCCGGTCTGGGGCGAGACCTGCACACATTACCTCTTTCAAACGGAAGCCGATCTTGACCGGCCGGGGATGGAGGGCGCCAAGTGGATGTGCTCGCCCCCGCAGCGCAGCGCGGCGGATCAAGAGGCGCTCTGGCAGGCCCTCGGCGAGGGCGTATTGTGCCTGGTGTCGTCCGACCACGCGCCCTACCGCTTTGACGACACAGGCAAGCTGCGAGCCGGTCCGGAGCCGAGCTTCGACAAGATCGCCAATGGCCAACCCGGGCTGGAGCTGCGCCTGCCGCTCCTCTTTGACGCGATGGTCAGCCAGGGGCGGCTCGGGGCGGAGGCCTTCGTCGCGCTGACGGCCACGACGCCCGCGCGGCTCTACGGGCTGACGGGCAAGGGCGACATCGCGCCGGGCTTTGACGCGGATCTGGTGATCTGGGATCCGGCGCGCCGGCACACCTATGGCGCCAACGACCTGCACGACAACGTAGGCTACAACCCCTTCGAGGGGCGGACAATCACTGGCTATCCGGAGCGTGTGGTGCTGCGCGGCACCGAGATCGTCGCGAACGGCGCGCTCAACGCCGCGCCCGGATCGGGCCGGTGGGTCGACCGCCCGGCGCTCGGGCTGCCTCTATGAGCGGGCAGCGCGCGCTTTCGCGGCCCGGGGGCGCGTCGCTTGTGGTGACGTTCTTCTACTATCGCGATCTGGGACGGGCGTGCTGGTTTTATGAAGATGTGCTGGGGCTGGAGCTGGCGATCGACCAGGGGTGGTCGAAAATCTACCGGATCGCGGAGGGCGCCCATGTGGGGCTGGTCGACGAGACGAAGGGGTTTCACAAATCCGAGCCCGTGAAGCAGGTGCAGCTTGCCTTGCGCGTCGACGATGTCGATGCGTGGTACGATTGGATACGGGGCCGGGGCGTCTCTGGGCTCTCGGAGATGTTCGAGGCCGAGACGATCGGTATCCGGGCCTTTGTCTTTGACGACCCGGAGGGCTATCAGATCGAGATCCAGACACCGACACGGAAGGGCGCATGATGCCGCGTGCTGAAACCGGGAACGCCCCTGCCCTCATCGTCATTAACCCCAATTCCACCGCCCACGTCACCGACGGGATCGGAGCCGCGGTGGCGCCCTTGCAGGCCTGGGGTGTGCCGATCCGCTGCGTGACGCTTGCCGAGGGGCCGCCGGGGATCGAGACGGATGCGCACACCGCGGAAGTCGTCCTCCCGTTGCTGGCGCTGGCGGCGGCGCTGGAGCCAGAAGCGCTCGGCTTCACCATCGCGTGCTTTTCGGACCCCGGGCTCCATGCCCTGCGCAGCCGCACAGCGCTGCCCGTCACCGGGACGGGCGAGGCAGCGTATCTGGCGGCGTTGGGCCTCGGTGAGCGATTTGGGGTGATCGCCGTAAAGTCGACCTCTGTGCCGCGGCACATGCGCTACATCCGCAGTCTCGGTCTGATCGACCGTTGCGCGGGGGACCGGGCTCTCGACATCGCGGTGCCGGAACTGGCGACCTCGCCCGACACGGCGCCGCGGATGATCGAGGTCGCCAAGACGCTGCGCGACCGGGACGGGGCGGATGTGCTGATCCTCGGCTGCGCGGGCATGGCGCATCTGCGCCATGCGGTTGAGGACGCGACGGGGCTGCCGGTCGTGGAACCGAGCCAGGCGGGGGCGGCGCAGGCGCTGGCCCGGATTACGCTGGCCCGCACCAAGCTGCCGCACGCGCGAGGATCCTAACGCTCTCTATTTGATGCAACCACAGGGAGGCCCCATGCTCGACGAAACCGCCGCAGGCGTCTTTACCATCGCTGTCACGCCCTTTTTGCCGGATGGCGCGCTCGACGCCGACAGCCTCGACAGGATGGTCGACTTTTACCTGGAGAAGGGGGCCACAGGCCTCACGATTCTGGGCATGATGGGCGAAGCCGAAAAGCTCACGGCGGCGGAATCCGTTGAGGTTGTGCAGCGGGTCTGCACGCGGGCGCCGGTGCCGGTCGTCGTGGGCGTGTCGGCGCCGGGCTTTGCGGCGATGGTGGCCCTGGCGGGCGCGGCAATGGAGGCGGGCGCCGCAGGCGTGATGGTTGCCCCTCCGGGCAAGCTCAGGACCGACGATCAGATCGCGGACTACTACCGGAATGTGGCGCAGATGCTGGGAGAGATCCCATTCGTCTTGCAGGACTTTCCCCTGGCGACAGGGGTGCAGATCGCGTCGAGGGTGATCGACCGGATCATCGCTGATTGCCCGACCTGTGTCATGTTGAAACATGAAGACTGGCCAGGCTTGGAGAAGATCTCGACCCTTAGAAAATCCGCGGCGGCCGGTCAGCGCCGGATTTCGATCTTATGCGGCAATGGCGGGCTTTTTTTGCCTGAGGAAATGGACCGTGGCGCGGATGGCGCGATGACGGGCTTTGCCTATCCCGAGATGATGGCGGAGGTGGTGCGGCTGCATCATGCGGGCGAGGCGGACCGGCTCCACGCACTTTTCTCTGCGTACCTGCCGCTTGTGCGCTATGAAGGACAACCCGGCTTGGGGCTTGCGATACGCAAGTACACGCTCGCCAAACGCGGTGCCATTGGCCATGCCGCGTTGCGGGCACCCGGGGCGCGCCTGTCATCCGCGACCATCGCGGAGGTAGAACGGCTGATCGCGTTGCAATCGGCGCGTCTGGCGGAGCTGGGATAGGGGGCTCTGCCCCCGTCGCCCTCTGGGCGACTCCCCCGGGATACTTTCTGCACATTGAAGCCGGTCGAAGTTCGTTTTGGGCACGCGGGTATTTTGATGACAGCCGGGGGGCGGCCACTTGGTAGGACAAACCGAAATGGAGCTGTGGCTTTGTGGAGGGTCAGGTCGGCCGGGCCGGAGGGGACAGGTGTCGCGTTGGGTCAGGGTGGACGGGTTCGCTGCGGGACCCATCTTCGGCTGACGAGGTCGGGGCGGAGGTTCTATGGCGCTCAATGCGATGATGGTGTCGGCCGGAGATGCGGCTCAGGTGCTGCAGGAGGGCTGGGCGGCGCAACATGCGGGGCGGTTCCGCGCGTCCTGGATGCTGCACGGTGCCCCAGGGGTTGGAAAGACCCAGGTGGTGGAGCAGCTGGCAGCGCGGATCGGAGCGCGGCTCTTTGATCTGCGGCTGACGACGATCGAACCGCAGGATCTGCGCGGGTTGCCCTATTACGATCATGCGGCGCGGACGACGGTATGGTACCGTCCGGAGGATCTGCCGGAGGATCCGGAGCAACCGTCAATCTTGTTTCTCGATGAGCTGACGGCAGCTGCGCCAACGTTGCAGCCAACCGTGTACGGGCTCTTGCAGGAGCGGCGGGTGGGTCGGCATCTCTTGCCCGACAGCGTCTTTGTCGTTGCGGCGGGCAACATGGTGGAGGATGGGGCGGTCGCCTATGAAATGGGGACTGGATTGTCGGACAGGCTGGTGCATCTGCATGTGCGGGCCTCGGCCAGCGACTGGTTGGAGAACTATGCGGTTCCCAAAGGGTTGCACCCGGCCGTGACGGCATTCGTGCGGACACGGCCCGATCTTCTGGAAACGACCGAGGTCGCGTTGGAACGGGGACACATGATCGCCTGTACGCCGCGCTCATGGGAGCGGGTATCGGAGATCATGGGACATGTGGGCGACCGGCGTCTGCGACAGATGATGGTTGCCGGGACGGTGGGGGAGGCTGTTGCAGCGGAGTTCGCGATGGTGGCCGACGACATCGCCGCGACGGTTCAGGTGACGGAGATGCTGCAGGCGTCGGGACGGGCGCGCTGGGACATGTATCCTGAGACGATGCATGGGCTGACCGCGCTCATTCACGGGCTGGTCGGCGTGCTCGAGGCGGAGAACGCCGCAGGCGTGATCGAGATCCTGGCCGGCATCCGTACGCTGCGCAGCAAGCGCCCCGAGGAGGTCTTTTCGCGTATGCCATTGGGCGAGCTGACGACCTATGGGTTCGAGGCGCTGATCCGGAAAGGGCTGGATCTGGATCTCGATGATGCGTTTCTGGCCTCGCCTTCATTCCGGGCGTATTCCGAGGAGCGCGAAGCCGCGGGACTCGCGTGAGTTTTCCGGGGCCAGTGCCTGGGCATTCGCCGCGGGCAACGCGGGCGCTGCAAAAGCTTGCCGAGCTGGATCCGGCCTTTGCCGCGCTGGCGCTTTGGGTCGAGCATCGGGACGGAGAGCCGGATCGCCATGCAACGCGCGACACGACGCTCGATGGAGATCCTGACGCCGCGGCGTGGACAGATGGGTATCGTATCTATTACGGCCCGGCTTTCGAGCACCTGCCGGACGATTGCCAGGTCGGCATCGCCGCACATCAGATCCTGCATGTCGCGTTGCGTCATCCTGCGCGCGACAAAGCGCTGCGATCCCGGTTGGGACCCGCTTTCAGCCCGCGGCTCTTCAACATTGCCGCGGACGCCCTGGTCAATGAGACGTTGCTGGCCGCGGGCTATGCCTTACCCCGGCCTTGCCTGACACTGGGTCAGCTTCAGACAACGGTCCTCCAGGATCCCGTGCCCGCGCGGCGAGCGCTTGCCAAGTGGGACGCCGAAGCGCTTACGCTTGCGCTCGCGGACGCCGGACGCACGGGCCGTACGGCCTCCGAGGGTGCGAGCGATGCCCCGCACGGCGCCGGGGCCGCCGAGGCGGAGGCTCAAGCGTCGGCCTTTGCGCCGGACATTGCGGCTGAAGCTCGCTCCGGGGGCGATGCGGCAGAGGCGGCGCAAGACAACGCAGAGTGGCGCCAGAGGCTCGCACGCGCGCTGGAAGAGGGCCGGCTGGCGGGGCGTGGGATTGGCGCTCTGGGTCTGCGCCTCGCGGATATCCCAACCTCCGAGATCCCTTGGGAGCGACAGCTGCGCCAACTCGCGGCACGTGCTCTGATCCACGCCTCATGGCCAGACTGGGCGCGCCCCTCCCGGCGCTGGACCGCGATCGACGCGCAGGCCCAAGTCCTGGGGCGGCAGAGCCCGGCCTATGAGCCCGGGCAGAGCCGGACCCAGAGGGTGCCGCTCGTTGCCGTCGGGCTCGATTGTTCCTCCTCCGTCGACGATCAGCGGCTGGCCATGCTGCTGAGCCAGATTGCTGGCATCGCCCGCCGTTCGGGTGCGGAGGTCCATGTTATCGTATTCGACGATGGGGTCCGGAGCGTCACCAAACTGCCACTCGCCGGGATCGAGAGCGCCCTTCGGCGTCTCGACCTCGCGCGCGGCGGAGGCACGGATTACGAGGAGGTCTTTGCCGCCGCCAGCGCGCTGGCGCCGTCACTCTTGATCATGCTGACGGATCTCGACGCGGCCTTGCCACCCCCGCCCCGTGGCCCCACCGTCCTATGGGCCGTCCCGGAAGCCCCGCCGCAGGTCCCGCGCTATGGTACGGTGCTCGATCTGTC
>JBCCYI010000144.1:0-12010 GCA_039189975.1 Pseudomonadota bacterium
CGACCGCGCGCTCTACATGCACGAAGGCGAGATCCGACCCAGCGCCGGCTTTGCCGACCTGCGCCGCCTCCTCTCCGGCGTGATTGCCGAACTTGTTGAGGTCGGGTTTACTCGGCGGCGAGGGGGATCGTTGCCGCGGGCCTGCCGAGCTCAACAAGTTCGGCAATCACGCCGGAGAGGAGGCGGCGCAGGTCGGCAAAGCCGGCGCTGGGTCGGATCTCGCCTTCGTGCATGTAGAGCGCGCGGTCGATCTCAACTTGGACGACGTGTTGCCCCCGGGCAGGGCGGCCGTAGTGCTGGGTGATGTAAGCGCCGGCGAACGGCGTGTTGCGCGCGACCCGCAGACCTGCTGCGGTGAAAATCGCTTCGATCTGATCGATGATGTCCGGATGGCACGCGGCGCCGAACCGATCGCCCAGAACAACGTCCGGAGCGCGCCCGCCCGAGGAGATCGAGTCAATCGCTTCGTGGGGCATCGAATGACAATCGATCAGAAGGCTACGGCCATAGGTGTGCGTGGCGTCGGACATGAGCTGCTGCAGGGCTGTATGGTACGGTGTCCAGACGTCGGCGAGGCGGGTTCTGGCCTCGTGAAGTGGAATCTTGCCGCGATAAATGGCACGCCCGTTGGAGACGACGCGGGGGATCACCCCGAGTCCGGAGCTGACGCGCGGGTTGTGCGCAGCGTGGCGGGCGCCCTCGACGACGCTGGGGTCAAGCTCTTCGGTGCCGCGATTGAGGTCTACGTAGGCCCGGGGAATGCGGGCGGCCAGAAGCGGAGCACCGTGCGCGGGAGCCGCGTCGAACAGGCGATCGACGAACGCGTCCTCGGAGGACCGAATCGCGCGCTCGTCGAGGACGGAGGCGCGCAAGAAGGACCACGGGTAGTCTCGCCCGCTGTGCGGGCTGGCGAAGATCACCCCCGTCGTGCGCGGGCTCGGCATTGATAGAGTGTAGGGCGCGTCGCTCATCAGGATTCCTTTGGTCGAGCTTCATATAGCGGGAAAACAGGCTACGCCCAAAGCGTTTCCACGGGTATGAGGGGGCTTTGACCGTGGTGTGATCGGGGTGCCATCGACGCGGGTGTGTTCTGTCTCATTGGGTGTGCAAATCCGCTTGATCCCCCTCCGCCCCGCGTCTATACACCCGCCACCGACGCGGAGCCTTCCCGCGTCCTTTTTGGTTGGGGAAGGTGTGCGCGTCGACCGGGCGGTTAGCTCAGCGGTAGAGCACTACGTTGACATCGTAGGGGTCACTGGTTCGATCCCAGTACCGCCCACCATGTACACCGGGCCTCTCTTTCGGGGCTCACACCGTAACCCCAGGCGCGTCAGCGCCGGATGGAAGGGAGAACGACCATGAAGGTTCGCAACTCGCTCCGGTCGCTGAAGAACCGGCATCGCGATTGCCGTGTGGTGCGCCGTAAGGGCCGCGTCTACGTGATCAACAAGACGCAGCGGCGGTTCAAGGCCCGCCAGGGCTGACACCGCGCAAAGCGTATGCGTTTGAGGCCGCCCACACGTGTGGAGCGGCCTTTTGCGTGTTAGAGGCCTGCAAGACCGAAGGTACGGGCGAGTTCAGTTTGCCGCGAGGGGTCGCGCAGGGCAAAACGGGAGACGTAGCGCGTCTTGAAACTGACGCGACCGCGGCGAGCGCCAAAATTGTCGCCATGGTTCAGGATGTACAGCGCAGCTCCAGGCCGGAGGGGGGACAGCGGACGCCCTGCCAACTGCGCGAGATAGGGAAACACTCTGTGCTCGTGCGCCGTGATAGCGGCGATCAGATGCGCATCTTCGGGTCCCTTCGAGAGATCGAAGGCGAAGGCAGCGCAGGAGCCACATAGCTTCCAGAAGGCCTTTTGCCCGGGGGCTCGCCAGGATTGTGGCGCCGTTGCGGCCCAGCCGCCGGTCGCCGCGTCAAGGACGTAACCGCGTTCGACGAGATACCCGCCCGAGGCACGCCGATCGAGCATTTCGGCGACGACGTGCGGAGCTAGGAGGTCGTCGGCATCGAACGGCATGGCGTAGCCGTGTGGGATGCCGCTGTCGCGCAAGGCGGCTGCGAGAGCAGAAAGCTTTGCCCATTTGTCATTGCCCGCGACAGGCTCGGTAAAGGGGAGCCAGGTGATCCGTGGATCCTGGGGCAGGTTCTCTGGCGCGGATTGTCCGCACAAGAGCACGCGCCAACGCGGTGAGGTCTGCCTGCGGAAGCTCTCCAGAGTGGCACATGCGCGCCGGGAGACGGCAGACCAATCGGACACGTGGTGTGGTCCGACCAGGGGGATCAGAAAGACGATTTCTGCCGTATCGGGAACCTGCAAGGGCCGTTGCCGCGCGGCTATGGCGGCACGCTCGGAGGGCGCTGTCGCATGGGCTTCGGCGAATTGGGGCGACAGGGTCGCTGCTGCCCGCAGCGCCAGGCGTTTCCACTTCGGCGGTGCCGGGGCCTGCGCCACGGGTCAGGGCCTTTGGGCCGGGGGTGAGAAGCCTGCGCCGAGCCTTTGTGCCAGGTCGTGAAACAGGGCTTCGCGTTCATCAGCGGAGAGGAACGCACCGATCTCCACCTCACGCTCTCCGCCCCGCAGTGTGACATAGTTGGGCACGGGACCGGTCTCTTCGTGCAAGGCGACGCGCACCCAATGGGGATGCGCTTCCCAGGTGCGCCGGGTGCCGCGGGCTTCGTGGCGGGTCAGGGCGATGCGGTCGTCCCATATGACGAGCTCTTCGGACATGGCGAGGGCCTTGTCGTTCATCCGGATCATGACCCAGGTCAGCGCGAGGGTGCCGATCAAGAAGGGCAGAAGCGCCCACAGCACCGGTGACCCCAACACCGCGATCAGGGGCAAGCACAGCAAAACGAATGTCACACCGATAAAGGTCGCGAAGCCCCTGTTCGTCATCGACCGATGTGGCCAAAGCTGCAGGGCTTCGCGCGACAAGCCCGTATCGGCGTCGGTGTGTGCACTCCACTCGTAGGGCAATGGCGGATCTCCCGGAGCAACGGATTGCGCGTAGCACAGAACGAAAAGAGGGCCCCGGATCTTCTCCGGAGCCCTCGGTACTGGTCCCTGGCCCCGCGTCAATGCGCGGTGGATTTATCCCAGTCCTCGCGCTTGGGGAGCGTCTCGAACGTATGCTCCGGCGGCGGGGAGGGGAGGGTCCACTCCAGCGTGTCGGCGTGCTCGTTCCAGTAGTTGGCTTCTTTGATGCGCTCGCCGCGTGTCAGCGTGTAGTACACGATGCCGAAGAAGAGCAGGAACGAGGCGAATGAGATAAACGCACCGATCGACGACACGTAGTTCCAGAGTGCGAAGGCTTCCGGATAGTCGATATAGCGTCGTGGCATGCCCTGACGGCCGAGGAAGTGCTGTGGGAAGAACGTCAAGTTCGAGCCCACGAACATCATCCAGAAGTGCACCTTGCCCCAGAACTCCGGGTACTGACGGCCCGACATCTTGCCGATGTAGAAGTAGATCCCGGCGAAGATACAGAAAACCGCACCAAGCGACATCACGTAATGGAAGTGGGCCACAACGTAGTAGGTGTCGTGATAGGCGCGGTCGATCCCGGCCTGGCTGAGCACGATGCCCGTCACGCCGCCCACGGTGAAGAGGAAGAGGAAGCCGAAAGCCCAGAGCATCGGCACGCGGAATTCAACCGAGCCGCCCCACATCGTGGCGATCCAAGAGAAAATCTTGATCCCCGTGGGCACGGCGATGACCATCGTCGCCAACATGAAGTAGGCCTGCTGGCTCACGGACATGCCGACCGTGTACATGTGGTGCGCCCAGACGACAAAGCCGAGCACCCCGATCGCGACCATCGCGTAGACCATCGGCAGGTAACCGAAGATCGGCTTGCGCGAGAACGTGGCGATCACATGCGAGATGATCCCGAAGCCGGGCAGGATGATGATGTACACCTCCGGGTGTCCGAAGAACCACAGGATGTGCTGGTAGAGCACCGGGTCTCCCCCGCCTGCCGGGTGGAAGAACGTCGTGCCAAAGTTCCGGTCGGTGAGCAGCATGGTGATGGCGCCCGCGAGCACCGGCAGCGCCAGAAGGATAAGCCACGCTGTGACGAAGATCGACCAGGCAAAGAGCGGCACCTTGTGCAGGGTCATCCCCGGGGCGCGCATGTTCAGGAAAGTCGTGATCATGTTGATCGCGCCAAGGATCGAGGAGGCCCCCGAGACGTGGACCGCGAAGATCGCCAGGTCCATCGAATAGCCCGCTTCGGTCGTCGACAGCGGCGGGTACAGGACCCATCCGACGCCCGAGCCGAGCTGCCCGTTCCCGCCGGGCGACAGCAGCGAGGCCACCGCGAGCGAGGTGCCGGCAACGTAAAGCCAGTAGGACAGGTTATTCAGCCGCGGGAACGCCATGTCCGGTGCGCCGATCTGCAGCGGCATGAAGTAGTTGCCGAAGCCGCCGAAGAGCGCCGGAATCACCACAAAGAACATCATCAGGATGCCGTGGCCGGTGATAAGGACGTTCCACAAATGGCCGTTTGGCGTACAGTTTTCTGTCGCCGTCGGGAACATCCGGGCGCCTTCCATGCACATGTACTGCACGCCAGGCGTTGCCAGCTCCATACGCATGTAGACGGTGAACGCGACGGCGATGAAGCCGACGATCGCGCTCGTGAAGAGATAAAGGATGCCGATGTCCTTATGGTTCGTCGACATGAACCACCGGGTGAAAAACCCGCGGCTGTCCTCGTGCTCGTGACCTGTAGCGGCGGCGTCGGCCATGGTGCCTCCTGATCGAGAAATCCTGCTGTATTCGGGCACGCGCCGTCCGTTCGCACAAAGCGCACCGCGATCCGGGCGGACCCTACGGCGCCGTCCTTGCGTGCACAACAGTCACTTAGACGCAGTAGGGAAAAACATTCCTAACAGCGCACCTTTGCGCCTTGACGAGGGGGTGGCTGGGTTATGTCGCGGCGGTCAAGCCGCTTGAGATGCTGAGCAGAAGGGTCAGCGGGACACCATGGGCGCGTTCCACAGCGCTGCTGGACAAGGCGTTCAAGACGGCGCTGCCTGCAAAGAGGATGCAGAGCACCCAGAGCAACACCGCCGGCTCAGGGCCCGGCAAGACCCCCAGTGCACGCGCCATGGCCCACAGGCCGAGCAGCGGAGGCAGTGTGGCCGCGAGGCTGGCCCAGCGGCGGCTCGGGGACAGGACACGTTGTGCTCCGCCCCACGCGAGCGCACCCAGAGGCGCCCCGCACGCCAGCAAGATCTGAAAGACCAGAAGCCACCCGTAGCCCGCAAGTCCCATCCATGTGACGGCCTCGGCCATGCGTGATCCCCTCCGCCGCAGTCAAGTCACGACGTTCCTGCCCAGAGGCGCTCGCGACCCTCGCCCGCGACGTGCGTCGAAGTGCTCCGGGACGGGATCAGTCCGCCCCGCGCACATCCAAAGTCGCGTCCGGCGCGGGCTGCACCGTCTTTTGCAGAAAAATCGTGGCCGCTGCGATGCCGATGCCGATCAGGTCTGAGATCCAGCCCCCTTCGATCAGGAACAGGGCGGCGACAATCAGCGCCGCCCGTATGAACCATGCCGCCCGCGCCCCCACGACCCAGCCTTGCACGCCGGAGGCCAAGAGGAAGACGCCGACCACGGCTGTCACGCCCGCACGCGTCACCTCGAGGAACGATCCGTCCATCAGCAGCGCGGAATTGTAGAAAAACATGAAGGGCACGACAAAGGCGGCGATCCCGATCTTGAAGGAGGCGACAGACGTCTCCATCGCGTTCGCTCCCGAGATCCCCGCCGCCGCGTAGCTCGCCAAGGCCACCGGTGGTGTGATCGCGGAAAGCACCGCGAAGTAGAAGACGAAGAAATGGGCCGTCAACGCGGGGATCCCTAGCTCTATCAGGCCCGGAGCGACCACCGACGCAGCAACGGCGTAGGCGGCGGTGGTGGGCATTCCCATCCCGAGGAGAATCGCGATGCACATCGCAAAGAAGAGTGCCAACAGCTGGGATACCCCGGCGAGGCCCAGAAGCAGGTTCGAAAACCGCGCGCCGACCCCCGTCAGCGAGATCACCCCCACGATAATGCCGGCGCAGGCACAGACCGCGATGATCTGGATGGACATCACCCCCGCGATCTCGAAAGCGCGCTGGATCGAGCGCAGGCCCATGCGGTACGGCGTGAACCAGCTCACGACCGCGGCGGCCGCCGTTGCATAGGTGCCTGCCCGGATTACGGAATACCCGGCAAAGAGTGCGACGATCAGAATCAGGATCGGCACAAAGAGATACACCTGGCGCACCATCTTCGACAGGACAGGCAACTCGTCGTCGCGCATCCCGCGCATGCCGAGTTTGGCCGCTTCGAAGTCGACCATGAAGTAGACCGATACGAAGTACAGCACCGCTGGGATCAGCGCGGCCACCGCGATGTCGGTGTAAGGGATGCCGGTGATCTCGGCCATGATAAAGGCGCCTGCGCCCATGATCGGCGGCATGATCTGCCCGCCGGTGGAGGCGGCGGCTTCAACGGCGCCTGCGGTTTTTTTATGGTAGCCAACCTTCTTCATCAGCGGGATCGTCAGGGATCCTGTGGCCACCACATTGCCTGCCGATGTACCGTTGATCATGCCCATGAGACCGGAGGCGAAGATGGCGACCTTCGCAGGACCGCCCCGCGCCCGGCCTGCCGCCGCAAAGGCGAAGTTGACAAAATAGTCGCCGACTTTTGAGGCCTGTAGGAACGCCGCGAAGATGATGAAGAGGATGATGTAGGTCGAGGAGACGGCCGTCGTCGGCCCCAGGATGCCAGCGTCTGTGTAGACCTGGCTGAAGAACCGCTGCCACGAAAAAGGCGGGGCGTTCAGAAAGCTCGGCATGTACTGGCCGAGAAAGACATAGGCGAGAAAGACGCCCGCGATGATGATCAGTGCGAGGCCCGTCATCCGTCGCGTCAGCTCCATGATGAGCGCGACGCCTGCCGTCGCGGCAAACGAGATGCCGATAGGCGCAAAGTCCGATCCGGTCGACATGCGGATGGCCGTTCCGTAGATCGTCACGAGATAGGTGGCCACGGCAATGGCGCAGACCACGAGCACGAGGTCCGCCTCGGAGAACCGGTCGCGCGCGCGCACATGCACCCAGGACAGGACGATCCCCCCCGCTGTTGCGACGAGCAGCGGAATGCCGAAGAGCCATGTTTCATTGAACCGGATCGCTGGGTCGATCCCGTTCCACATCGTCCCGTTCGAGATCTGGATCCCGAAGTAGAGCGACGTGCCAAGCGCCAGCAGGGCAGGCACCAGAAAGGCGAGCGACAGCTTGCCGTAAAGCGGCGTTTCCGCCGTGGTGGCGTCCTTGAACATGTAGGCAGAGAACATGAGAAATCCGACCGCCAGCGCGCCCGCGACGTGGACAATCCGGAAATTCCAGGTCTCCATCGGGAACTGCGGCAGGAAACCGATCTCGATCCCGGTGATGCTGGAGATCGACAGGCCGTTCAGCGCGGCCATGTGGAACGCAGCGTAGAGCGTAGTCGCGGCAACGATGAAGACCCCGCGCCATCCGGTGAAAACGCGGCGGTTGGCCTCGATCGGCTCAACGTCAACGTCCTCCGCGATCAGGTGATCCTCGTCCGTCGCCTGCTTCGCGCTGTTCTCTGTCATTCCTGCCCTCCCGGTTTGCCGCAGATTAACGATGCCGCGCAGGCCGTGCCAGCCCTTCTGTCGGCCGGGATGCCACCCGGCTCAGGTCGTGCGTGGCATGAAAAAGGGCGCCCCTTTCGTGCGGGGCGCCCTGGGTTTCGCGTCGTCAGATGGTGTGCGGCTGGCAGCTCAGGAGCCGCTGCCGTAGACCATGTCGTCAGAGATCGAGGCGCCGTTCTCGTTGAACCACGCGGCCGCGCCGGGGTGCCACATCAGAACGCCGTTCTTGTCCCAGTTGTCCGGGGTCGTGGAGCGGGCAGCGCGGTGGATGTTCACCATGCGCTCGTTGTCCGACATCACGACATCGACAGCCGCCTTCACGAAGGACGCGGGTAGGTCGCAATTGGCGATGGCAAAGTTCCACATCGACACGGCACGGGCCGGGGCCTCCAGCGTGGTGTAGGTGTCCGCGGCGATGTCGAAGGCGGCGACTGGGAAGTCCGCGAGGACCTTGGCCTGCTCGTCTTCGGTGAACTCGATGATGTTCACGTCGGTCTGCACTTCGAGCTGGCTCACGGCCGGAACCGGCACGCCGGCGGCGAAGGCGATGACGTCGATCAGGCCGTCCTGAAGTTGGCCGCCAAGGTCGGTCCAGCCGCCGTTGCGGCGCTCGAAGTTCACGCCGAGGTCTTCCAGGATCACCGGGAAGTAGGTGTCCGAGGTCGAGCCGGCCGGGCCGAAGCCGACACGCGCGCCGTCAGGGATCTCGGAGATCGACGTGATGCCCGACGAAGAGAGCGCCGTGATCGAGAACGGCGTCTGGTACATCGGGAACATGGCGCAGGCCTTGTCCATGACGAGGCCGGGGGCGAGTGGGTTTTCGCCCTGCATCGATGCGGCTGCGGGGCCCATCGTCGTCATGGCAAAGGCATTGGCGCCGGTGTGGACATTGGCCAGGTTTTGCCACGGCCCGCCCGAGACTTCGCCACCGCCCGAAACACCGAGCTCGTCTGCCACAAGGTTGGCCCAGCCCGAGCCATAGGCAAAGAACGTGCCGCCCTGCGATGCGGTCCCGACCGTGAAGCTCTCCGGCCAGCCTTCGCGGTCCTGTGCGACCCCTGCGGTGGCGCCAAGCGTCGCCACTGTCAGCGCAGCGGTGAAATGCGTCAGTTTCATTTAAGTCCTCCAGTTGGATCGGCGCGCGCGGAGCGCTGTCGCCGCAGACGTTGGTTCGTCCAGATTATCGGGGGCAGATGCCCCAATGCGAGAGCGTTGTACAAACCACCGCCGCGAATGCAAAGGTGTTGGCGCTAACCCATGGCTGACATCGTCGTGTGAGCCTCAGATTGCCGTGCCGGACGGGCGTTCGGCGGAAGATCGCGCCCGCGGGCCGCGTGTGGGCGGGAAATGGTCCGCAAACGTGGCTTTGAGCGCGACATCGAGATCGGTCAGGGTCACGGGCAGCCCGAGATCCACCAAGGACGTGACGCCATGGCCTGTGATGCCACAGGGCACGATCCCGTCGAAATGGCTCAGGTCGGGCTCGACATTGATCGAAATCCCGTGAAACGACACCCAGCGACGCATACGGATCCCGATCGCCGCGATCTTGTCTTCCCGTGGGGTGCCGTCGGCCAAGGGGGGCTTTTCCGGCCGGGGGACCCAGACGCCGACGCGGTCGGCATGGACAACGCCCGTGACGTTGAACCGGTCCAGCGTTGCGATCACCCAGGCCTCCAGATCCGACACAAACGCCCGCACGTCGCGCCCGCGCCTTGTCAGGTCGAGCATGACATAAACGACGCGCTGGCCCGGGCCATGGTAGGTGTACTGCCCACCGCGCCGGGTTGCATAGACCGGAAACCGATCCGGCCAGCGCAGGTCTTTCGGCCGGGCCGACGTGCCAGCGGTGAAAAGCGGTGGGTGCTCGAGCAGCCAGATCGCCTCGTCGGCGCGACCATCGGCGATGGCGGTGGCACGCGCATCCATTTCAGCCACGGCACGGTCGTAGGCCACCGGTTCGTGCGACATTAGCCATTCGGTCATTCTGTCTTCCTGCTCATGCTCTCGGTCGCGGTATCATGGAGGGGCGCGGCGTTCTTTGCCTTCAGCGCGCGGCGCGGCCCGGACGCTTGCCCGATATGACCGCGTGGATCCTCCGCGCGCTTCCCCTAGGTTGACTCGAATCAATCGGTCCTCGACCGTGCCGACAAGACCTGCGAATATTCATTGTGCCTTTGGGGATAGGAGTACGTCCATGCGACGCAAGTCATTTCTGGTAGCGGCAGCGCTCGCGGCTGCCATCGCAGCGCCCGCCGAGCGGGCTGCCGCCAACGATGCTTTCATCGGCGGTTTGATCGGAGGCGCGATCGGCAGCGCGATTTCAAACGATATTCAGCGTAAGAATCAGCAGAGACGGAGTACGCAGCGCTACGTCAGCCGTCCGTCGATCTCCTCCGCCCAGCGAGAGGAGAATCGGTCTGTCCAGCGCGCGCTCAATTACTTCGGGTTCAACGCGGGAACGCCCGACGGCGCGCTTGGCCCACGCTCCCGCGCGGCGGTCTCGGCCTATCAGGCGCATCTGGGCTATCCGGTCACGGGACGGCTGTCGCCTTATGAGCAACAGTTTCTGCTGACATCGCACAATCGTGCTCTCGCCGGGGGGCCGGCCACGCAAACGGCCATCGCCCGCGCCGGCGGGCTGACGTCCGGGCTGCTCACCACTTGGCGCAACGAGGCGCAGGGCGGCGTGGCGCAGACCTCCAACTATGCCGGCTTGCCGCCAATCGTGTCACAATCGGTCGACGAAATCGCCAACAGCTCCGACCCGACGGGAGACCAGTTGATCCAACGCGCCGGGTTCATCCAGCTGGCGGACATGAACGGCGATGGTCAGACCGATTATCTGATCGACACGTCGGTGACGGGCTCGGCCTTCTGGTGCAACGCGCAGGCCTGCGCGGTCCGCGTGTTCGTGTCGACGCCTGCAGGATATGAGCGCAACGACTTCCAGGCCTTTAATGTCACACCCGCGATGTTCGCGTGCACGCGCGGCCTGTGCCAGATGTCGAATGCCGGAACGACGCTGGCTGGCGCTCCGCAGCCGCAGGGGTTTGCCCAAGTCCCGGCACCCGCGGCCGTCGGTCAGGCGACGCTGCCCGTGGCTGCGGCGGTCCCCTCGGTAAGCCCGCCTGTCGCCGCCGCGCCGGGCGCCAACTTCGCGGCCGTGCAGCCGTCGGCTCCAGCGGGCGCCGCCGCGCCTGCCGCGGGCGCCGCGGCTGGTGGTCTTGGCCTGCCGACGTTCTTCGCCAAGCCAGCCACTGAGGCCTCGCTCGCCTCGCATTGCAACACGGTCAGCCTCGTGACAACGACAAATGGAGGGTTCACGACGCTCCAGACCCTCTCTGACCCGAACGCCGCCTTGGCCGAGCAATTCTGCCTTGCGCGGACCTACGCGATCGCCAATGGCGAGAGGCTGCTGTCAAAGGTGACCGGGGTCGATGCCAGCGAGATTGATGCGCAATGCGCGGGCCTTGCGCAGACACTGTCGGGCGCGACGGCGGCCCTTTCGCTGCGCGATGTCGGGCCGGTGCGTCAACAGGTGGCCGAGTTGGTTCTCGCTTCCGGCATGGCGCCCGCGGCGCTTGCCGATTCGGCGCGGATTTGTCTCGGCGTGGGCTACCGGACGGACAACATGGAGGTTGCGCTGGCTTCGGCGCTGCTGCTCGTTGTGGTTGGCCACGAGACCTATGCAGAGCTTCTGGGCCATCACATCGGCCAGGGGTTCGGCGCTTCGAAGCGCCAGGATCTTGCGCTGGCATGGTATGACGTCTCCAACGGCGCCATCAGCAGCGGCGCAACACCTGCCTTCGCGCCCGGTCAGCCTGAGCGCTCCGCTCTGATCCAGGCCGCCACGTCGCGTCTTGCGACGGGCCAGACCGGCCCGGCAACGGTGCCTGCGGCGGCAACTCCCGCGCCTGCGGACCCGCCGTTCTCTGGCCTGCGTGTGATCGGCCTGGACGGCCCGGTCGAGTAAGTTGGCTCAGCGTGGAAAGGGGCCGAAAATGCCCCTTTCCTTCCCGGAGTGATTTCGCTACGACGCTGCTACCAAGTCATGAGCGGTCGTGGCGGAATTGGTAGACGCGCAGCGTTGAGGTCGCTGTGGGGTAAAACCCGTGGAAGTTCGAGTCTTCTCGACCGCACCATAGAAGAATCGCTTGCCTAATTTGCCTGCTAACGCACTGAACAGAAACGATATTTCCGGAGTTCTAGCCCCCTCATTTCGGGAGTACGGGAGAGGACCCGCAAAGGCGAGTTTGAGCACTGTCCGACGCAGGTGAACGCTTCCGTTTTCCAAGAGTTTCCATGTGTTGGCGTGGAATGTGAGA
>JBCCYI010000145.1:0-11967 GCA_039189975.1 Pseudomonadota bacterium
GCCGGGTGTCGGCCCCCTTCTTGCGCTCTGCCGCGGTGACGCTGAACGAAACCGCCTTTCTGTCGCGCCTCCGCGATGGACAGGTGGAGATCATCCATGTGGAAACGCCCGAAGACCCGGCCAGGGCCTATATTCATCCGGGGCTCGGCCGCCGCCCCATGCACGCCTGTTCCTGCTCCAAGGCAATCGCCGCTTTCGCCGATGAGAGTTTTGTCGAGAAGATCCTCGACCGTTCCCTGTCGGCCTACACCGAGCACACAAAAACGGGTCGCGATGAGATCATTGCCGAATTCGCCGCCATTCGGCAGGCGGGCTTTGCCGATTGCGATCAGGAGATTGATATCGGCATCGGCAGCGTTGCCGCTCCGGTCATGGTCGGCAATGTCGGTGCAATTTTCAGCGTCGGGGCTGTCGGTCCCATCCGGCGTTTCGACAAACCGTATCGCACGCAAATTGGCCAACAATTGATCCAACTCGCAAAGAAAGTCAGCGGAGCTATTCAGCTCTGCACCGTGGCCGAGGTTTGAGGAGACTTCATCCACGCCATTGCAACGCCCCATAGGAGGTGGGGACCATCAAAAGAGGGAGGACTAGAAATGAACAGACCGATGAGGCCAGATCCGACGTTTCACGCGTCGCCAAAACTGGCAATGCAGGCACCCGTTGAAAACTTTGCCTTCACGATCATGCTGGGCAAGGACCAGGACCACCACGATGGGCTCGCCGTCATCGATCTGCGTGCCGGATCAGAGACTTACGGCGAGATCGTCCATAAGGTGATGGTGCCGTCGCTGGGCGACGAATTCCATCACTTTGGCTGGAACGCGTGCTCCTCAGCATTGTCGCCGCTGACAGGGCACGCATTCCTCGAACGCCGCTATCTGATCGTGCCGGGCATTCGGTCCTCTCGGATTTACATTTTCGACGTCAAGGAGCCGCTTGAAACCAAGATCCACAAAGTCATCGAGCCCGAAGAGCTTTTTGCCAAGACCGGCTATTCCCGCCCGCATACGATCCATTGCGGCCCCGAAGGTGTCTATGTCTCGACCCTCGGCGGGGGCGGCAAAGACGGGACCGATGGCCCCCCGGGCATTTTCATCATGGATTGCGAGACCTTTGACATCATTGGCCGCTACGAAATGGACCGTGGCCCCCAGGACAAGCACTACGATTTCTGGTGGAACCTGCCGCAGGATTACATGGTCAGCTCGGAATGGGGCCTGCCACCGCAATTTGAAAACGGTGTGGTGCCGGAGGATCTTCTGTCCAACAAATATGGCCATTCCATTCATTTCTGGGACCTGCGCGCGCGCAAGAATATCCAGACGATTGATCTGGGCGAAAACTACCAGATGGCCCTCGAAATCCGCCCGGCCCACGACCCGACCAAATCCTACGGGTTCTGCGGCGTCGTGGTCGATACGACGAACCTGCAAGGCGCGATTTTCACCTGGTGGCGCGATGATGACGGCACGTGGCAGGCCAAGAAAGTCATCACCATCGACCCCCGGCCGGAGGACCCGGAGAACCTGCCGGAGCTGCTGAAAGGCTTCGGTGCGGTGCCCCCCCTGGTGACCGATATCGACCTCAGCCTCGATGACAAATATCTCTACGTTGCCTGTTGGGGCCTGGGCGAAATGCACCAGTACGACGTCAGCGATCCGTTCAACCCGGTGCTGGCGGGCAAGGTCGAGATCGGCGGCATCGCCCGCGAGGCCGCCCACCCCAACGGCAAGCCCTTCGTTTACGGCCCGCAAATGGTCGAGGTCAGCCGCGACGGCAAGCGCGTCTACTGGACGAACTCGCTCTACTCGACATGGGACAATCAGTTCTACCCGCACCACGAAGGCGGGCAGATGGTGATGGCGCACAACGATGAGAAGGGCTTCCGCCTGGCCGAAGACTTCTACATCGACTTCCCGGAGGGCACCCGCGCCCATCAGATCCGGCTCGAAGGGGGCGATTGCTCGACCGATAGCTTCTGCTACCCCTCGGTCTAATTGATGGACGACATGACGTTGGCGGCCCTTTGGTGGGCCGTCATCCTGTCGGGGATCTACCACGGGGTGAACCCCGGCATGGGCTGGCCCTTGGCGGTGTCCGCCGCCCTGATGGAGCGCACGCACAGCGCCCTGCCCAAAGCCTTGGGGCTTTTGGCTCTGGGGCATTTCCTGGCGATGATCGGCATCCTCTTGCCGTTCTCCCTGCTGATCGTCTTGGTCGCGTGGGAAACCGAGATCCGCGTGGGCGCGGGCCTCTTGGTGATCGCGATGGGGCTCTATCTGCTGGTCAACCCACGCCACCCCAAGATGCTGGCCCGCGTCCACCCCGCCCGGCTTGCACTCTGGTCGTTTCTGGCCGCGATGGCGCATGGGGCGGGGCTGATGCTGGTGCCGATCTTTCTCGGGATCTGCGAGATCAGCGCGTCAGACACGGGCCACCTCGCCGCCCAGTCGCTGATGGGCAGCAACCTGGGGCTCGCCTTTCTGGTCGCCCTGGCCCACACCCTGGCGATGACCCTGGCGGGCGGCGTGATCGCCGTGGTGATCTACCTGTGGCTGGGCCTGAAGTTCCTGTCCCGCACATGGTTCAATCTGGACACCATCTGGGCCGTCAGCCTGGTGCTGGTGGGGGCCTTCGGAATCTACAGCGCGCTCTCCGGCCACTGATCGGCCTTGAGCGGCAGCGCGGCGGGGAGTGGCTCGACCGCGTTGGGGCCAGACACGACCCGGAAATTGTCGAAAACGCCGTTGCCGCTCGTATCGGTATCGGTGATCGTGAAGCTCGAAACCGGCGCGTCGAAGACGACGCCGACGAAACCGGGCATCGCGGAGAGGGCGATCTAAGCGCTCTCAGCGCCGGCAACTATCTCGTGAGCCTGCTCGTCCGCCGCGTTCACGTCAAACGCGAAGCCGCTGATGGGAGTATCGAGATCGAAGCGGGCCGAGGCGGTGATGTCGTCGACGCCAAAGCCGAACCCCAGATGCGTCCCGTCGCCCAGCGGGCTGATGCCTTGCGAAAAGGTGAAGATGACGCCGCCTAGGGGGGTCAGATCGTATCCCGGCCTGGCCAGCGTGTCGCTGTACGTCGTGAAGGCGCCGGGAATATCGTTGTAATCGTCGAGGAGCGTTGGTGCGCCGGCAGCCGCCTCGAAGGACCCGCTGTCGGCGAACACAGTCGCGGCTTCTGCGACGCCGCCCGCGACGCAGACCAGCGCAGCCATTACACCGAGACGTTTTATATATCCCTCCTCCGGCGGTGCCTTACCGCCCCTCAAACCCATGGAAGTGAACCTCTCCCGGCATTCCTCATTTTCCAATTCGCGCGGGCGCCTGCACGTAGGAACCGGTCCGATCAAGCGAAGAGACGTGCGTCGGGTCCCGCCTGAGCCACATTTGGCGCCAATCCGGCACCGAAGCGGATCATGAAGCGTGGGTTGGCTGCACCTTGCCGCGCTCCTGACGGCCGAGGGTAAGCTCTTTCTCTCTGTGGCGATTGACCGAACGAACACGCTTGCAATGGCGCAGCGGATCGAGAAGGCGGAACGTCAGCCGCCACCGCTTAGACAACCATGAACCGCTTCGCAGACATCTTGCCGACGTTCCCGATGCCTGTCTCGTCGCGCACCGTTTTCGAGACGTTCAGGTAGGCTCTCTCTCACGCCTCGCTTCTGAGCGTGGGGTCGAGCCGGTCGCGCAGCCAGTCGCCCACCATCGACACGGACAAGGCCAGGCAAAAGATGATCGCGCCGGGCAGGAGCGTGAGCCACCAGGCCGTCATCAGCCGGTCACGGCCCTCCGACATGATCTGGCCGAGGCTTGTCAGCGGGGGCTGCACCCCCAGGCCGAGGAACGACAAGGCGGTTTCCAAGAGCACCGTGAGCGGCAGGTTCACGGTGAACTGCACGAGAGCGATGTTCAGAATGTTGGGCAGCACGTGGCGCAGGTAGATCCGCGCGGGCGATGCGCCGAGCGCCCGGACCGCCGTGACATAGCCCGCCTCCTTGGCCTGCAGCGTCGCGCCGCGCATGAGGCGGGCGTAGACCTCCCATCCGTTCAACCCGACGAGCAGCAGAAAGAGCGCGAAGGAATTGTCGAACATCGCGAGCATGAAGAGCGCGACGATGATGATCGGCAGCGAGGCCTGCACGTCGATCGCCGCCACGATGACGGCTTCGGTCCGGCCACGGCGTGCTGCGGCGATGATCCCCAGAAGGGGGCCGAGCACGGCCCCGATGACCGTTCCGACAATCGCGACCACGAGCGTGATCTGCGCGCCGGTGACGAGCCGTGCCAGCAGGTCTCGCCCGCGCGCATCGGTGCCCAGGGGATAGCCCTCGGTGCCGGGGGGCTTGAGGCGATCAAAGAGCGAGGTGTCGCGGAAGCCGTGGGGGGTCAGCGCATGGCCGAAGAGCGCAAAGAGCACGAAGAGGACGATGAACGCCATGGCGATCTTGACGCTCAGCGGGATCGCGGCGTGCGCCCCGCGCGGAGGGGTGGCGGCATCGCTCATTTTGCGCGGATCCTCGGGTCGATCACCAGGTAGAGGAAGTCGACGATCAGGTTGGCCGTGACCATGGTGAAGGCGACAACGAGCACAAGAAACTGCACCTGGGCCAGATCGCGCGTGGCCACGGAGCGGACCAGGAGCTGGCCGACACCGGGCCAGGCGAAGACCTGTTCGGTGACCACCGATCCCGCCACCAACGCGCCCAGCGACAGCCCGATCAGCGTGACCAGCGGGATCGCCGCATTGGGGGCCGCGTGGCGGATCAAGCGGCGGCGGAAGGGGATCCCGCGGGCCTCGGCCGCGCGCATGTAGGGGGCGTTGATCGTCTCCAGCAGGGACGACCGCGTGAAGCGTGCAAAGCTGCCCATGGCGGCGAGCCCCAGCGTCAGAGCGGGCCAGATGACCTGTGCATTCTCCCCGCCCAGAAACGCGCCGAAGACGAGTGCTGCGGTCAGGATCAGGATGAGGCCGAAGAGGAAATTCGGCATGGCAAAGGCGAAGACAGAAAAGCCCATCACGAAACGGTCCAGGGCCGCGCCCCGGCGCATCGCGGCCAGCGTTCCGATGGGAATTCCGATGGCAATCGCCAGGATAAGGGCCGTCAGACCGAGCTTCAGCGTGAAGGGCAGCCTGTCGAGAAAGACCTCTTCGACGGCGAGGCCCGTGTGGATCGAAAAGCCGAAGTCGCCCCTCAGGATGCCCCCGACGTAGCCAGCATATTGCTGCCAGATCGGCTGATCGAGCCCCATGGCGCGGGTGTATTGGTCGATCACCTCCTGCGGCGCGTCGGGCGGTACAAGGGCCGCCGCCGGATCGCCCGAAAACCGGATGAAGAGAAACACCAGCGTGACCGTGAGCATCATGGTCACCGCGGCTCGGATGAGCCGAGAGAGGATGTAGCCGGTCACGCCGCGCTCTCCGCCTGAAACATCTCGAGCCCTGGGGCGGCGGCGAGAAGATCGGCCGTGTAGGGATGCGCGGGCGCGTCAAAGACGCGGGCCGCCGGCCCCCGCTCGACAATCTCGCCAGCGCGCATCACCAGAATGTCGTCGGCGATGGCCCGTGCCACCGAAAGGTCGTGCGTGATGAAGAGGATAGCGAAGCCGAAACGCGCCTGCATATCGGCGAAGAGATCGAGGATCTGCGCCTGAATGGAGACATCGAGCGCGGACACCGCCTCGTCAGCGATCAACAGGTCCGGTTCGAGGGCGAGGGCCCGCGCAATGCAGATGCGCTGACGTTGACCGCCGGAGAATTCCTGCGGATAGCGCCCGCCCGACTGCACCGAAAGCCCGACCAGCTCGATCATCTCGGCGGCTTTCTCGCGGGCCTCGGCCCGTGGCACGCCGTGGATGATCGGACCCTCCGCGATGGCGGAGAGGATGGTTTGGCGTGGGTTCAGCGCCGAATAGGGGTCCTGCAGGACCACCTGCATCGACCGGCGCAGCGTCCGCAGCGCGCTGCCCTTAAGGGCGCTGATCTCCTCGCCCCGAAACCGGATCGAACCGCTGTCGATATCCTCCAGCCTCAGTAGGCTCCGCGCGAGGGAGCTCTTGCCCGAGCCGCTTTCGCCGACCACAGCCACCGTGCGCCCCTGACCGATCTCGAAGGACACGTTCCGGACCGCGTGCACCGACGCTTTGCGGCCAAAGAGCCCGCTGCGGTAGGTGAGATTGACGTTCTCGGCGGTCATGATCGCTTTGTCGGAGCTTTGCTCCGCCCCGCGTGGGGCCGGGGTGACGGCGGCGATCAATTGCTGGGTGTAGGGGTGCTGCGGCTGGCCCAAAACGCGCGCTGCATCGCCGTTTTCGACCTGCACCCCGTCTTTCATCACGGCCACACGGTCCGCAATCTCGGCGACGACGCCAAAGTCGTGCGTGATGAAGAGGACCGCCAGCCCGTGCTCGGCCTTCAGCCGGGCGATTAGCGCCAGAATCTCGGCCTGTGTCGTGACATCGAGCGCAGTGGTCGGCTCGTCGGCGATCAGGAGGTTCGGCTCAAGCAGCAGGGCGGCGGCGATGACGGCGCGCTGCGCCTGACCGCCGGAGAGCTGATGCGGATAGGACCGCGCGATGCGCTCCGGCTCGGGCAGCGCCACGTCGCGCAGGACCTCAAGGACGCGCGGCCTGCGGGCGCGTTTTTCCACGCCGTGCACCGCCAGGATCTCCTGGAGTTGCGCGCCGATCGTGCGGACCGGATTGAGGCTTGCGGCGGCGTCCTGAAAGATCATCGCGATTTGGCGTGAGCGGATGTCGCCGAACGCGGCATCGCGCTGCGCTGGCATTGGCGTGCCCGCAAAGGAAATCCCGCCCGAGAGAACGGGGAGGGAGGCGGGCAGCATGCCCAGGATCGCCTGGCCGATGACCGACTTTCCCGAGCCGCTCTCGCCGACCAGACACAAGGTCTCGCCCGCGCGGATGTCAAAGCTGACGTCCTGCGTCGCCTCTGGGCGGTCGCCGTAGCTTGGCAGACCGATGGTCAGGCCGGACACGGAAAGAAGCGGCACCGGCGGTGCCGCCTCTGTCGCGGTTTCCCTCACTTGAGGTAGAGATGGTCGAAGATGGTGACCGCCGAATTGCCCGGATCCCAATTGAGCTCCTCGTCGATGGCGTAGCTCACGACGTTGCGCCACATATACATGCCGGGCGTTACATTTTCCCACTCTGCCACAAGGTCGAGATAGGCCTGATAGCGGTCCTCGAAGTCCAGCGTTTGCTCGAAGGTTTCGCCGAGTTTGACGAAATCCTCGGTCATGTCCCAGGTCTTGTGCTTGGCGCGGAACCGGCTGGAGAGCGGGCCCCAGTCCATCCAGAGCGGGCGATAGGGATCGCCGGAGAACTCGCTCGACATCGACATGTTGAGGAAATGGAACGGCCGTTCATAGGCCAACGAGAAATTGTCCTTGAGCGCGATCCGGACGTTGATGCCCAGCTCGGCCCATTGCTCGACCATGAACTCGGCGGCGATTTCGTAATTGGGATAGAACCCGCGCGTGATGTGCCACACCAATTCCTCGCCGTCGTAGTCGCTGGCGGCCAGGAGTTCCCTGGCCTTTTCAGGATCGTAGGGCACGGCGCGGGCGCGGTCCGGATCGTAATAATCGCCGTATTCGGGGAAGTTGAAGGGGGTCGGGACAAAGGTCGCGTCGCCCCAGATCGCCTGCGCAATCGCGTCCCGGTCCACGCCTGCGACGATCGCCTTGCGCAGATTAACATCCGTGAGCGGATTGTCGGGCAGCGCTTCGGTTTCCAGCATGTTGAAGGCGAACATCGGGTAGTTCTCGATACCCTTTTCCATGACCGTGATGCCGTCGGTGCCCTCCAGCGCATCGACCTGATCGGCCGGCACGCTCACGACGACATCGTATTCCCCGGCCACCAGCCCGGCGAAGCGGGTGGAGAACTCGGGCACGATCTCAAACCGCAGCGAGGCCGCGGGCGGCTCGCCGGCCCAATAGTCCTCAAAGGCCACCGCGTCGACCGCGACGGACGGATCGAACGCGGTCATCCGGTAGGGCCCCGTGCCCATGGGCATCTGCCCGAACGCCTCGGTGCCGACCTCGTCGTAATGGTGCTTGGGGAGGACAAATCCGATGGGGGTCACCATGCGGAAGGGAAGGTTGGGATCGGGAAAGCTGGTCTCAACCTCGACCGTGCGGGGCCCCGTGGCCTCGACCCGAACGAACCCTCTGGTGTAGCGCGTGCCGCGCGGCGCCTGGGGTTCGCCGCCCCAAAGCCGTTCGGCGGAGAGCGAGAAGGCGACGTCTTCGGCATCCATGATGTGACCGTCATGGAAGGGGACACCGTCGCGGATGGTGAACTCCCAGATCAGGGGCGACACCTGCGTCCAGCTTTCGGCAAGCCAGGGGACAAGCTCTGTGCCGTCGGGGTCCTCCCAGCGGTTGCGGCGGACGAGCGTGTCGAAGATGTTGGAATGCACCCGCGCGCCGGTGGTCGAAATGCCGATGACGGGATCCATCGTGGGCCAGAGATTGTCCACGGCGATCACGAGATCGGGCCGGTCCTCGGCCATCACCGGCAGGGCCAGAGAGGTCGCCAACAGCGTGCTGGCCAGCAAGGTTCGAAGGGTCATGTGAAGGCTCCCGTTGGTGTCTCTTTTTGGTGTTCTGGTGTGGCGTTGGGCGCGCGGTGAAACGTATAGTCGCGCGCGTTCTTCAGGTTGGGGATTTGGCGGCGGGCCGAAGTGACGGCCTCCAGCGGCAGCTCGACCGTGACCTGTCCCGGCGTTTCGCCGCCCAGATCGGCCAGGACCTCGCCCCAGGGCGACACGATGATCGAATGCCCCCAGGTGACGCGCCCGTCCGCGTGATCGCCCACCTGCGCGGCCGCAATGACGTAGGCGCCGTTCTCGATCGCGCGAGCGCGCAGGAGAACCTCCCAATGGGCGCGTCCGGTGGGCACGGTGAAGGCGGACGGGATCAAGAGCACCGTCGCGCCCGCGTGCGCGTAGTCCTGAAAGAGATGCGGGAACCGCAGGTCGTAGCAGATCGACAGGCCAAGCGGGCCAAAGGGGCTACCCGCCAGAACCGCCCGGTCCCCCGGGGCATATCTGTTGGACTCGCCGGTCGCCGGGCGGCCTTCGAGGAAGACGTCGAAGAGGTGGATCTTGTCGTACCGCGCCACGACCGCGCCCGTGGGATCGACCAACACCGAATGGTTCAGGTAGCGCCCATCCGGGGCCTTGATCGGGCAGGACCCGGAGTGGACCCAGAGCCCGTGGCGCGCCGCTTCTTCGCGGCACGCGGCGATGTAGGGATCGTCCGCCTCGGTGGTGATCTGCGCCCTGGCATGGTCCTTGTCGCGGTCCATCAGGCCGGCGGCTTCCGGCAGGGCCACCATGTCCGCACCGTCGGCCGAGGCTGCCGCCACCGCCTTGCGCAGCGTCTCGACATTCACCGCATGTGAATTGTGCGACGTGGTTTGAACCATCGAAACGCGCAAGTTTTGCATGACTCGCTCCTCGGCGTGGACAGGGGGAACTATGCGTCAAAACTTTGGATGAAAAAGGAACAAAAAAGTTGAGTTTCGTCTATTTTTCTCACATGTTTTTGGCGTGCAGACCCGCCGTCGCCTCCCGTCGCTGAACGCGTTGCGCGCGCTTGAAGCGGTGCGCGAGACGGGATCGGTGTCCGCTGCTGCCCGCCATCTGAGCGTCTCGCATTCCGCAATCAGCCATCAAATCAAACAGTTGGAGGACTGGATCGGACGCCCGATCACCGTGCGACGCGGGCGCAGCGTGGCCCTAACGGAGGCCGGTGAAAGCCTCGCGCGGGTGGTGCACATGTCGTTTGACGCGATCCGGCACGAGATCGACCTTCTGCCGCTCCGGCTGGCGCGGGCCGTGTCGATTTCCGCCCTGCCGGTGATCGCCGAGGAGGTTATTCTGCCCAACCTTGACGCGTTTCGCGCAGAGCATCCCTCGGTCAGCATTCACCTCTCCCTGGCGCAGGCCGACCAGCAAAAGACACCGGCGCCCGACATCGAGATCCTGTTTCGCCAGACGGCGCGCATGCTGCCTGAGGAAGTCCACTTCCTGCCCGGGGACGCGGCGCCCGTCTGTGCGCCCTCCCTGCTCGCCGTTGCAGAGGGAGATCCGATAGCCGCCATCCGCCGCGGGCCGCTTCTTCTGGATGAAGACAGCCGGATGTGGACCGAGTGGATGGCGCAGCTTGGCGAGGACGCGACGCCCGCGCCCTCGGCGCAGACGATCCACTTCGAGGGCTCGTTTCTGCTGCAGAAGGCGGCGGAACAGGGCGTGGGCGTGGCCATTTGCCGGCGCGCGACGACGCGGCGCGCGCTGCGGAACGGTCACTTGATCGCGCTCTCGGAGGTCACGATTGATCAGGACTGGTCGTACACGCTGCGCGTGGCCTCGGGTCGCGAGTTGGAGCCGGAAGTCCAACTCGTGACCGACTGGCTTCGCTCTCTCGGTGTCGACCGATAGAGGCGCCGCATCGTGACCGCACCGAACGGCCCCCCTTGCACCCGGACCGCTTGATCCAAGCGAGACCTTTCCCCTGGTCACCCCGACGCAACTCTGCGCGGCAGCTGACTTTGGTGCACCTTGCCGGGAGCGGGCATCGGGAAAGTGCGGCAAAACGATTGCCTTCTTGCCCGCGGCGAGCGCCAAAGGCATGGCCCGCTGCCCTATTCGCGGCGCGCCGCGCAGGATTCACCACCTTCATCTGTGGCGGCCCCTTCAACTCCGGCCTTCCTGAGGGCCCCCGTGAACGAAATGTTCCCGCGCCCGCTTGTTGCTGAGGCGCTGCAACTCCCGCTGGGCAACGCTCTGATCACTTCGCCGATCTAAGGATGGTCACGGCTTGAGGAACGCGCGGACAATCGCGCGCAGGTCGCCCTGTGACAGGAGCAGCGTCGTGCGCTGGGAAGCGGCAACCGCCTTCTGGACCGGCGTCGTCGTCGCTGGCGTGTGAGGAGAGATCGGCATGCCCGCCCCCTGTCCAAGACCTCGCTCGGACGCGAGCGTGCTGCGAACACCGCCTACACGAGAGGGCCTATGGGGTCATCCGGGACGGAATAGATGCCTTTACTGCTTCATTGGCGAATAATTCACATCCGAATTTCCTTTGAGAATGTTAGATAGGATGCTAATCAGTTGTATGCTATCTAATGGGAGGACGAAATGACAAACACTGCATACCGCGGCCTGGACACTATGGTCGCCGAGTTCAGCAGCGGGAAAATGAGCCGCCGCGCCTTCCTCCGAAAAGCAACGGCTTTGGGTCTGAGCACCGGGATGGCAGGCGCTTTGGCCACCGCATGGTCAGGCCAAGTCCATGCGCAGTCGACAACGACCACGGGCCAGCCTACCGGCGATTTCGACTATATCGTCGTCGGATCCGGCTCCGCAGGGTCTGCCGCTGTGCACCAATTGGCAAAGTCCGGCGCCAGCATTCTCGTCTTGGAAGCCGGGCGCGACGACAATCTGGAAGAGGTACACAACTCCGTCCTGTGGGGGGCCGCACTGGGCACCGATGCCACCAAGTGGTTTCAGACTCTCCCCTCTACGCACACGGACGGACGGGCGCACCTTTGGCCGCGCGGCAATGTGCTGGGCGGAAGCTCGGCGATCAACGTGATGGTCTACGTTCGCGGTCACAGATCTGACTTTGATACCTGGGCGGAGATGGGCGCGACAGGCTGGAGCTTTGAAGACGTACTCCCAGCATTCATGGAGATGGAAACGTTCGAGCCAGGCGGCGTGAACAGGGGGACCAACGGGCCGCTCTTTGTCTCTCAACCATCTGAGGATAAGAAACATCCAGGCGCGCAAGCCTTCATGGACGCTGCGACCGCAATGGGTTTCGCGCCGACCGAAAGCATCAATTCAGAGCGGCTTGAAGGGCCGGCCTGGATCGACTTCAACATCAAAGAAACGCGGCGCCAAGCCTCGTCAACGGCGTTCTTGGCACCGGCC
>JBCCYI010000146.1:0-11873 GCA_039189975.1 Pseudomonadota bacterium
ATCGTGTTCGACAACCACAACCGCCCGCGTCTTCGCTGCTTATTTGAGCAGGTCGGTCGTGTGCTCCCGCTCGGCGACCGTCATCCCCGCCGCAGGCTCGTCGACAAGCAGGAGACGAGGCTCCTGCGCCAGCAACATTCCGATCTCCAGCCATTGCTTCTGTCCGTGCGAGAGCTCGCCGGCCTTGCGCTGCAGGGCGCCCGTCAGCCCGATCTCTTGTGCGAGGTCTTCGACCTTCGCGACATGGTCGGCGCTTGGCCGGAAGAAGAGCACCTTCCACGGCGCACGATCATTGCGCAACGCCATCAGCAGGTTGTCGAACACCGACTGGTCCTCGAACACCGTCGGCCGCTGAAACTTTCGCCCGACCCCCGCTTGGGCGATCTGGCTCTCGGACATCTTCAGGAGCGACTGTGACCGCTCCCCCCAGATCACGCGCCCCTCGTCGGGCCGGGTTTTGCCGGTCACGATGTCCATGAACGTCGTCTTGCCGGCTCCGTTTGGTCCGATCACGGCGCGCAGCTCTCCCTCGGCGATGGAGAACGACAGGTTGTTGATCGCCTTGAACCCGTCGAACGAGACGGAAACGCCGGAGACTTCGAGAAGGGTGCTCATTTCGCTGTCCCTTCTGCTCGGGTTGGGCTTGTCGCGTCAGCGTCGAACGCAGGCGATGGGGGCAGCACGCGACCGCCCCCCCGGTTGGGGGTGAAGCCCCCAACCGGGGGGGCGGTCGGGGGCTGCCCGGCGGTGCCGCCGGGCGCGACGTTTCCGTCGTATCGCGTCATTCGTCGGCCTCCTTCTCGCGCAGGGCGCCGGGTTCGGGGCCGAGATCGGCGCCATGCCGGTCGGGGCTGCGGCGGTCTGTGATCAGGTCGACGATCCCGCCGATGCCCTTCGGGAAGAAAAGCGTGACGAGCACGAAGGACAGGCCGAGCAGCACCGTCCACCAGTCGACCCAGGAGATCGTGTAGAAACCGAGGTTTACGTCTGGCGCCTGCCCGCCAGTGAAGTAAGTCGACACGAGGGAGACGAAGGCCGCGCCGATGACCGCGCCGTAGAGCCGCCCGCGCCCGCCGATGGCGACCCAGACAGCAAGGTAGATCGACGCGATGGGCGCGAGTTCTGCCGGGTTAATGATGCCTGCCTGAGGGTAGTAGAGCGCGCCAGCGATGCCCGCGATCACCGCCGAGAGGGTGAAGATGAAGAGCTTGAACGCCTCGACCGGGTAGCCAAGGAACCGCACGCGCGCCTCGTCGTCGCGAATGCCCCGGATCACCGAGCCGAACTTGCCCGAGACGACCCAGGCGCAGAGCAGGTAGCCCAGGCCGAGCGCGAGCGCCGATGCCCAGAAGAACCAGACCGAGACGAAGTCCTGACTGACGTCGTCGAGCCCCGGCAGGTTCTGCAGGCCGGAGAGGCCGTTGTTGCCGCGCAGGCCGCTGTCGTTCTGGAAGAGCCAGAGGGCGAGGGCGAGGGTCATAGCCTGTGTCAGGATCGAGAGGTACACGCCGGTGACGCGCGAGCGGAAGGCGAGCCAGCCGAAGACCAGCGCCAGGATGCCGGGGACGAGCACGATTGCGGCGAGTTGGAGCGGCAAGGAATGAGCGAAGGCCCAGACCGGCGGGAGCTCGGAGGCGCCCACGACACCGAAAATCTGGACGGCGATGGCGTCGGAGACTTCGGTGGGTGTTGGCGGGATCGGCGCGTTGGCGAGGCTTTCGAGCACGATGATCTCGGTACGCGCATACATCAGCCACATGCCGATGGCGTATCCGCCGAGCCCGAAGAACGCCATGTGGCCGAGCGAGAGGATGCCGCAATAGCCCCATACCATGTCCATCGCGAGGGCGACGAGACAGAGGCAGAGCGTTTTGCCCAGGGTCTTGATGAAGGACGTCGAGAGAAAGCCGATGCCGAAGGCTTCCGACAGGATCGTGACGCCGAACGTGAAGAGCCCCAGGAGTGCGAGGAAGATCAGGACGGAGGGGTTGTCGGCCAGAAAGAAGCGGGGCCTGGGGGCGGGGCTTTCCTTGGTCGCGAGCGGTGCCGTGCTGGTCATGGTCATGTCGGGGCGTTCCCTCTCGTGCCGTCGCAGGGGGCTGCCGCCCCCGCCGCGCCTCCGGCACGGCTCCCCCGCCGGTATTTGGCGCAAGAAGAAGGGCTGGTGGGGTGCTTTTGGGGCTGGCGATGGAGGGGCGGGGTCATGCTTCGGCGGCCCGGCCTTTGAGGGCGATAATGCCGCGCGGGCGGAATTGGATGAAGAGGATGATGAAGAGGATCATGTAGGTTTGGGCCGCGAGGGTGTTGGAGGGGTTCATCCACTCGATGCCCTTTTGCAGGAAGCCGACCATGGTGGCGCCGAGGAGCGTGCCCCAGATGTTGCCGACGCCGCCGACGACCACGGTCATGAAGCTTTGGACGATGTAGTCTTGGCCCATTTCGGAGGTGACCTTGGCGTAGAGGCCGATGGTGACGCCCGCGATGCCGGCGATGCCGGAGCCGAGGCCGAAGGTGAGCATGTTGATCCGGTCCGGGTTGATGCCCATGGAGGCGGCCATTCGGGGGTTTTGCGTGACGGCGCGGACCTCGAGGCCGAGGCGGGTGCGGTTCATCAGGATCCAGAAGAGCGCGAGGAAGATCAGCGCCATCGCGAAGATTGCGATGCGGATGTAGCTGATCGAGACGACATCGTTGAGGGTGAGCGCGCCCGAGAGCCAGTCCGGCGAGGTCAGCGGGCGAGCCTGGGTGCCGAAGATGTTCTTGGCCAGTTGCTGGAGGGCGATGGAGATGCCGAAGGTCGCCAGCAGGGTTTCGAGGGGGCGGTGGTAGAGCCACCGGATGACAAGGCGCTCCATGGCGACGCCGGCGCCGAAGGTCACGGCGAAGGCGAGGGGGAGGGCGACGAGGATGGAGAGCGTGTAGTCCGGGATGAAGAGCTGGACGACGTAGCCGGTGTAGGCGCCCATCATGATGAACTCGCCGTGTGCCATGTTGATCACGCCCATCACGCCGAAGGTGATGGCGAGGCCGATGGCGGCGAGGAAGTAGATGGAGGCGAGGGAGAGCGCGTCGAGCGTGAGGTCGGCGGCTTCGTTGAGACCGACCATGCGGTCGATCGTGGCGAGGGTTTCGACGGCAGCGGCGACGACAGGGGGCGCGGCGGCGGTGTAGCGCTCAACGAAGGTATGGGCGGCCAGAGCGGCGTCGACATCGGCTTCGGTGGCCAGGGGGTCGACAGCACCAAGGTGGGCGAGTTCGGCATAGGCGAGATCGCGGGCGGCGTTGCTGTCGAGCGTGGCGACCTCGATCCCGGCTACGGTGTCGCCGTCGATATTGGCGATGAGGGCCTCGCGCTGGGCGTCGCGGTCGATGCGTGGGGGGGCAAGGTCGGCGGCGACGAGGAGGTCGTAGGCGGCGTCGCGGGGCAGATCGTCGGTGCCGGGCTCCAGGATGCGGGCGATGTCGTCGCCTGTCGGGGCATCGCCGGCGACGGGTTCGATCGTTGTGACGACGAGGGGGTTGAGCGTGGCACGGACATCAACGCCGAGGTCTCCGGTGAAGCTGCGGATCGCGTCGATCTGGGCGTCTTCGGTGTCGCCGAAGGGGATGGTCAGGAGGCGAGTGAGGCGCTCTTTCTGGGCGGCGATGTCGGGGTCGGGCTCGCCCTCGAGTGAAGCGATGAGGGGCGCAAGGTGAGAGGCGTCGGGGTCGCGGCCGATGGAATCGAGAGCCTCCAGGCGCACCGACGGTTCGGGGTCGCTCAGGCGGAAGCGGACGAGGGCGGAGCCGATGAGACCGCGCACGCCGCCGTTGGGGCGAAGCTGGTCCATCGTGTCTTCGAGGACGATCTCTAGCTCGGAACCGTCTTCGATGGCGAAGAGTTGCAGCAGGTCGTCGCCGGCGTCGTTCTCTCCGGCCTCCGCAGCGAAGAAGAAGAGGCCATCCGCCTCGCGCTGCCACATCTCGCGGGCCTGCCAACGGGTCAGAACGTCCGGGACTTGGGGCAAGCCGCTGTCGGCGATTGCGTCGATGGCGGGGCCGATCGTGCGGCGCGAGCTTTTCTCGATGAGCTCCCGCTGCTCCTGCAGCAACGACTGGATCGGGCTGAGGTCCTGCGCGCGCGCGTCAGGCGCAGTCAGGGAGAGAGCGGTGAGAACGACCGCGAAGAATGCGACGAAGATGCGTGCCATGCCTGCCCCGAATGGCTGATGGGGAAGGGCGCTGGCCGCCCCTCCCCGGTCTTGATGCTCAGATTAGTAGTTGCTTTCGATCTGAACGCAGGTCGACGTCTCTGTGTTGAACATGCCGCACTCGAGCTCGGACCAGTCGGACTTCAGCACAGCCGATTCCGGCAGGAAGTCCGTCCAGGCGTCGCCCGGCACTTCTTCGGTCTGGGAGACGATGTCGAACTGGCCGTCCTCGGTGATCTCGCCGATCAGGACCGGCTTGGCGAGGTGGTGGTTCGGCAGCATGACCGAAGTACCGCCCGTGAGGTTCGGGAATTCCTGTCCCCACATCGCTTCGCGCACGGCGTCGACGTCGGTGGTGCCTGCTTCGGTCACCGCATTCACCCACATGTTGAAGCCGATGTAATGGGCTTCCATCGGATCGTTCGTCACACGCTCGTCGCCCATGCGCGCTTTCCACGCGGCGACCCACTCGTCGTTGGCGTCGCTTTCGGCGGACTGGAAGTAGTTCCACGCGGCGAGGTGGCCGACGAGGTCGGTCGTGTCGAGGCCGGAGAGCTCTTCTTCACCCACGGAGAAGGCCACGACGGGGATGTCGTCGGCGCTCACGCCCTGGGCTGCGAGTTCCTTGTAGAAGCCGATATTGGCGTCGCCGTTGATCGTGGAGATCACGCCGACCTGTTTGCCGCCTGCGCCGAGGGCCACGACGTCGGCCACGATGGAAGACCAGTCGGAATGGCCGAAGGGCGTGTAGTTGACGAAGATATCCTCTTCGGCGATGCCCTTGTCCTTGAGGTATTGCTCAAGAATGCGGTTCGTCGTGCGGGGGTAGACGTAGTCGGTCCCCAGCAGCGCGAAGCTCTCGACGCCCAGTTCGTCAAGGAAGTAGTCCGTGGCCGGGATTGCCTGCTGGTTCGGCGCGGCGCCGGTATAGAACACGTTCTTGGAGCTTTCCTCGCCCTCGTACTGCACGGGGTAGAACATCAGCCCATTGAGCTCTTCGAGGACGGGCAGAGCAGACTTGCGCGACACGGAGGTCCACGAGCCAAAGATCACGTCGACTTCTTGAACGGTCAGAAGCTCACGTGCTTTTTCGGCAAAGAGCGGCCAGTCCGACGCAGGGTCGACAACGACCGCTTCGATCTCGCAGCCCAAGAGGCCGCCGGCCTCGTTCTGGATGTCGATCAGCATCTCGACGGTGTCTTTCAGCGTCGTTTCCGAGATCGCCATCGTGCCGGAGAGCGAGTGCAGCACACCCACTTTGATCGGGCAGGCGTCTTGCGCCGCCGCCGGGACGGCGAGCACGGCGAGAGACGCGGTGGACGCCAAAAGAAGCGTAGAGAGTTTGGACATGAATGTTCCCCATCCGGTGGCGGACACGCGCAGAACAGGCAGCGCGCCCGTTGCAATCCAGCGCGGGCACCCTTTAATCCGTCCGGCGTGCAGCCTTTTTTCAGTGCACGCGTGCGAGGGCGATCGGACCGCCAAGTGCTTTCGCCTTCGCACATTCATCGTGGTGTGACCGGTAGCCCGGCCGCGCGCCTTGTTTCCGGCGATGCGGTGGGAAAGGGGGAGTCCTTTCCATGGTTAACACTCTCTCAAAGCGTGGATGATCGTGCGCTCGCGGCAAGAATGAGCAAAATTTGAGCATTCGCCTGATGTCTGTGCGATGTGAGAATCGCTCGCGAACGCATCTGCGGCGGGACCACGTCTGCCCGAACGCGCGGCATACTGCGAACAGGTGGTTCGGTGCGCGCGCCACAGCGGCACGCGCCCGGCTATCGCGAACGTATGCAGACGGCGGGGCTCTGTTCCCGGAACGGCAAACGCTGGCTGGCCCACCAGGGCGGATTTCCCCCCTCGATGCGTGCAAGGTTGCTCAAATTTTCCGCGCTTCAGGCAACCAGTCGTTAAGCATGGCGCGGCTACCACCGGGCTGAGCTCAGCCAGAAAGGTGTGCCATGATCCGTCCGTCTTTGTTCCGGCTTGCCGTCCTTTGGGTGGCGTGCGCCGCGTTCTTGGTCTCGTCTGGGCATCTGGCGCGCGCGCAAACGGATCGGGCCGAGGGTGAGGCCTGCCTGCGCTGGGCGGCCGTGGCCGCTGCTGAGTTTGGCGTGCCCGAGCCCTTGATGTCGGCGATCACCCGGGTGGAGACCGCCCGCGATGACGCGCCTGCTTGGCCCTGGGCGATGAACGCGGAAGGTCAGGGATATTGGTTCTCCTCGGCAGGCGACGCCGCGGCACATGCGAAACGCGCCGTTGCGCGGGGTGTTGAGCAAGTCGACTTGGGCTGTTTTCAGCTCAACGTCAAATGGCATGGAGCCGCATTTTCATCTTTGGATCAGATGCTTGATCCCGCGTATAATGCGCGCTACGCGGCACGCTTTCTCGCACATCTGCACTCTGAGTTTGGCAATTGGACGGAGGCAGCTGCGGCCTTTCACTCCCGAACCCCGGATCTCGGGCACGCCTATCTGCGACGTCTGAAGGCCGCTCTGCAAGAGAAGCCGCCCACTTTCGCCGAAGATCCCTTGCGCCAGGCAGGCGGGGTGCGGGCGCCCCGCCCGTTGCTGGCTGAAATCGCGCCCCTGCGTGGCCTCCCCGGAGGTCGCTCGGAGAAGGGTGGCAGGTCTGACGCCACGACTGACGGCCGGGGCGGGCTGCTCTACGTGAGGCGCTGACCATGGGGAGCCTTCAGGTTTCGGCCTTCTTCAAACCACCCGTCCTCCTGGCTATCGCGTTGATGGCGATCATCGTGATGATGATCCTGCCTGTCCCTGCCTGGATCTTGGACGTGGGTCTTGCGCTGTCCTTCGCCCTTGCCATCCTGATCTTCACCGTGACGCTGTTCATTGAGCGCCCGCTCGATTTCTCTGCCTTTCCCACGATCTTGCTTGCCTCGCTGATGCTGCGGCTCTCGCTCAACGTGTCGTCGACCAAGCTGATCATCGGCGAAGGGCACACCGGCACGGGGGCCGCTGGGGGTGTTATCGAAGGGTTTGCGATGTTCGTGATGGGCGGGTCGACGATCCTTGGCCTCGTCATATTCGCCGTTCTCCTCATCGTGAACTTCATCGTGATCACCAAGGGTGCGGCGCGTATGGCCGAGGTCGGCGCGCGCTTCGCGCTCGACGGGATGCCCGGCAAACAGCTTGCGATCGACAGTGACATGTCCGCCGGCGCCATCGACCATGCCGAGGCCAAAGAGCGACGCGAACGCGAGCAGGCAGAAACGACGTTCTTTGGATCCCTCGATGGTGCTTCGAAATTCGTCAAAGGCGACGCAATTGCGGGATTGCTCATCACCCTTCTTAACCTTGTTGTCGGCTTCGCCATCGGCATCACGATGCACGACATGGCAGCCGGACAGGCCTTCCAGACTTATGCGATCCTTACGGTCGGGGACGGTCTGGTCACGCAGATCCCAGCGGTGATCATCTCGATCGCCTCCGCGCTCCTTCTGGCGCGCGGTGGTGCGACGGGGGCAACCGATCTCGCGCTGGCCACGCAACTGGGGCGCAACCCGGCGGCGCTCTTCACCGTCGGCATCCTGATGGGGCTCTTCGCCCTTGTCCCTGGTCTGCCTTTCCTGCCTTTCCTGCTGCTCGCGGCCGTTCTGCTTGGCGCCGGTGTCTACGCCCAGAGCATGGCGGAAAAAGCCGAAGCCGCGGCCAAGGCCGTTGCCGAGAGCGACGTGCCGGCTCCTCCGCGTGCGACGATTGGCGATGTTCTGGATCTGGATGATATCCATCTCGAGTTCGCGCCTGATCTCGTCTCCATGGTGCTGGACCCTGCCACCGGGCTCGACACCCGCATCACCAACATGCGCAATCATGTGGCCACGACCTACGGGTTGATCCTGCCCGAGATCAGGTTGACCGATGACGCAAGCCTTCCGCCAGGCGCCTATGTGATCCGTATCCAAGGGGTGCCCCAGGCCCGTGACCGGCTCCGCCCGGACGGGCTTCTTGCGCTGGTGAATGACAATGTGATCGACCTGCCGGGTGGCGAGGACGTGTCAGAGCCGGTCTATGGGGCGCCCGCCCGCTGGATCCCGCCCCATGATCGGGAGCGCGGAGCGATGGGAGGAGCCACGATCGTCGCGCCGCCGGAAGTCCTCGCAACCCACTTGCTTGAGGTCATCAAGCGCAACTTCGCGCGGCTGCTCACACTCAAGACGTTGCGTCGCCTTCTCGCAGCACTCACCGAGGTGAGCAACGAAACAAGGGCAGAGGCCAATCGCAAGATGATCGACGAACTGGTGCCGGACAAGGTCCCCGTCGATCTGCTGCTGACGGTTCTGCGGCTGCTTCTGGAGGAGCGCGTTTCGATCCGAAACCTGCCGTTGATCCTGGAGTCCATTGCAGAGGTGCGCGGCAGTCTGGGCACGCCAGAGGCGATCTGCGAGCATGTGCGTCAGCGCCTCGGGTTCCAGCTCATTTCTGAACTCAAGCGCGAAGATGGGACACTCCCGCTGATCCAGCTTGCTCCTGAGTGGGAGGACGCCTTTCGCCGCCACACGGTCGATGGCTCGGACGTCGCCCTGCCGCCCGAGGATTTTGGCCGCCTCATGGGGGGGATTTCCGACAGCTTGTCGGACGCCGCGAGCAATGGTGTTTACCCCGCCCTGGTCACCACCACGCAACGTCGTCGGTTCCTGACCACACTCGTCGCGGCCAAGGGGCTGTCGGCCCCCGTTTTGTCCTTCGACGAGATCGGCCTGGACGCGAGGCCGGCCATGGTTGGGCAAGTGGCCGCCTGATGGAGAACCTGGCGCAATTGCTCTCGCTGGGCGAAGAGGTTCTCGTGACCGCGATCGCGGTCTTTTTGCGCATCGCAGCAGCCATGGCCGTCTTGCCTGGCTTTGGGGAACAGACGATCTCGGCCCGCGTTCGTCTCGGCGCCGCCGTCGCCTTCACGATGCTCGTAGCCCCCGTCGTTGCGCCATCTTTGCCGCCCGGCGCGAGCCTCTCCTGGTCGGATCTGATCACACTGATGGGGAGTGAAACGCTCACGGGCCTCGCGTTTGGGCTCATGTTGCGCCTCCTCGTGCACACGTTGCAGATCACGGGGACCATTGCCGCTCAGTCGACGTCGCTTGCCCAGCTCTTTGCCGGGGCGTCTGTCGAGCCGCTGCCTGCCATTGGTCATCTTCTGGTGGTGGCAGGCCTGGCGCTGGCCGCCATGGCGGAGCTTCACCTCAGAATCGCCGAAGCCCTGATCGAAACCTACAGGCTCTTTCCCATCGGCACCGTTCTGAACGCTGGCGCCCTTGCGGAGGTCGGGATCGCGCATGTCGCACGAGCATTCTCGTTGGCCTTTACGCTGGCTGCGCCATTTGTCATCGGGGCGTTGATCTACAACCTCGCTCTTGGCGCCATCAACCGGGCGATGCCGCAGCTGATGGTCGCGTTCGTCGGCGCGCCGGCCATAACAGGCGCGGGTTTGGCGCTCCTTGCATTGGTGGCCCCTCTTGCGCTTGAGCTTTGGCGGGCGACGCTGCTGGAAACGCTTGAAACCCCCTTTGGAGCGATCTGATGGCGGGCGGACAGGGCGACGACGAAGGCGAAAGCAAGATCCACGACCCGACACCGCGCAAGCTTGAACAGGCGCGGGAAAAGGGGGATATTCCACGGTCTGCGGATCTGACGGCGGCCATTGGCTATCTGGGTATGTTGCTGGCGGGGCTCCTGGTGGGGGGAGTGGCCGTTCAGGGGATCGGCGCAGCTGGGGTTACCCTCATCGGACAGGCGGATGCGCTGGCCCCGACGTTGTTTTCCGGTCACGGCGGGGGTCTTCCCGGCGCTATTTTGAGCCAAAGCCTCTCCGTCTTGCTGCCGTTCTTTGCGGTGCCGTTTCTGCTGGTGGTGCTTGGGCTGCTCGCTCAGCGAGATCTGGTGTTCACGCCTGACAAGCTGATCCCCAAACTCTCGCGCGTTTCTTTGATCCAGAATGCAAAGCAGAAGTTTGGGCTAACAGGATTGGTCGAATTCGCGAAGAGCTTTGTGAAGCTGTTGGCTTACTCGGCGGCGCTTGGCGTCTACCTGATGTCAGACCTGGAGCGGCTTGTTGCGTCGGCAGCACTTGATCCCCAGCAGGTCGCGCTGTTGACGGGTAGGCTGGCGCTCGAGTTTCTCGGAATCGTCGTGGTGATCGCGTTCGCGATCGGTGCGATTGATGCGATCTGGCAATATGCCGATCATCGACGCCGCAACCGGATGAGCCACAAAGAGCTGCGCGATGAAACCAAGGAGACCGAAGGGGATCCCTACCTCAAGGACAGGCGCCGTCAGAAAGGGTACGAGATCGCGCAGAACAAGATGCTGGCGGATGTCCCGAAGGCGTCGGTGATCATCGTCAACCCAACGCATTACGCCGTGGCGCTGGAGTGGTCTGCCGCGTCTGCGGGGGCGCCCGTGTGCGTGGCGAAAGGGGTCGACAGTGTGGCTCTGCGGATCCGTGAGATCGCGCAGGATGCCCGGATCCCGATCCATAGTGACCCCCCGACGGCGCGTGCGCTCCATGCAACCGTGGATGTCGGTGAGGAGATCGGTCGTGATCACTATGTCCAGGTCGCGGCGGCGATTCGCTTTGCGGAGCGGGTGCGCCAACGTCAGGCACGGTCACCGCTGTGAAAGCTTCCCATGTCCAACGCGAGCGATTGGTTCGGCTGGAACGGCTCGCGCACATCAAGTCGACGGTCGAACGGTCGCGGCTTGCGCGGGCGGCGCGCGATGAAGCGCGCCTCGCGCAAGAGGTCGCGGCCATTGTAGACCGGCGGCACGCGACAACGGCTCGGATTGCGCAAGATGCGACGCCCGAGATGGCGCTGATCGCAGCGACTGGCGCGTGGCTGCGGGCGTCCGAGGGGGAGCTGCGACGGATGAACATTCAGCTGGCCGCATTGCGCGCGCGCACCGAGACGTTGCGTGCAGAGACGGCGCGCGCCGTGGCGCGGCATGCGGTATGCGAGACGCTGGTTGCGCGGGCGCAGCGGGCTTGGGCGCGTCAGCGGTCCAAGCTCTAGGGCTCAAGATCGCGCATGTGCCGTTCAGGACGGCCCAGGCAGAGGCACTAGAGCCAGTCGCGCAGGATCGGAAGGAGCGGGATGTCGGCCGGGGGCATCGGATAGTCACGCAGTGCAGTGGGGCGCACCCAGGCCAGTGCTTGCCCCTCGCGTGACTGCGGAGTGCCATCCCACTTGCGACATACAAAGAGCGGCATGAGCAAGTGAAAGCTGTCGTAGGTGTGCGAGGCGAAGGTCAGCGGTGCGAGACAGCTTTGCCACGTGTCAATGCCCAGTTCCTCTTGCAGTTCCCTGATCAGGGCGGCTTCCGGTGTCTCGCCGGCTTCGATCTTGCCGCCGGGGAACTCCCAGAGACCTGCCATTGATTTCCCTTCCGGTCGTTGTGCGAGGAGCACGCGTCCATCTACGTCAACAAGGGCGACGGCGGAGACGAGGACGGTCTTCATTTCGTGAGACTGACCCAGAGCGCGGGCGCGTTAGGCAAGGTCAGACGCCTCCGGCGGGGATATTTGGAGCACAATGAAGGAGCGCGGGGACGCGAAAGAGGAGAGGGATGCGCTGGTGTCATGATCGGTAGTCAGCGTTGATGTCAATGTAGGCGTGGGTGAGATCGCAGGTCCAGGCGGTGAAAGCCCCATCGCCGAGACCGAGGTCCACCC
>JBCCYI010000147.1:0-11871 GCA_039189975.1 Pseudomonadota bacterium
CGGGGGGGGGGGGGGGTGGGTGTCGGCACGCGGGGGGTGCGGGCGGGCGGGCGGGGCGTTGCCCGGCTTCCCCCCTCCTTCTCCCGGGGGGGGGGCGGGCCCCCCCCCGCGACCCTCCAAATCGCGCTGGCGGATCAGAGCGCGGTCCCGCAGCTCCGCCTGTGCCCTTGCTGCGGCAAGTTCATCGCGGGCGAGCGCCAGGCCGCGCTCGGCATCACGCAGTTGTGCTTCAGCTTCGGCGAGCCCCGTGCGGGCCACAGCGCGAGAGGCTTGCGCATCTGTCGGATCGATGCGGGCCAGCAGCTGGCCGGCGCGGATCTCGGCCCCATCCTCGAAGTTGGGAGCGAGTTCGATGATCCGGCCCGGCGTCGCGGCGCGGATCTCCAAAGAACGACGGCTCTGCACCTCGCCGAAAACGGTCATGACGGGCGTGATCGTCGCCCCTTCGACACGCACGGTGCTCACCGTCATAACGCGCTCGCGTGCAGGACGGTCTGACGCCTCGCGCGCCATGCGCTCCTCGACCGCCGCATCGACAATGCCCCAGGCGAGGGCGAACAGGCCCAGTGTGAGCGAAAGGAGAAACAGGCCCGTGAGCGAGCGGCGGAGGAAGTGCATGGGAGCGCTTTCTTTGGCGGCAGCTCCCGTCAATCTAGTTGCTTGGCCGTCGACTGCAAACGGGCCGCTTGCCGTGGACTGCGCGGGGATGTCGGTTGGACGCCCCGCCCGGGCGCTATTTGCGCCGCAGGTGTTCGTCGAGCCGGGGCATGATCTCGATGAAGTTGCAGGGGCGGTGCCGATAATCGAGCTGCGGAGCGAGGATCGCGTCCCATGCGTCGCGGCACGCCGATGGCGAGCCCGGCAAAGCGAAGAGATAGGTGCCGCCCGCAACCCCGGCGCAGGCACGCGACTGGATCGCGGATGTGCCGATTTTTTCAAAGGAGATCATCGTGAAGAGCGTGCCGAATGCGTCGATCTCTTTTTCATAGACGTCTCGATGCGCCTCCACGGTGACGTCGCGCCCGGTAAGCCCGGTGCCGCCGGTGGAAAGGATGACGTCAATGTCGGGATCGGCGATCCAGGCGCTCAACTGCGCTGAGATGTCTGCGCGATCATCCTTGACGATGGTGCGCGCGACCAAGGTGTGCCCGGCGTCTGTGATCCTCTCGGCCAGTGTCGTGCCGGACCGGTCGTCATCTGCTGTCCGTGTGTCGGACACGGTGAGGACGGCGATGCGCGCGGGCAGAAAGTCTCGCGTGGCGTCGATCTTCATGGTGCCTCCTTGGGCGGGCTGACAGAAATAGGCTGACACCGTTCGGTTGGGCCAATTGCCAGCGGAATAGGAGGTGAGCCTGCGCGATTCCGCAATGGGGCGATTACGGGCGTCGCGTGTCCTCCAGATGGGCGGCCAGCGTCAGAAGGTCGGCCCAGGCCTCGCGCTTCGCGCTCGGTTGGCGCAAGAGATAGGCCGGGTGAAACATCGGCAGACAGGGCAGGTCAAATGCCTCCGTCCAATCGCCGCGCAGCCGGGTGATGCCGCGTTTGCCCAAGAGCGCCTGGCACGAAATATTGCCCATCGCGATCAGTACATCGGGCTTGGCCAAGTCCACGTGGCGGCGCACGAAGGGCTTCATCATTGCGATCTCATCGGGCTTGGGGTCGCGGTTCTGCGGCGGGCGCCAGGGCAGAATGTTCGTGATGTAGACAGCGCGCTCGGTCTCCGACGCTGACCGCGAGAGATCGATCGCACCCAGCATCTTGTCCAGCAACTGACCCGCGCGCCCAACGAATGGCTTACCCTGCTGATCCTCGTCACGGCCCGGCGCTTCGCCGATGATCATTACCCGTGCCCCCGGTGTCCCATCGCTGAAGACGAGCTGCCGCGCGCCCTGCTTCAGCGCGCAATGATCGAAAGTGGCGAGCGCGCTCCGCAAGGCCTCCAGGCTGTCCGCAGCATCGGCGTCGGACTGGGCAGCGGCGACGGGGTCTATGTCGGGTTTTGGCGGTTTTGTAGAGGAAACAGGAAGCGCCGCTTCCCGTTTCTGTTCGTTTTGTGCAACGTTTCGCGACGGCTTTTGCAGGCCTGGAGCGCTGTCGGGCAAGGCGTAGCGGTCGATCGGCTGCTCGCAGATCGCGTCGGTGGCGCCAAGCTCCACCTGCCAGGCGAGCGCATCGAGAAGGGCGGCATGACTGAGCATTGGCACCTCAATCGATAGCAGGGAGCAGCGCGCGCTCGAGGGTGCAATCGCGCACCACATCTGCGCCGCACGCGCGCGGAACCAACCCTTTGGAGAGGCAGATCCGCACCTCCTGAACGTAGCCGTCCCGACAGGTGACGGTCAGCATATCGGGCTGAAGTCTGGGATTGGCCTCGATCCAGGCCTCTTCGACAACCGATGCCGGCAAGCGTACGTCGCGCTCAAGTTTGCGGAACACTTCGGGACGCACCACGCTGCCGAATGCCTCGCGCGACAGGCCGAAGTATGCCTCCGGGGGGAGACCCGCGCAGCGCCCGTGCTTTTTCCATTGGTGCCAGGCGAGACCGCCCGAGCCCATGATGTCAGCCATCGCCCCGGTCATGCGGCGCGACGGGTCGGGCTGAGAGGTGGGGCAGTCCGAAGGCCAGCCGCGCTCGTGTTGTGGCCAAAGCCCGTGCAGGATCCAGCCCGTGTCGGCGGACGGGTCGCATTGCTCCGCCTGCCGCGCATGCCCGACCAGATCGCACCATGTGGGCGACCAGGACAGCGCCATGACATAATAGTCAAAGTCGCCCGCGCGGTCGCCCTGTGCGCCCGCCGGCGCGGCGCCCCACACCGCCAGCAGGAAAAGGATCCCCCAACCTCGTCGCACGCCGTATCCTCTTTTCTTTTCGACTCGCGCCTTCTATATCCCGATCAATCCCCGAAAACGAGGAGCGCGGCGCCCCCCCGGGCCTGCAGGCCCCAAAAGGCCCTTGCGAGAGCGTGCGCCGCGCACAAAGGAGAACGAGATGAACAAGCCGCTTATGGCCAAGGCGACCGCCGTCTGGCTCGTCGACAACACCACGCTTAGCTTTCGCCAGATTGCGGCCTTCTGCGGTCTGCATGAGCTGGAAGTGCAGGGCATCGCCGACGGGGATGTCGCCGCCGGGGTGAAGGGCTTCGACCCGATCGCCAACAACCAGCTTGAGCAATCCGAGATCGACAAGGGCGAGAAAGACCCAAAGTACAATCTCAAACTGAAGTTCAACGCCGCCGCCGTAGGCGAGGAAAAGCGCCGCGGGCCGCGCTACACGCCGCTCTCCAAGCGGCAGGACCGTCCGGCCTCGATCCTCTGGCTGGTCAAATTCCACCCCGAGCTGACCGACGGACAGATCAGCAAGCTGGTGGGCACCACGAAGCCGACGATCCAGTCGATCCGTGAACGGACCCATTGGAACATCCAGAACATCCAGCCGATCGACCCGGTGGCCCTGGGCCTGTGCAAGCAATCCGAGCTCGACGCGGCGGTGCAAAAAGCCAATGCACGTCGTGCGGCCGAGGGCACTGCGATGTCGGATGACGAGCGCCGCAAGCTTGTTTCCACCGAGACCTCCCTCGCCGAAGAGGCGGAGCCACGCATCCCGGCCGCAATCGCCGGATTGGAGACCTTTACGCTCTCGGGCGACACGGGCCCCGATGAGGACGATCCGATGTCCACGCCGGTTGATGCCGACAGCTTCTTCAACCTGCCCGACAGCGGTGCCGATGACAGCGACGACGAAGAGGGTGACGGCCCGCGCTAAGGCGTGGTTCCGACCGGCCCGGCCGGCAGCGCCCCCATGGCGCAGCGGGCGGATCCACCGGGCGCAGCGTAGAGCCGCCCCAAGGCGCAAGGTGGCGAGTTGTGGTAACGCTGGATGCAGCGTGGCCGGGCTAGAGCAAGTCGCGTTGAAACGGCTTTAGTTTTCGCTGCCTCTCGGCTTAGCCGCAAACGCAAAAGACTGAACCGAGGTTGATCCGATGAAACGCGACGCGCTCTAGAGCGCACGGCGCGCGCGCAGAGCGGCGGAGATGGTGCCGTCATCGAGGTAGTCCAACTCGCCTCCGACAGGGACGCCCTGGGCCAAAGACGTAACACGCACCGGAAGCTCCTCCAGCGCATCGGCGATGTAATGCGCGGTGGTCTGACCGTCGACCGTCGCGCTCAAGGCGACGATCACCTCGTCGATTCCCTCATCGCGGACGCGCGCGACAAGCCGTGGAATGCCCAGCTCCTCTGGTCCGACCGAATCGAGCGCCGACAGAGTGCCGCCCAAGACATGGTAGCGTCCCTGGAATGCGCCTCCGCGCTCCATCGCCCAGAGGTCGGCCACCCCCTCGACCACGCAAAGCAGGCCCTTGTCCCGTTTCTCGGACATACAGATCGGGCAGAGCGTGTCCGTCGCGACGTTGCCGCATTGCACGCATTCGCGCACCGTTTCCGCGACCTCGGCCATCGCGGTGGCCAGCGGGACCATCAGCTTGCTCTTCTTGGCGACCAGCGTCAGCACCGCGCGGCGCGCAGAGCGCGGGCCGAGGCCGGGCAGACGGGCCATCAGGTCGATCAGGGTTTCGACCTCACGGGGGACTTGCGACATCGCGCGGGCCCGGAGCTCAGAGGCCGGGGATGTTCATACCCGGCGGCAGACCCAGCTCCGATGTCAGTTTTTCCATCTCCTCGCGCGCCCGAGTCTGCGCCCGCTCCTGAGCTTCCTTGATCGCGGCCAGAATAAGGTCTTCGACAACCTCTTTCTCATCCGGGTTGAAAATCGAGGGGTCAATATCGAGGCCGCGCAGCTCCCCCTTGGCCGAACATGTGGCTTTGACCAGTCCCGCGCCACTTTCTCCGACAACGGTGATGCTGTTCAGCTCGTCCTGCATCTCGGCCATCTTGGCCTGCATCTGCTGCGCTTTCTTCATCATGCCGGCCATGTCGCCGAGCCCGCCCAGACCTTTCAGCATCCCGATGCTCCTTCGCAATGTGCTTTCAGGGGTGATAGGCGTGAGGAGGGCGTTCGGCAAGCCGCAGCGCCAGCGTTGCCGAGCTCAGCGTGTTCGCGAAACCGGTCCAATTGCCTCTGTCAGACACACTGACGTCAGACATTGTCCCGCGCGATGGTGTTGTCCCAGGCCTGTTCAAACACCAGGGTTTCGCCTTCCCAGGCCCGCAGCCGCGCCCGCCACAGCCACTGCGTTCCGTCGCTCTCCAGCCGCGTGTCACATGCGGTGCGTGTGCGCCAGTCCCCGCGGCGCATTGTGTTTTCCCAGGCAATCTCGCCCGAAGCGCTTTGGGGCGCGTCCGGCCGGATCGACCAGCGTTCCTCTGACCGGGACGAGGTGATGAGCCCATGGTCACGGTCGCGCACCTCGCCATTGTCGATGCCAATTTTGACAACGGTTTGTCCGGTCGCCTGGTCGATCTCGCGGCGCTTTGTACATGCGGGTGCGCGCAGAGTTTCGGCATTCCACGGGCGGGCGGCTTCCGGCGGCTCGAAGCGCCATTCGTCGTCGGTCGCACGCGGGCGGACGGGTACGACGATGGATCCCGCGGTCAGCGTCAGCGTTACAGGTGCCGGAGCCGGCCAGAGAAATGGCCAGTATGCCGATGAGACAGCGACCCGCAGGCGGTGCCCTTCCGGGATGCGATAGGCGATCTGGTCGAGGTCGAAGGCGATGTCCAGGGCTTCGCCGGGCGGTATGGGCGACGGCGTGGCATGGCTTTCCCGATGCGCCAGGTTCAGACATCCCATGCTGATCAGGGCCGATGTGCCATCCGGAAAGACATCGCAAAGCCGGACAATCACCTGCGCCTGCGGCTGATCGGCGGCGATGAGGAGCCGCACCCGGGGCGCGCCGACGATATCCTGTGGCGCACTTAGGGGGGCGCCGTCGAAACAGGCCGAGCGGGCGTCATCGTCGCGCTGATCGATGGGGAGTTCGGGGCCAAAATGAGCCGGAAAGAACGTACCTGAGCCCATCCCGCAATCGGCGGGCGAAGCGATGCGATGCGAGAGACTGGCGGGCTCCGTTTGCAGACCCTGCGGCGTCAAATGCAGCGCAGCCCGGGCGATACCTGCGCTGGGCCAAGCGGCCTCGGTGATCCAGCGACCAGGGCGTTCCGGCAGCCAGGCGCGCGGGCGGACAGAGTCCATCAGCCAAAGCCGCATGTCGGGGTCGCGCGCAACGCCCGTGTCAATCCCCTTCAGCCAGTAATCCCACCAGCGCAGACATTCCTGCAGAAAGCCGATGGCTGGTGCGGGACCCGCGAAATGCGGGTACTTGTGATTCCAGGGGCCGATGATCGCCTTGCAGGGGGCTGCGAGGTTCTCCATCAACTTCGCAGGCGTGTTGCGATACCCGTCGTGCCAGCCGCCGACCGCGAGCACGGCGGCTTTGATCGCGCCGTAATCCTCACAGACCGAGCCGTGTTCCCAATAGGCGTCGCGCCGTTGATGCGCGAGCCAGGGCTCCAGCAAGAAAGGCTGGTGTTCGAGCCGATCCAGCCACATGTCGCGCCACCGCGCGCCCACGACCTCCGGATCAGGTGGACGGGCGGAATAGGCCAGCATCTGCGTGGCCCAGGAGAGATTGCTCGTAAGCTGGCAGCCGCCTTTTGTATGGATGTCGTCCGCATAGCGGTCCGCCGAGGAGCAGATCGACACCACCGCCTCCAGTCCCTCGGGCTGCAGGGCCGCGACCTGCAGGCTGTTGAAGCCACCCCATGAGATCCCAATCATCCCAACCTTGCCGGAGCACCAGGGCTGGGCGCGCGCCCAGGCAATGACGGCGCAGGCGTCATCAAGCTCCTGTGCGGTGTATTCGTCCTCCATCCTGCCGTCGCTGTCGCCGTTGCCGCGCATGTCCACACGAATGCATGCATACCCGTGCCCTGCAAAATAGGGATGGGTAAGGTAGTCCCGTGCCACTGTGCCATCGCGCTTGCGATAGGGTAGATGCTCAATGAGAGCAGGGACCGGATCGGACGATGCGTCTTCCGGCAGCCATAAGCGGACTGACAGCCGTGTGCCGTCAGCCATCGTGAGGGGCACGTCTTCCCGCATCTCGACCTTTCGGTGAGAGTGCTCACGCAGCTTCATTGGCCGCTTCCTGGCATGTCATGCCGCGGCCGAACGCAATGTCGGCTCCACACCGCGAAACGCACCACGTTGGCAGGAAATGTCTGGGAATGCGTGACGTGCAAGACGTTGAGGCTCCTGTTTTCATGGACCCTACTCCTGCCTGCGCTCCGGCGCCATAGCGCGTTGCGTTTGGACCAGGCCCCGAATTTTCGTCGAAAATTCGAGCTAGGCTCCGCGGTTTCGTCATCATCCGCCCCGAGGCGCGTCCCGCCAGTCCGGCATCGCTTCTGCGGTGCATTGAGCTCGAGGAACGGGATGGCCATCGAATGGACAGAGGCGGCGCTCCGCACGCAGCGGGTCGAGCGCGAGATGTTCGGCACGAATATGTTGTTCGATCGCGATCAGATCGGGCAGGACGGCACATTCGATGACAGTATGCGCGCCCTCGGTATTTCCGACGTTCGGTTTCCGGGGGGGTCCATTACAGAATGGTACTTCGACATCAACGACCCCGACGCAACGCTCGTCTGGGCCCCCGACCGCAACGCGTGGCGCGAGGTCATGCCTCTTTCCGAGTTTCTGACCTGGGCCGGTGCACAGGACGTCGGTGTCAATCTTGTCGTACCGACCGGCAGCCTGATCGCTGAGGGACAGCCAGGGAACCGGCAGGTCAAGGCCACGGCGGAGGCCGATCTCTACCGGTACTTCACTGACGTTCTTGGTGGCAAATACGGCACGGCAACGATCGAAACGTTCGAGATCGGCAACGAATACTGGCTTGGAGCCGGGCTCAACCACGTCGAATACGCACGCATCGCCAACCTCATGGCGGAAACCGCGCAGCGCGCCATCGACGACCACCGAACCCGCGAGGGCCTGGGCGCGGAATGGGAAGAGCCGGACATCTCAATCCAGATCGGCCAGTATGGCCGCCATTCCACCACGCCCGGCTGGGTGCAGAATCGACAGCTCATCGAGTGGCTCACGCCGGAGGCAGCGGCCGCTGTCGATGCGGTCGTCGTGCATTACTACACGCGTGGTGGGTACGATGAGATCGACACGTTCGGCTACTACTTTGACCGGCTCGACGATTGGGCGAATGATCCCCGCTTGTCGGACATCGAATTCCATGTCACCGAGTGGAACGTCAACAATCAGCTCTCTTCGGAGCTGGGCCTCAAGCAGGCTTCGGCGCTTTGGTTCATGTTCTCCGAAATGGTCGTGCGCGGCGTCGATGCCGCGCATGTCTGGCCGATCCAGCAGAACAACAAGACCAACCTGTCCGGCAACGAGGGGCAGACTGATCTGACCATTGCCGGCGAAGCGTTCCGGTTGCTGTCGGATGCCGTCGTGGGCTCCGAACTCACCCGACGCACCGAGTGGGAGGACGGCGCCGCCTGGGTCTACGAGGGGGACGGTGTAACACATGTCTACATCGCCTCGCGATCGGACAGAACCGAGACCTTCACGCTGGATAAGGCGGAGATCGGCCTGCAAGGACAAACCTGGTGGAAGACCATTCTGGGCACCACGGGGGCTGCGGATGACCATACGGCAAGTCCCACCCTGGAGATGCGGGCAGATCTGGCCCGCGGGGCAGACCAGGTCGCCATCGAGCTTGATCCGTTCGAGGTGGTCCGTGCCACGTTCTATGACAGCACCCTGCCCGCTGGCCCGGGGATGGCCTTTCCCGACGCAATGATCGGAAGCGCGGCGGCGGACTACATCGCAACCTCGGATCTGGCGACCCGCGCCGAAGGCGGTGGGGGGGACGACGTGATCGTGGGTGGCGGCGGTGCCGATGTGCTTTACGGCGACTCCGGCAACGACCATCTACAGGGCAATGGCGGCGCAGACGTTCTCGTGGGAGGCACGGGTCGCGACGTTTTGGAGGGCGGGGACGGGAACGACACGCTCTACGCAACGGCGGGTGATCGGCTGGAAGGCGGGGGCGGGGACGACGTCTTCGTTATCGCGCCGGCGGGCGTCGCGGACCCGCTGGGTGCAGATCTGCTCTGGACCTAGGCCGACGTGCTCCTGGCCGCCGGTCAGGTGAGGGCCCAATGTCGAGGCGGTGCACGGGACCCAGCTCGAACGGTGCGGCGGCGCGACCTCGGCGCGTTGCGCAACGGACCTGTCGATCCTATTGCGCCTAAGGCCGCAGCACGATCAGCTCAGGGCGCCGCTGCCGCACCTGCGTTTGGTTGGGCTTGGCGAGACGGGCTGGAGCGGTTCAAGTTGACCTTGAGACATCCCAGATAGCTCTTCGCAACCAACCGCAGGACGAAACAGCGCAAAAGCGACCCAAGCACTGCTCGAATCGCCTTAGTCGCGCAGGTGCTCTTCCTCTTCGGTGACGTCGAGGCCTAGCGCCTCCATGCCTGCTTCGAGATAGTCGGCCAGACCCGGCTCCCCGGCGAGATAGGTCTCTGTCGGCGAAGTCCGCTCCTCGCGCGCTACGCGCAGTGCTTCTTCCACCTCGTCGGCATCGAAGCTTTCGCGCCCAATCCACATGCATGCCACCAAGGAGACCTGCTCATCCTCGTTGAGGCCCCCGATGTAATCGATGAGGCGCGGATGGTCTGGGCCAACCTCGCGTGCGATGGCAATAACGCGGACCACCTTGCCGGTGCTGATGTCGAGCATGGGCCCCTCCTTGGGCGTCGTCTTTGGGCGCTCCAAGTGTCGCGCCGGGGCCGGAACAGTGCAAGAGCGTGGGGACGCGGGGCGATGTCGCGGGGGACGGGCGTGACCGAAGAGGCGCGTGCGTGCAGTGCAGCGGCTTAGCGGGCGAAGAGACGGTAATAGAGCCAGTCGGGCAAGAATTGTGACAGGCGGAAGATCCAGGAGAAGAGGGTCGGAAAGCTCTTTTTGAACCCGTCGGTTTGCATGAAGTCGAACATGATGCGCGCCGCGCCCTCCGGCTCCATGAGGAACGGCATGCCAAAGTCGTTCTTGTCGGTCAGACGCGTGCGGATAAAGCCCGGGTTGAGCACCTGCACGTCGACGCCGGTCTTGCTCAGGTCGCAATAGAGACACTCTGCCATCGACATCGTCCCGGCCTTCGACGCGGTGTAACCGATCGAGCCGGGCAGGCCGCGAAACCCCGAGAGCGACCCGGTGATGACGATGTGGCCCGCGTCGCGCGCGACCATGCCGGGCACGCAGTGGCCCAGCACACGGGCGAGGCCGGTAAAGTTGATGTCGCACATCGCGGTGACCTCGTCGGCCTTCCACTCCTGCGCGGCCTGCGGCCAGTAGACGCCCGCGAGAAAGACGACCCCGTCCACCTCACCCGCGATCTCGGCGGCGGCGGCCACGCTTGCGTCTTGGGCGATGTCGCAGGGGGCGAGGGTGGTGGGGCCGGGCAGGGAAGCGGCGAGGTCCGCCAGCCGGTTCTCGTCGCGCGCCGAGAGGACCAGATGCACGCCCGCGCGGCTCATCTTCTCGGCCAGCGCCTTGCCCAATCCTTCGGACGCGCCGACGATCCAATAGCGTTTCCCAGCCCATTCGCGCATGTCTTGCTCCTTATGCCGTCGCGGCGGGGCGCATCGTGGCCACAAGCTCGGCCACCTTGATGCCGAACTTGCGGAACTGACTGCGATTGATGATGGTGCCGTTCTCCATCAGATACATCCAGTCCCGCACATCGAGCACATGCCCGCCCGCCTCTTCGGGCATCTTAATGCGGTAGCGTAACATGAGTGTGGGACCGGACTGTTTGCCGCGCCCCGGGCCGACGAGATCGGGGGCCGTGGCTTTGACGGCGCCGCCGGGGGCGGGCACGAGGGTCCATACCCGGTCCTGCGTGCGGCCGGAATCGTAGCGGAAATGCTCGGTCATCGTGCCGGTGTCGCCCTCCCAGGTGGCGTGAAAATCCGCCGTGAAGCGCGACACGACGCGCCCCATCGGGCCGTAAATCACGCCCTCGCACAGGATCGGCCCGTCGATATGGGTCCTGAGGTCAAACTCCGGCGTGCCGGCCGTGGCATAGTCGGCGGGCGTCTGGGCGGGAAACTCCGCCAGCCAGGCGCGGGCGGCGGCGAGAAGAAGGAGGGCGGCGAGCACAAGGGCGACGAAGGTCATGCGGGGGATCTCTGGCGATGGGAAAGGGGGGTCGCGGCCAAGAGGGCGATTGCGACGAGCTTGAGAAGGCAGGGCACCAGCGCGTAGAGCGCGGTGAGCAGGCGCAGCGCGCCGTCGGGGTTGTCGACGTCGGTGCCGGGGCGGAAACCCGCCCCTTCGAGGAGCGGCAGCAGGGCGGCGGCGGCAAAGGCGAGCGTGAACTTCGAGGTGAAGGACCACAGGCCAAAGCCCTGTCCGCCGTTGGGCGAGACCTCCGCCATGCGGCGCGCGAAGAGCGCGGGCAGCAGCGTCAGATCCGCGCCGATCGTGGCGCCCGAGGCGACGCAGACGAGCGCAAAGAGCGCGACATCGCCCGCGCCGAGCGTCAGCACAAAGGCGAATGAGACGATGGCCAGCACCATGGCGCACAGCAGCACCGGCTTTTCGCCGAAGCGCTGGGCCAGCGCCGCCCAGACCGGGGCCGACGCCGCTGCTGCCAAAAAGAAGATCACGAGGAGCGGGCCTTCCCAACCCGGCGCGTCCAGCCGGCTTTCGACGAAGAAGAGAAAGAGCGTCGAGGACACGGCGAGCGGCGTGGCGTTGACGAGTGCGATCAGCAGAAGGCGACGCGCCGTCGGGTCCGCGAGGATCGTGCGGATCGGCGCCGCCTCCTGCCGCGCCACGCGGTCCCACTCGGGCGCCATCGCAAGGGTGGCGAGGAGGGCCAC
>JBCCYI010000148.1:0-11856 GCA_039189975.1 Pseudomonadota bacterium
CGAGGAGCATGCCGACGCCGATGACCACGATCACGACCATGATCACGAGGAGCATGCCGACGCGGATGACCACGATCACGACCATGATCACGAGGAGCATGCCGACGCCGATGACCACGATCATGACCATGATCACGAGGAGCATGCCGACGCGGATGACCACGATCATGACCACGATCACGAGGAACATGCCGACGCCGATGACCACGACCATGACCACGATCACGAGGAACATGCCGACGCCGATGACCACGATCATGAGGAGCATGCCCATGACGATCACGGCCACGCCCACGGCGCGCACGATCCGCATGCATGGCTGTCGACCGAGAATGCATCGACCTGGCTCAACCTGATCGCCGCAGAGCTTTCCGCGGCCGACCCAGACAACGCAGGGGCCTACTTCGCCAATGCCGCTGCCGCACGCGACGAACTAAGCGCGCTCGGCGATGAATTGAGCGCTGTTCTGGATCCTGTGCGCGGCGGATCGTTCATCGTGTTCCACGACGCATACCAATACTTCGAGCAGGACTTCGACATGCCTGCCGCGGGAGCGATTTCGATCGGTGACGCGCAAGACCCAAGCCCAGCCCGCATTGCCGAAATCCGGGACCGCATTCGCGACGAGGGCGTTGACTGCGTTTTGGCCGAACCCCAGTTCAACCCAGGCCTCGTGGCGACGGTTCTCGACGGAACGAACGCGAGCACGGGCGTCATTGATCCGCTCGGTGCAGACCTGGAGCCTGGCCCCGAGCTCTATCCGCAAGTGATCCGCAATTTGGCGGTGACACTGTCGGAGTGCCTCTAGACCCGACACTGCAAGGTCTCGCCGATTGTCTGCCCGACGTCAGTCCGTATGCGGGACGGCGGTGGCCTCGCCCCCTGCCTGCCGCAACCCCAGGACGTGCCTATACCGGGCCTGGCCCGTCGCCGATCACGGCGGCGGGCTGTGCGGACAGGCGTTCAAAGGTGCATGACCCCCGGGTCCAGCACGTTTTCCATGGACACATAGGTTGATGTGTTGGCGACCCTCGGCAGTTGAGAGATTTGCTCGCCCAGAACACGCCGATAGTCCGAGATGTTCCTGGTTCTGACCTTGAGCAGATAGTCGAAGCCGCCCGCGATCATGTGGCACGCTTCGACCTCCGGGATCTGCCGCACCGCTTTGTTGAAGTCCTGGAGCGATTGCTCGCGGGTGTCTGACAGCCGCACTTCGATAAACGCGACGTGTTGGCGGCCCAGCATCTCCGCCGATAGCTCCGCGCGGTATCCTGTGATCACCCCAAGCGCCTCAAGCCGCTTAACGCGCGCGGTCACCGGCGTCTTCGACAAGCCCACGACATGCCCAAGTGCTGTCATGGACATGCGCCCGTTCGTGGCAAGAACGGAGAGGATCCTGTGATCAAGGGCGTCTAGCGAAATCTCACTCTGCATTCCATTTGCCCTACCAAAAAACAGAACAAAAGACGTTTCGACCTTTGAATTCCTTCATAAGGACGAAAAGATCTCACGCAACCCTCTATAGTCGCGCCACGCGAGAGGAGATGTGGCGATGATCGAAATCAATCCAGACTGGGACGCAGGCAAGCGTTGCAATGAAGACCTCTTGCTGAAAGACCTCATCCAACAGGCACAGCTAGACCCGCCTGCCCGCGCGAGGATCGTCGCCCGCGCCACAGCACTCGTGAGAGAGATCAGGTCCGCGTCGCATCCCGGGCTGATGGAGGTTTTCCTTGCGGAATACGGGCTGTCAACGAAAGAGGGCGTGGCGCTCATGTGCCTGGCCGAAGCAGTGCTGCGCGTTCCGGATGGTGCCACTGTCGACGCCCTCATCGACGACAAGATCGCATCTTCGGATTGGTCGGCACATCTCGGCCAGTCAAGCTCACCGCTCGTCAACGCCTCGACATGGGGGCTCCTGCTGACGGGGCGCGTGCTCAGCGATGCGGAACCGGGCGTCGCCGGTACGCTACGGGCGATGGTGCGCCGACTGGGCGAGCCCGTCATTCGCGGTGCGGTCAGCGCTGCCATCAAGCAAATGGGCCGACAATTCGTGCTGGGCGAGAGCATCGATACCGCTATGGAACGGGCCCGCGATATGGAAGCGCAGGGCTACACCTATTCGTATGATATGCTCGGCGAGGCGGCGATGACCGCTGCCGATGCGGCCCGCTATGCAGAGGCCTATTCCGGTGCCATTGCCCGGATCGCAACGGCCTCGTCCGGCTCGGAGATCACGGCCAATCCGGGCATCTCCGTCAAGCTCTCCGCCCTGCATCCCCGCTACGAAGTGGCTAAGACAGAGCGCGTCGTGGCAGAGCTCGTGCCCGTCCTGGGCAAACTGGCCCGGCAAGCGGCCCGCGCGGGGATCGGGTTGAACGTCGACGCGGAGGAAGCCGATCGGCTCGGCCTGTCGATGCGCGTCATTCAGGCCACGCTTGCCGATCCGGAGCTCGACGGCTGGGATGGCTTCGGCGTCGTGGTCCAGGCCTATGGGCGGCGCGCGGGCGTCATACTGGACTCGCTCTACCGTATCGCGCAGCAGCGGAACCGCCGCATCATGGTGCGGCTCGTAAAGGGGGCCTATTGGGACACCGAGATCAAGCAGGCGCAGGTCGAGGGGTTGGAGGACTTTCCGGTCTTCACGCGGAAATCAGCCACCGATGTCAGCTACATTGCCCTGGCTCGCAAGCTGCTCGGGATGGCCGACAGGATCTACCCCCAGTTTGCGACCCACAACGCTCATTCCGTCGCAGCGGTCCTCGAAATGGCGGGCGACCTGCCGCGGGGAGCATTCGAGTTTCAGCGGCTCCACGGCATGGGCGAAGCGCTCCATGATCTGGTTTGCGCGCAGGCACAGACGCGCTGTCGCATCTACGCGCCGGTCGGAGCGCATCGGGATCTGCTGGCCTATCTGGTGCGGCGGTTGCTGGAGAACGGGGCCAATTCGTCCTTCGTCAACCAGATCGTCGACACTGCCGTACCCGCCTCGGTCGTCGCAGCCTGCCCATTTGACGCGCTCGCCCAAGAGATGGCCCAAGACCCGACCCGTCACGCACAGACCTTGGCGACGGGGCCGGACCTCTACGCCCCCCATCGGCGCAATGCAGCTGGCTTCGATCTGAGCGATGTCACCGTCCTCCGCCGTATCGACGCGGCCCGACGGCGCCCCGATGCGCTCACAGTTGTGCCGATCCTCGCCAGTACAGCTGCGGGGGGCGCTGACGCGCCGATCATCGCCCCGAGCACAGGAGAAGCACTTGGCTCGGTGACCTTCGCCTCCGCGCAAGATGTGACCTCTGCTCTGGACGCGGCGCGTCCCTGGGACGCCACGCCGACTGAGAGGGCCGATGCCCTGCGCCGCGCGGCAGATCTCTATGAGGCCGACTTCGGCGAGGCCTTCGCGCGCCTCGCCCTCGAGGCTGGCAAGACCCTCGCCGATGCCGTCGCCGAGCTGCGCGAGGCGGTGGACTTCCTGCGCTACTATGCGTCCCGGGCCGACGGCCCTCAGGCCCCTGCCCGCGGCGTCTTCACATGTATCAGCCCGTGGAACTTTCCCCTGGCGATCTTCACAGGCCAGATCGCGGCGGCCCTCGCGGCGGGCAACGCGGTCCTGGCCAAGCCGGCAGAAACCACGTGCGCCATTGCCGCCTGGGCCACGCAGCACCTCCATCGTGCGGGGGTGCCGCGCACCGCGCTCCAACTGCTGCCTGGCGAGGGTGGCGCAATTGGCCCTGCCCTGACGTCCGACCCTCGCGTGAATGGCGTTGCATTCACAGGCTCCACGACGACGGCCCGCCGGATTCAAGCCGCCATGGCTCGTGGCTGTGCGCCAGGAGCGCCTCTCATCGCGGAGACGGGCGGTCTCAACGCCATGATCGTTGACAGCACGGCGCTGCCCGAACAGGCTATTCGCGATATCGTCGTATCCGCGTTTCAATCGGCGGGCCAACGCTGCTCGGCCCTACGCTGTCTCTACCTGCAGGAAGATATCGCGCAGCCCTTCCTGGAGCTTCTGACAGGCGCAATGGACGAGCTTGCCCTTGGCGATCCGTGGGACATTGCAACCGATGTCGGCCCGATCATCACAGAGTTCGCCGCTGACCAAATCAGGGCCTATGTCGCGGCTGCCGCGCAGGACGGCCGGCTGGTGCATCGGTTGGACAATCCCGCTATGGGATCCTTCGTTGGCCCAGCGTTGATCCGTGTCTCCGGGATCGAAGCTTTGACCGAAGAAGTCTTTGGCCCCGTCTTACACGTCGCAACCTTCAAGGCTGATGAACTCGACACCGTGATTGCTGCGATCAATGCGACCGGATACGGGCTGACCTTCGGGCTTCACAGCCGGATCGACGACCGCCTGCAAGCCGTCGCGGACGCGATCGAAGCGGGCAACATCTATGCCAACCGCAACCAGATCGGCGCGATCGTTGGCAGCCAGCCCTTTGGCGGCGAAGGTCTTTCGGGCACCGGGCCAAAGGCGGGAGGACCACACTACCTTCCTCGGTTCGCTGCCAGCCCAGCGCCCGCGGCCACATCAGATTGGTCGTCCCCCGCAAACGCGTCCAAACTGGCGGACGCGCTGCAAGAGGCGGGCCCCCGGCCGACTCCCTTGGGCACGGAAACGTTGCCGGGGCCGACGGGTGAGCTGAACCGCCTGACGCTCTACACGCGCCCACCTTTGCTCTGTGCTGGCCCGGGGCCAGCGGCAGCCGCCGCGCAATGCGCCGCCGTCGAGGCGCTCGGCGGGCGGGCCCTCAGCACGGGTGGCGCGCTTGCAACGGAAGCGCTGCGCGATCTACCGGCTTTCGGAGGCCTGATCTGGTGGGGTCATGCCGACTTAGGCCGCGCCTTTGCCGAGGCACTCGCCACACGCGAAGGGCCAATCCTCCCACTCCTCGCAGGATATCCGGACACAAGCCATGTTTGCCTGGAGAGGCACCTCTGCGTCGATACAACGGCCGCAGGCGGCAACGCGGGGCTTCTGGCTGGAGAGAACCGCCAGGGTGGAGACTGACTGCAGACGGCGAACCGCACGGCGCACGACACACCCGCTGCGGGGCAACCCGATGACGGACGGACCATTTCGCCGTGTGTCTTGAAAGCATGCTCATCGGCACTCACCCGAGTGCGGTTGGTCCCGGCGGTAACCACGCCTTCAAACCCGATCAGCAATTCGCAGAGCTTGCGCCTGACGTTCGGGAGCGCCCCATGCGAGAGCCTGTCAGGAACCCGTGTGCCGGCTACACCGGCGTCTCGCGCGCCGCCATGATGCGTCCGAGCACGTTCAGCAGGATCTGCGCGGCGAGGATCGCCGTCGTCCCCGTCCGGTCATAATCCGGCGCAACCTCGACGAGGTCGATCCCGACGATGCGCCCCCGCTGGGCCAGTCCTGCCAGCAGCTCCAAAACCTCGTAATACAGAAACCCCCCGTGTGAGGGAGTGCCGGTGCCAGGCGCGATCGACGGGTCAAACCCGTCAATGTCGATGGTCAGGTAGTAATCGACGCTCGCCGGAATACGCGCCAGCGTGCCATCTACACCGAGCTTGCGGATCTGGCGGACCGACAGGATGTCGGATCCCATGGCCCGCGCGGCGTCGTAGCCCTCCTTAGCCGTCGACGAGACATTTCGGATGCCAAACTGCGACAGGCCCGTGACGTGGTCCTGCTCGGCGGCGCGGCGCATGGGGTTACCATGGCCATGGCGTACGCCGTGGCGCTCATCGACGAAGTCGAGATGCGCGTCGATCTGGACGATGTGGAGGGGCCCGTGGTCACCAAAGGCACGCACGCAAGGGATGTTTACCGAATGGTCCCCGCCCAGAACAACGGGCAGGGCGCCTGCGGTGCGCGCCGCGCGCACTGCCGTTTCGATGTTGGCATGAGAGGCGTTTGTGTCAGTGTGCACGATATCGGCGTCGCCCATGTCGACGATGCGCACACCGTCGAGGTAGGTCATGTCATCCTCATGGTCGTAAGCGCCCGCGTGACCGAAGGAGAAGAGGGTCGAGGCCTCACGGATTGCACGAGGCCCGAAACGCGCGCCCGCGCGCCATTGCGTGCCGAAATCGAACGGAGCCCCGATAACCGCGATGTCGGCATCAAGCGCCGCCCAATCAGGCTGATAGGGAGCTTTGGCGAAGGTGCAAATGCCGACAAAGGGCAGGTTGAGCCGACCGGTTTCATAGCCGTGGGACATCAGGCACCTTTCGGGGTTGGAAGGGCATCGCAAATCACCGTCTCGCGTCCTTTGCGACGTGCGACGGCGGGGGCGAGGATACACAGAATTTCAAACATGAGCGACGCACCGATCCAAGCAGTTGTACCTGAGGGATCAAACGGCGGGGCCACCTCCACAAGGTCAGCCGAGCACAGATCGACCCCGTCGAGAAGGCGCAGCATCGCCTGGGCCTCGAAGGCGGTGAAACCGCCGATCTCGGGCGTGCCCGTTCCAGGGGCGAGAGCGGGGTCGATCGCATCTATGTCGAAGGACAGATGCGTCGGCCCATCGGACACGATATCCCGCGCCTCGGCCATCACATCGGGAATGCCTCTGGCGTGAAACTCCTCAATCGGGATGATCCGGATGCCCGTCTCGACGGCAAAGGCACGGTCCTGCCCGTCATAGCTGGTACCGCGAATGCCGATCTGTACGACGCGCTTGGGATCCAGCAGACCCTCCTCAACAGCGCGGCGGAAGGGCGTGCCGTGGGTGTACTTCATACCGCCGAAGTAACCGTCGAAGAGATCGGTATGCGCGTCGAAGTGCACCATCCCCAGAGGTCCGTCGGCTGCCATGGCACGCAGAACGGGCAAGCTCATCAGATGGTCTCCCCCCATCATGAATGGCGCAATGCCGACACTCTTGAGTCCGGCAAACTGCTGAGCCACCAGCTCCAGCGTTTGAGGAACGTCTGTGAGGTTGACCGTCGCATCGCCGAAGTCGGCACAGCGCGCGGTGTGGAACGGGGCGATGCGTGTGGCCTGGTTTACCATGCGGATCATCGTGGACGCGTCGCGCAGCGCGCGCGGGCCGTGGCGCGCGCCCGGTCGGTTGGTTGTGCCGCTGTCCCACGGGATCCCGAGAAAGCCGATCTCCGCCTCCTCCGGCGCTGCCGCGTCGCGTTGCGGCAGTCGCATGACCGAGGCGATACCGGCGAAGCGCGGCACCTCCAGCGCGGACACGGGGATATAGCGAGGGTCGACAGGGGTCATGGCACGCGATCCTTGTTTTCACCTCTTTAGCACCCCTGTCGATGACGGCCAGCCCAAGGCGGCGCAGCCTCCGTCGTCCCCCGGGCCGACGGACGGCCGCGCCAGGCGCATGTTGCCTCCTCGCAACCACCTTACCGCAATGGCTCGGCGCGCAATCCGGACACGCCCGCGTTCCGGGGCACAGCTCATCAAAAGCCGTTATTGCCTCTCGTCGGACACTGCCAGTGCCTGGCCCTGCAACGCACTTGGTTTGCACACCGCTGACAACGCGGCCAAATCCGCCAGCGCAGAGCAGTGTTTGGCCCCGTCCAGCGCCAAAACACTGCACAAGCCAATTGCACGTTCGAGCGTCTTGATGACCGGCTCGCCAGATCTCGTGGGGCGCCCCACCGCCCCTTGGAGGCCACCGCGGATCTTCTCGGGTTAGCCTACATCGCGCAGCGCCAGGTCTTCGAGCAGAGCGGTCAGGGCTTGCGCCGGTTGCGGCCGCATCAGCGCGAAACCTTGGAGGTACTGGCAGCCCAGGCTATGCAGCAAACGGGCGTGCTCTTGTGTTTCGACCCCTTCTGCGACCGTGGCAATGTCGAGTTGCTCGCACAGAAGATGCAGCGTCTTTACAAGGCTGAATGCACGCTCGCTTTCGAGCATCGGGGCGACGAACTGCCGGTCTAGCTTAACCTTGTCGGGCCGAATTTTGATGAGCCCCGCAACCGACGCGTGCCCCGTCCCGAAATCGTCGATGCTCACCCTGACCCCCAGCTCACGCACCCGGTCGAGCTGCCACATGAGCAGGTCCGGCGGGTCATCGAGGAAGATCGCTTCGAGCAGCTCAAGCTCGATCTCAATTCCGCTATCTCGGGCCTCACTGAGCATCTTCACGAAATCAGGCTCAATCAAGCGCGTCACGGAGACATTCACAGAGAGCCTCGGCAGCGTTAGACCACGCTGCGCCAGATCCCGGAACGTGTAGATCGCCTGCTCCAGGACCTGTTTGTCGATGAGCCGCATGAGTTTCAGATCTGTTGCGACATCGAGAAACTCCGCTGGCGGGAGCAAGCCGCGTTGCGGATGATGCCAGCGCGCCAACAGCTCGACGGAGGCGAGCTTTTGCGTCCCGGCTTCAAAGATCCCCTGAAAATAGGGCACAAACCGGTGATGCTCGACACTGTCGAGGATCTCGTCCGAGGCACGCCTGCGCTGGATGAGGTCCTGGCGATGCGTCTCGTCGAACTCGACAGCACAGCCTTTTCCCTGCGCCTTGGCCCGGTAGAGCGCAATGTCCGCGTTGACGAGCGTCTCCTCCAGAACGTCTTCGCCGAACCGATGATGCGCAACGCCGGCGGAGGCCGCAACGCGCAGCCGCTGATCCTCAAAAAGAATGGGAGCTTGCAGGCAGCCAATGATCTTCTCAGCCGTCTCGACAGGTGCGTTGCGACTCTCGTGGTCTTCGATCAGGAATACGAACTCGTCGCCCCCAAAGCGCGCGATGAGGCTGCAATTCCCGGCGGCGTCTGAGAAGCGGGTTGCGACTTCCCGGAGCACATGATCGCCCGCCTTGTGCCCGACCGTGTCGTTGATCTGTTTGAAACCGTCGAGATCCACATGGATCATCGCGATGCGTCGTTGATCGCAGGTGGCCACGGAGCCTTCGAGGATGGCGAAACGCTCGAGCACCGCGCGGCGATTGGCCAGCCCGGTGAGTTCGTCCCGCATCGCCAGCTCAGCGATCATCCGGTTCGCTTCGGCCTCCGCCTTGGCGTCTACCAACCGTCCAGCATTTGTTCGAAAAACCTCGAGCGCGCGGGCCAGACGGCGCACCTCGTCCAATGCCTGACCGACCGGCAGCTCGTAGCTAAGATCCCCTGCTGCCACCTGCTCGACCGCTTGAGTGATGTCCACCAGAGGTTTTGTCACCGAACGCGCGATGAGCGTAAGCAGGAAGCCCAACATCGAAAAGCCAAAGACAGCCGCAAACACGGCGTTCCGGCGTGCCATCCAGATGGCGTGCTCCATCGGCCCTTGATCGAAGGCGACGGTAAACCGACCCAACACGCCCTGGTTCGGGTGCGAAATTGGCGCTTCGAAGTAAGCGTAGGCCCACATCCGGGGGGCAGGCCCGCTAGGCGACAGCGCGGGGCGAGGATCGCCCTGGAGCGGCCCGTTCTCAAGACCAGGGACACGCGCGAAGAGCCCGGAGGCATCGTGGACCGTAGCGTAGGCGAAACCGGGCCACGACGAAAGACCCTCCAGCGTGGTCTCGACAGAGCGCTTGTCGAAGGCCCACAGAGGTTCGGCCACGGCGGCGGCGAAGAGCTGTGCCGCCCGGGCACCGCTTTCGTCGAACTTTCGACGAGCGTCAGTCTCGTACATGGTGGCCCAGAAGGCGGTGTAACCGACCCAGAGAACAAAGACCGCAGCCAGGCTGGGAACCGTCAGCCGAAAGAGCAGCGATCCCCTGCTCCGATGACGCGCGTCCCTTCGAGAGGCGCGCTTCCTGAGACTGTCCGCGGCTTTCATCAACTCTCACGCGAGCAACTAGAACCTATCGGATCGCACTTATTTCTTAAGATTTCTTGGTTAGACGAAGAGGAACCCAGGGTCCGGAGAAGAGGCAGAAATGATTAGGGCGGCGTTGTTACTGATCACGATGACCCTGTCCGCCATGGCGCCTGCAGGCGCATCGGACAGGTTGCACATCACGTTCATCAATCCAGGAGGGGATACGGAATTCTGGGGCGATGTCACTGCGACGATGTCTGCCGCTGCAAAGGATCTGAACATCGATCTAAATGTCATCCACACGAACCGTGATCGGCTGAAGATGGTCGATGCGGCGCGCAACCTCGCGCGCGCCGACACGCTGCCGGACTACATCATTATCGTCAACGAGCTGCAGCAAGCGCCGCTCATGCTGGACGTTCTTGCGGATACGGGTGTGCCCGTCTTCATCCTGCTAAACCGTATGACGCAGGAGCAGCGCATTGGGTTCGCGGCGTCAGGTGGCGATCTGTCACAAATCGTTGGGTCGATCGTGACCGACAACGAAGTCGCAGGATACGACATGGCGATGTCGCTCATTCAGGAGGCGCGCTCTAAGGGGCTGAATGCGGACGGTATCTCTCTTATGGCGCTTTTGGGCGACGCGGCAACCCCGGCAGCTCTCGAGCGTGAAGAGGGGCTGCGGCGCGCACTCCAAGAGCATCCGGATGTCAGTCTGATCCGAGCGTTTCCGGTCATGTGGAGCGCAGCAACCGCCTACGAGCGGACGCAGACCGCCCTTCAGAGGTATGACCTTGACGCAGTTTGGGCGGCCAATGACCAGATCGCCCTTGGAGCCAGAGCGGCTGCCCTCGCATCGGGGAAGACGCCTGGAAGGACAATCCTCTTCGCGGGTCTCAATTGGTCCATCGAGGGATTGCGCGCCGTACGCGACGGTGACTTCACCATGACGCATGGCGGCCACTTCTTCGCAGGTGCCTGGAGCATGATTGTGCTTCGCGATATCGAGGATGGAGCGTTGCCGCGCGGATCGCACCTGGAATTTCCGATGTCTGCGGTCAGGTCAGACGCGGTGCACCAGTTTCTGATGTTAATCGGGAAACGCGCATGGGACAGGATTGACTACATGTCCTTCAGGCGCAGCGTGTCGGCGCAGGAGCGCTACGCGTTCGATGCTCAAACGATATTGTCCGCCAGTAGCGGAACCGCTCCCAACGGCTCATTGCGCCCCACCCCATGCGATGCTTCGAGCGACTTTAACTAGCACCCGCATTTTTCAGTCGGCTAGGGTCGCCCGTTTCTGACGGGTCCTGCACAGCGCAGGCGCGATGGTTACGAGTTTCTGGCAACGGTGGTGACGATGACCCTGTGGGGCTTTCCGGCCTTGCGGAGGCGGGCTGCAAAAATCCTAGGGCCGGGGTGGCTGGCGACCAGGGTTGCTTGGAACGTCCCATGCCGCAGAGCGCGGCGGCCGACTGCAAGTGCCCGTTTTCGGCGGAGCGTTCCGCTCTCATGCGCGACGGGGGCCAAGCCCGCGAGAGAGGCCGCCTGCGCGCCGTTGACGGCACCGAGTTCGGGCATTTCGGCGATCAGCGTCGTGCTGGCAACGGGCCCAACCCCAGCGATGGAGCGCAGAATACCGGAGGTCTCGGCCGGTGCCGCGTCGCTTGATGTCGTCGCGCCGATCCGACCTTCGAGTTCCCCGGTCCGCACGTCGCGCCGTGCGTTGAGGTCAGTGTCGATGTCGTCAAACATCCCGGCCGCGCCAAGTTTCTGATGCGCCCGGACCTCGGCCGGCACATGTTTGCGCGGCTCGGCCGGCTGCACTCGCTTCGATGCCAACGGTCTGAGACCCCGTGGCTTTTCGGCTGGAAGGCGCCGTCCTGCATCGGGTCCGACGCCAAGGACGTGTGCGATGAGCCCTGCATCAACCCGGTCGGTCTTGGCGCGCGTGCCACGGCTTTGTGCAAACGCGGTCGCCATCGGTATCGAACGCATGACGACCAGAGGGCTCATCCTGAGCCCGGGGCACTTGCCGCGCGACGACACGCTCTGCCGCGAGATAAGCCCAGAGCTGCCAGCCCTGTCCACCCGTCGCCTCGAAGCAGACGGTCGCATCCCGTTTGCACGCGAGATCCGCA
>JBCCYI010000149.1:0-11781 GCA_039189975.1 Pseudomonadota bacterium
CGCTTGCCAACGGCATAGGTGAGGCGCGGCGTGGCCTCCACGAATGTGCCGCGCCTTGCTCAATGCTCAGCTTGCCCTCTCGGGCCAACGCCTCGACCGCTTTGCGGACGGAATGCTGCCCGGCCGGGAAGCGCGCCACGAGCTGGGGCGCCGTCGGCACTTGGGCGCCGGCCTTCAAGGCGCCGGTCGTGATGTCTTCTGCTAAGGCGTCGCGGATCATCGCCCAGGCCATTCGCGCCATCAAACTCACCCGAATGAGTTTGGGTTGCACGGGTTGCGTGACGCCAGCGCTACTTCGTTCGGCCCCGCGACCGCCCACCGGATCATCGGCGGCCACCCGTTTGGGAAAGAGCAGGCCCCGGGGCGACGTGACCGGGACACCTTCCGGGTGGGGCGGGGCGCGCAGAGTGAGGCCTTTGCACCGGGGTATTTTGGCCAGCGCGCATCGCTTTGGTGATCGTCCGGGCGGGGCAGGGACAACGGCTGTCGGCGCACGCGAAGCTGCGCCGACCCGTTGGATCGGTGCGCCGTTTTGCGATGCGGGGGCTGGGATGCTGCGCGGGGTGCCCCGTCAGCCGATCTTGTGCCCCTGGCTCCAGACCCCCCGCAAGAGAGGGGTCTGGCCGATCTGGCGCACCAACAGGACATCGCCGCGCATGCCAACCCGTAACGCCCCCCGGTCTTCAAGGCGGGCCACCCGGGCGGGATTGTGGGTCACCGTTGCGATGGCGCGCGGCAGGTCGTCCCAGAGACGCGCCAAATGGAAGGCCGCCAGCAAGAGCGCCGAGGGCACGTAATCCGAGGAGACGATGTCCAGAAGGTCCCGCGTGGCCAGGTCTTTTGCGGCGACGTTTCCCGAATGCGACCCGCCGCGGATCAGATTGGGCGCGCCCATCATGACGGAGATTCCTCTGTCGCGGCAGGCTTCGGCGGCCTCCACGGTGGTCGGGAATTCGGCAAACTCCACGCCGTTCTCGGCCGATGTCGCGACATGCTCCGCCGTGGTGTCGTCATGGCTCGCCAGCACGGCGCCCAAGCGACCCGCCTCGGCAACCGCGCCGGTTTGGTGCTGTGCGCCGAACCGCTTCTGAAGGCTCAGGAGGTTTTCGACGTGCTCGGCGAACTCGGCGTCGTTCATACCCCGCTTCTTGGTCACGTAGGTTTTGAGCGCCGTGAGGTCGCGGAACTGCCGCTGCCCCGGCGTGTGATCCATCAGGCTGACAATCCCCACCCGATCCTGTGGGCCGAACGCGGCGAGTTCCTCCAGCAGGGTGTCGGAACAGATCTCGGCGCGCAGGTGAAGGAAGTGGCTGATCTTGAACAAGCCGTCAGCCCGGGCGGCGAGGAGCTCATCGGCAAGCCTGCGGGCATAATCGACGTACCGTCCCTTGCCCGCATGGAGCGACCCCACCCGCATGGCGTCGAACACGGTGGTGATGCCGGTGGAGGCCAGCTCCGCGTCATGGGCGAGAAGGGCGGGCAGATGGGGCCAATCGACCTCGGGGCGCGGCTCGATATGACGTTCGACATTGTCGGTGTGCAGCTCCACAAGCCCAGGCAGGACCAGCTCGCCGCCACAATCCAGCGCGCCGGTCGGAACGGCGTCGCCCTGCGTGATCTGGGTGATCACCCCTCCTTCAATCGTCAGGGCACCGCGCGCGACGCGATCCTCCAGAACGAGCTGCGCATTCGCGAGGCAGAGATCGCCCAACACTGTGCCGTGCCGGGCGTGTTCCAGATCCGATGGGGGGAAACGGGAGTTCATGATGTTAGCTCACTTTGCAGCCAATCGCATGCTGCCTGAAGATCGGTTTTGATGCGGCCGGGTCGGGCCGGGATGACGTTGTTCGGGGCGCAACCGGCCTCAGGGTGCCGTGCCTGTTTTGCATGACATCACGGTGACAGCGCGCCGACGAAGGGTCCGCCGTCCCGTGAAACCGCCCTTGGGATGGAACGCAGATCCGCCGCGCGTCGCCCTTGGAAAGGCGGCTGGCGCTGGTCCGCACCCGGTGCGGTGCACCAGCTCGCGCTGCGGGGCGAAGGCCGGACGGGCCGGTGTGATCCTGTCCACCGCTACGCCCCCACGGGCTGAAGCTGCGCGACAGCGCGCGCAACGGTTTGGACCAGCGGGCCGTCATTGGAAAGGGTGATGACCTCAAGGCCATCGGGCAATGGTGTGTTGGCCAGCGCGAGGCGTCGCTCGATCTCGGCGTCCGTTTCACGCCCGCGCGCGGCCAAGCGGGCGGCGAGCGTCTCCGGGTCGGCCGAGATGTTCAGAACCCGGAAGCTTGGAAACGCATCCGCGCCCGCCCGAAGCGCCTTGCGCGAGAAGTTGGCCAGACAATCCCGGCCATTGTTCAAGTGATACCGGACCGTTTGCGGGATGCCATAAAAGAGCCCATGCGCCCCCCAATGGACGGCAAATGCGCCATTGTCCGCCATAGCCTGAAACTCTGGCACCGAGACGGCATCATAGGCCTCTCCGCCAAGATCCGGCGCGCGGGTGATGACGCGGCGCACAAGGTGCACATTGGGCACGACTTCGGCGATGCCCTGCATCACACTGTCCTTGCCCACGCCGGACGGACCAACCACGGCGATAAGACGCCCCTGTGTCATGCAGCCACTCCCGGTGTGAACGCGCTGACGTCGATCTCTCGGTCGCACACGCGAGCCCGCGCGGCCTCGTCGTGGAAAATGCCGATAATAGCTGCGCCCCGCGCCTTGGCCCGTTCGATCAGGGACAACACGACCTCCCGGTTGGCCGCGTCGAGGCTGGCGGTCGGCTCGTCCAACAGCATTGCCGGATAGGCATGGGCAAAGCCGCGGGCGATGTTGACGCGCTGCTGCTCGCCGCCAGAGAAGGTGGTCGGGGACAGGGACCAGAGCCGCTCGGGGATGTTGAGCTGGGCCAAGAGGCGCTCGGCCTGTGCTTGCGCGTCTTCGGCGGGCACACCCACAGCCCGCAGCGGCTCCGCGACGACGTCCCGTGTCGGGACACGCGGCACCACGCGCAGGAACTGGCTGACATACCCCAGCACCTCCCGGCGCAGTGCGATCACCTCGCGCGGCTCGGCCCGCACGATATCCAGATCGCCTATGCGAATGGAGCCGGACCGCGCCAGATAGTTGCCGTAGATCATGCGCATGAGCGTTGATTTGCCCGCCCCGGACGCGCCGGTCAGGGCAACACATTCCCCAGCCGCGACGCGGAACGACACGCCACTGATCACCTCGATCACTGCGCTGCCCTGGTTGTGCAGGGTGAAGGTTTTGGAGACGTCGGTCAGCTCAATCATCGCTCACACCTGCAGGACAGAAGACACAAGAAGCTGGGAATAGGCATGCTGCGGGTCGTCGAGCACCTGATCCGTGAGTCCCGCTTCGACGACGCGGCCGTCCTTCATCACCATCAGCCGGTCTGCCAGAAGACGCACCACCGCGAGGTCGTGGGTCACGATAATCGCCGACAGCCCCATGTCCCGCACCAGCCCGCGCAGAAGGTCGAGCAGGCGCGCCTGGACCGACACATCGAGCCCGCCCGTGGGCTCATCCATGAAGACCAGGCGCGGGCCGGTCACCAGATTGCGCGCAATCTGCAAACGTTGCTGCATGCCGCCGGAAAAGGTGGAGGGGCGATCATCTATGCGGGCGCTGTCGATCTCGACACGCTCCAGCCAGTCTGTGGCTTTGCCGCGAATGTCGCCATAGTGGCGCTCGCCCACCGCCATCAGGCGCTCGCCGACATTGCCACCGGCCGAGACCCCCATGCGCAGACCGTCGCGGGCGTGCTGGTGGACAAAGGCCCAATCGGTGCGGCCCAGCATCCGGCGCTCCGGCTCGGACATGGTGACGGTGTCTTTGGGGCCGTCCGCGCGCGTGTCGAACACGACCTGTCCCGCGTCCGGTGCCAGGTGTCCGGCCATGCAATTGAGCAAGGTCGACTTGCCCGACCCGCTCTCGCCGACAATGCCCATGACCTCTCCGGGATAGAGATCGAAGGACACGTCCGCGCAGCCGATCAGCGCGCCGTAGCGTTTGGTGAGGCCGCGCACCGCAAGCAGAGGGCTCATGCCGCGTCCTTTCCCGTATGACCCGCCGCCTGCCGCGCCGCGCAGTAATCGGTGTCGGAACAGACGAAGAGGCGCCCGCCCGCATCGTCGATGATGACCTCATCGAGGTAGCTGTCGGTCGCGCCGCAAAGCCCGCAGGTCTGGTCGGCCTTGCTGGCCTCGAACGGGTGGTCTTCGAAGTCGAGGCTGACGACCTGCGTGTAGGGCGGCACAGCGTAGATCCGCTGCTCGCGCCCGGCGCCGAAGAGCTGGATCGCCGCCATGTCGCCAAGCTTGGGGTTGTCGAATTTGGGGATCGGGGAGGGATCCATCACGTAGCGCCCCTCGACCTTGACCGGATAGGCATAGGACGTCGCGATATGGCCGTGGCGCGCGATATCCTCGTAGAGCTTGACATGCATCAGCCCGTATTCCTCGAGGCTGTGCATCTTGCGCGTCTCGCTTTCGCGCGGCTCAAGAAAGCGCAGGGGCTCAGGGATGGGCACCTGATAGACGAGGATCTGATCCTCGGTCAGCGGCTCTTCGGGAATGCGGTGACGGGTCTGGATCACCGTCGCCTCCGATGTGGCGGTGGTGGTCTCGATCCCGGCCGTGCGCTCAAAGAAGCTCCGGATAGACACGGCATTCGTGGTGTCATCGGCGCCCTGGTCGATCACCTTGAACGTATCCTCGGGCGTCAGAACCGCCGCCGAGACCTGAACGCCGCCGGTGCCCCAGCCATAGGGCATCGGCATTTCGCGGCTCGCAAACGGGACCTGATACCCCGGGATCGCCAGCCCTTTGAGGATCGCGCGCCGGATCATCCGCTTGGTCTGTTCGTCCAGGTAGGCGAAATTGTAGGCTTGGTCGGTCATAGTAGCCCCTTTGCCTGGAGGGCGGTCCTGAGCGCGTCGGGATCTGTGAAATGGATCGCGTCCATGCCGGCAGCCCGCGCGCCGATGCAATTGTGCGGGCCATCGTCGATAAAGAGGCACGCCTCTGCCGAGACGGCCGCCCTCTCACAGAAGAGCTGGAAGATCGCCACGCTGGGTTTGATCATGCCAACCTGTCCGGACACGACCGTCGTCTCAAAGACCTCGCCCAGTTCCGGGTGGACCTCGACGCCGACCGGCCAGGTCTCCGCCGACCAGTTCGTGATTGCATGGACAGTCACGCCACGGGCCTTCAGGTCGTAAAGACACGCCCAGGTGCCGGTGATCTTGCGTGGCACTGTCAGGTGATAGAGGCTCACGTATTGCGCGAGGCGCGCCGCATCTTCGGGGTCCGTGATCCCTGCGCTGGCCTTGGCGAAGTGCGCCCCCGCATCGCAGGCCAGATTGATCTTGTCGAAGCCGATCCGGTCCATGAAGCTGCGCGCCCCGTCCGCACCGAGCTCTTGCGCCCAGGCCAGTTCGGGGTGCCATTCAATGAGGACGGCTCCGATATCAAAGACAACATGCTTCATTCCGCAGCCTCCTGCACCTGATCAACACCTGCCTCGCGGCGCAGTTTGCGCACCAGTTCAAGCTCGGACTGAAAATCGACGTAGTGGGGCAGCTTGATATGCTCGAGAAAGCCCGTCGCTTGGATATTGTCCGCGTGATAAAGGACAAACTCCGTGTCCTGCGCCGGCGCGCCGACATTGTCTTCGCCCAGCTCCTCCCAGCGCAGCGCGCGATCGACCAGCGACATGGAGATCGCCTTGCGCTCGGAATGCCCGAAGACCAGCCCATAGCCGCGCGTGAACTGCGGCGGCTCCGACTTTGAGCCCTTGAACTGGTTCACGGTCTCGCATTCGGTCAGCGTGACCTCGCCAATTTCAACGGCGAAACCCAGCTCGGGGATGTCCATTTCCACGGCGACGGCGCCAATGCGCAGCTCGCCCACAAAGGCATGGGTGCGGCCATAGCCGCGCTGCGTGGAATAGGCGAGGCCGAGGGTGAACCCTTCGTCGGCGCGGGTCAGGGCCTGCAGGCGCAGGGCGCGCTCGGCCGGCATCTCCAGCGGTTCGCGCGTGAGGTCGGGAGGCGGCGTGTCGTCGGGCGGGGCGTCTTCGATCAGGCCCTCCCGATTGAGGAAGTCGGTGACATGGGGCACGTCGCCCGGAGCGGCGTCGCGGGTGGGGGCGGCGGGCACGTCTCCCTCAGCGGCCAGTGTGAAGTCGAGCAATCGGTGCGTGTAATCGAACGTCGGCCCCAAGACCTGCCCCCCCGGCAGATCCTTGAACGTGGCCGAAATACGCCGGTCGCAGTCCATCGCGCCCGTCTCCACCGGCTCGGACGCGCCGAACCGTGGCAGGGTCGTGCGATAGGCGCGGATGAGAAAGATCGCCTCGATCAGATCGCCACGGGATTGTTTGATCGCCAACGCGGCGAGATCGGGATCGTAGAGCGAACCCTCGGCCATCACGCGGTCCACGGCGAGCTTCAGCTGTTCGCGGATCTGCGCGATGCTGAGCTCGGCGACCTCCGTGTCGCCCCGGCGCTCTTCGGCCAACCAGGCGTGGGCGCATTCGATGGCGCGCGCGCCCCCTTTGACAGCGACATACATCAGATCCCCTCCGCACCGTCGACTTGGGTTGATCTGGGCAAGGCCGCGAGGCGATCGCCGCTGGTGAAGATGAAATCGAGACCCAACGGGAACAGCGCGTGATTGCTCTGGAACGCCGTGACCTCGGGCAAGGAGAGCGCGGCCTGCGATTCGATCCCGGGGCCGCGCAGCGTTGCGCCGGACGCTAGAAGCGCCGTACTCTCCACGATCAGGGTGGCCGAGCGGTCTGGATACTCCGACGTGCCGATGGCGTATGCGCTCAGGGGCATCAGGGCGCCCCATGTCCCCAGGGCGAACATGGCGTGCGACGGGCCCGTCAGCGGCGCCCCGGTGTGGAACGCCAGCCAGTCGCGCACATCGGGATGGTCGGCATTGCCGGCAAGGTACACTGGTGTGTCGGTGTCGCAGAGGGTCAACAGGACGCTGCCCGCCGCGCCGGAGAGGGGCGCCGGTGGCGCTGCACCGGCAATACTCAGAATGCGCCCCGGGCGCGCCATCGCCTCCATGACGCTTCGGAACGCATGGGCGGCTTGCGGTGCGGGGGCGTCAAACCCACCGGCAAGAATCGTCGTTTGCATGGGTTCTCTCCCGCTAGTCCTGCCCGCGCGCCATGGTGAAGAACTCAACCTTGGTTGCAGCTGCCTTTTCGGCGCGCGCCAGCTTTGCCGCTGTCTCCTCGGCGGTGAGCGGCTCAAGGACGGCTCGGCGGATCGTCTCGGCCGCGGCGCTCTGCATCAGCGCGTCAACCAGGGCAGCCGCCTCCGCGTCCGGCTTGCAGCGGCCCTGGATGTAGGCATGCCCCACCTCGCCACCGGCCAGCGCCAAGGCGCAGCGTGTCACTGTGATTTCTCCGAGGTTGAAGGGCGCTCCCGTACCGCCCGTGCGGCCGCGGACCATGGTGCTGCCGATCTCGGGCGCCCTCAGCCACGTGAACTCAGGCCGCACCCCGGCGGCCTCCAGCAGGGCGGCAACCCGCCCCGAGGGCGCCTTTGCGAGCAGGCCCATCCAGGCTTTGCGCTCGGCGTGTTCGTCAAGAGTGTCTTTCATCTCGACAACTTTCTCGAATACTATACAACTATACTTATCTTAGCAGAGTTTCGGCGTCGCGACAGAGGAGATTTGTAAAACTTGCGTAACGGGGCAGGCAAAACACCGATCTGGAAGGCCATTGCGGATCTGCTTCGGAGTGACCTCGCCGAGGGCAGATACGCCCCGGGCGACAAGTTGCCGACGGAGGCGGCTCTGGCCGAGCGATTTGGCGTCAACCGGCACACGGTGCGACACGGCATCTCCGCGTTGGTCGACGAGGGCCTGATCCGCACCCGGCGCGGCTCCGGGGCCTATGTGGCCGCGACGCCGACGGACTACCCCATCGGGCGGCGCGTGCGGTTCCACGAGAACCTGATCGCGGCTGGCCGCCACCCGGAAAAGCACATCCTGCATGTCGAGGAACGCGCGGCGACGGAAGGGGAGGCGCAGGCCTTGCGCATCGCAACGGGGGAGCAGGTCTGCGCCTATCATGGCCTGTCCCTGGCCAATCGTCAGCCCTTGGCGTTGGCCGAAAGTGTCTTTCCCTCGGTCAGTCTTCCCGGCCTGGCGCAGGCGCTGGCGGCGCATCCGAGCATCACGCGGGCCCTGGAGACCGTTGGCGTCGCGGATTACACCCGCGCGTCGACGCGCCTCACGGCCGTCCGCGCATCCGCGACGCAAGCGCTGCATTTGCAGGTCGCCGAGGGGGATCCTCTCCTGAAATCGACAAGTGTGAACATTGACGAAACGGGCATGCCAGTCGAATACGGACGGACGTGGTTCGCAGGGGATCGCGTGACGCTCACATTGGAGACGTAGCGCGCCCGCGGACCGTCCTGGCGACCCAGGGCGGCGCGCGCCTCCGTCCGTCGCGGCCGAGGTCTAGGCGGTTTCGGAGACAAACCTTGCGCGCCACGCGCGGCTGATCTCATCCGCCAGTTTGGCGGTCTGCACGGGGATGGTTTGCGCGATGGCGCTGTCTTCGCCGAGGGCCCTGAGAATGTCGGCCAAGTGGCGCTGCGGTTCTTGCGTGAGCTGTTCATACGACAGGTCGAGGGGCCGGATCGACTGCGCATCGAACCACGACCGCCAGGCGACATCGTACCCGGCGAATTCCGCCATCTGGGCCCGTATCGCCATGAGATCAAAGCCGTCTTCCCGCCGAATGCCCTGCCGTTCGAGAATTGTGCCATCCGCATTGCGATGCCAAAGACCGGTCTGCTCCGCGCGAATGTAGGAGATGGCCTGATCGAGTTTGTCGCGACGGGAGAGAAAAATGAAAATTGTCGGACCAAAGGCGTCTTCGATCCGGGCCACATCCGACGGGCGATCCGGAAAGAGAATGCGCAGCTGATCGAGAAAGAACGCGACGCTGCCGCGCTGAAGGCGGAGCCCAAAGACATCGGTTTCGCCTCTTCCGCGAACCCTGGCTGCTTCAAGGATGCCGGCGAGCGCTGCTTGCCTTGATGCGTAGGGTGTCGCGTCGAGGGCATAGTCCTTGAGCCATGCCTCGATTGACGGTTGGTGAAACAACGACGCCGGATGCCCGGCAACCTTTGTGGCTGCGAGCAATTTGCACAGCATTGTGCTGCCGCTGCGGGGCGACGTGCAAATGATATAGGACTTGGGCCTCGTCATTCCGAGGGAGTGCGCTCCTGTGCTTGCACCCGGGTGGCGGCGTAGCCTCTACCCGCCATACCGTTCCAAAAATGCCTCGGCTGCAAGCGTTCTGAAGTCATTTAAGGCCCGTCGCAGCGCGTCATGGGGCCAGTCCCACCAGGCCAGAGCCATGAGACGTTCTGCGATCTCAATGGGTTGGCGCAGGCGGAGCGGCGTCGCGGGCGCGCCGGCCACGATGGTATAGGGCGCGACGTCTTTCGTGACGATGGCGCCCGCACCAACAACAGCTCCATGGCCCAGCGTCACCTCCGGTTTAATCATGGCCCCTGCACCAATCCACGTGTCATGGCCGATCCGGGCGGTGCGCGCGCGGCGCTGCGAGAAAAAGGCTTCGTCGCGTGTGGCGTCGTCCCAATACTCATGCGAGCGATAGAGGAAGTGATGGCATGCCGCCGTCTCAAGCGGGTGATCTGTCGCGCCGATCCGGGAAAACGCCGCGATATTGGCGAATTTTCCAATGCGGGCATTCGCGACATCAGCATAACGGTCGCAATAGGAGTAATCTCCGAAGTGCGCGTTGTTGATCCGGCTCCCTTTGCCGATCTCGACATAGGCGCCAAAGGCGCTGTCCGTAATCTCGCACTCGGGATGGATAAAGGGGCTTTCCGCAGTCAGCCGCGCCATCAGTCCTTGCGTCCGATCAGCTTGCCGCGCAACCAGCCCGAAAACCAATCCATGAGCATCACCATGGCGATGATCAGCACGATGTAATACGCAACTTCCTCCCAATCCTTCTGGGTCTGAATGGCCTGGGTGAGCATCAGCCCAATCCCACCGCCGGTAATGGCGCCGATGATGGTCGCCGACCGGGTGTTGGATTCAAGAAAGTACAGGATCTGGGCCAGAAGCACCGGAACGACCTGGGGTATCACGCCAAAACGGTAGCGCTGCACAGCATTGGCGCCGGTAGAGGAGACACCTTCGATCTGCTTCTGGTCCACGTTTTCGAGCGCCTCGGAGAAGATCTTGCCGAAGGTCCCGGTGTCGGTGATCAGGATCGCGAGGGCGCCGGTCAGCGGCCCGGGCCCGAAGGCGCGCGCGAGAACCACCGTCCAGATCAGGGCATCGACACCGCGTACGAAATCAAAGACCCGCCGGGTGGTCGCGCGCAGGAGCATGAGCGGCGAGAACCGTTTGGCCGCAAGAAACGCCAGCGGCAGCGCAAGGATGGCCGCGCCCATGGTGCCCAGGAACGCCATCAACAGCGTTTCGCCGATCGCCCAGACCACGTCCTTGTGGCGCCACATGGTGTTGTTCCACCAATCCGACACCGCCCCGGCGATGTTGCCGCGGTCGGGGTCGATCTGAGCGCCGAAGAGGATCGCGCCGAGGCTTTGACCGTAGTAGGGGCTGTCGAGCGTGAACCAAAAGAGTTCCCAACCGGGAAAGTAGTTGAACACTTCGGTCCGTGCGCCCGTCAGCGTGATGCGCCCTTCGGGTGTGGTGATCGCGATGCGACGGTTGGAGGAAGAGATCCACTCCGGCAGATCGTCTGGCAGGGTACTGACCAGGGTGCGGCCCTCGGCGCGCACCTCGATCAGGGGAAAGTCCGGCAGCGCGACCTCCGTGCGGTTGTCGGGCAAGTAACGCACGATGTGGTTGGCGCCGAGATCGATGGTCACGATGTCGTCGACGGTGACCCAATCCGGGTGCTGCCCCTCGGGATAGGTGCCCTTGCGTTCGCCCTCAAAGGCATAGGTGATCTCGCCCGAGCGGTTATCCCGGAGCACGTGCACCTTGTGGGACCAGCTGTCGGCGGCGAGCTTCACCGCGTTGTCCATACTGGCCCGCTGCGCCAGGCCAGCGATGTCGAACGCAAAGAAGATGTAGACGAAATACGCCAGAATGACGCCCGGAATGGCAAAGCCGATCAGGCGCTTGCGCTGGAACAGCCTGTCCGCTTCGGTTTTGGCAAGGCTCAGATCGGCACCGGTCATTGGCCGTACCCCTCTGTCAATCGGTTGCGGTAGCGGCTGGAGACCTGATCGAAGAAGACGATGGTGCCGAAAAGCAAACTGACGATGGCCGCGGCCCCGTCGAAACGCCCGGGGCCCCAGGCCATGGCATTGCGCAGCTCGTAGCCCAGTCCACCGGCACCGACGAAGCCCAGAATGGCCGAGGCGCGGATGTTAATCTCGAACCGCAGGAGCGTATAGCTGATGTAGTTGGGTGCGATCTGCGGCAGCACCCCCAAGAGCATTCTCTGGCTCCAGGAGGCGCCGGTGGAGGCGAGCCCCTCAACCGGCTTGAGGTCGGCATTCTCGGCCACTTCGGAGAACATCTTGCCCAGAGCGCCCGCGGTGTGGATGGCAATTGCGATCATCGCAGGCACGGGTCCGCCACCGAGCACAAAGATCAGCATCAGGGCGATCACGATTTCCGGCACCGCGCGCATGATGTCGGAGAGACGGCGAAACACTGGAATAAGGCGCGGCCATTTCGCAAGTCTTCGGGTGCCCAGGAGAGACAG
>JBCCYI010000150.1:0-11775 GCA_039189975.1 Pseudomonadota bacterium
ACGACAGCGATGGCCAGCACGAAGGGGAACCAGCTGATGGTGGAGGCAAAGGCCGCCGACGTCAGCGACACGCCCGTATTGCCGTCGACCGTCGCGATTGCACTGCCGGCTTCGTTCAGCAAGTAATTTCCGGTCGCCTCGTCGATGATCAATTGCTGCGAGATGACGATCACCAATGCAGTCATGGTGCAGATCACAACCGTGTCGATCAGTGGCTCCAGCAGGGACACAAAGCCCTCTGTGATGGGCTCTTTGGTTTTTACGGCAGAGTGCGCGATGGCCGCCGACCCGACGCCGGCCTCATTCGAGAAGGCCGCGCGTTTGAAGCCCTGGATCAGGGCGCCAACCATGCCGCCCGCGACACCGAGCCCCGTGAAGGCCCCGGCAAAAATCTGGCCGAAAGCCCAGCCGATCATGTCAAAATTGGCGATCAGAATGATCAGCGCTGCGCCGACATAGAGGATGCCCATGAAGGGAACGACTTTTTCGGTCACATTGGCGATGGACTTGATGCCGCCGACGATCACGGCGAACACCACGCCCGCGAACAGGATACCTGTGATCCAACCCGGATAGTCGCCGACAATGCCGGAAATCTGCGCGTGGGCCTGGTTGGCCTGGAACATGTTCCCGCCGCCAAGCGCACCGAGGATACAGAAGACCGAGAACAAGACCGCGAGGATTTTCCCGCCCGGCAGGCCGAGTTCGTCAAATCCTTTCGATATGTAGTACATCGGTCCGCCCGAAACGGTCCCGTCCTTGTATTCGTTACGGTATTTTACGCCGAGCGTGCATTCCGTAAATTTCGATGCCATGCCCAGAAGACCTGCGAGGATCATCCAGAACGTGGCGCCTGGACCGCCAATGCCGACAGCAACCGCCACGCCTGCGATGTTTCCAAGCCCGACGGTGCCCGACAAAGCGGTCGCGAGCGCCTGGAAGTGGCTGACTTCGCCTGCATCGTTCGGATCGGAGTAATCCCCCTTCACCAATTGGATCGAATGCTTGAAGAACCGGAATTGGACGAACCCAAAGTAAAAGGTAAAGACGGTCGCCGCGATGACGAGCCACATCACGATCCAGGGAAAGCTCGTGCCGGGGAACGGCGCGAAGATAAGGCTGACGAATGGCCCGGTGACGTCGGCAAAGACCTGGTTCACCCGTTCGTCGATGCCCGCTGCGTCTTGCGCCGCAATCGGGCTTGCCGCGAGCGCCAAACTGGCGCCTGCGAGCCAGGAATAATACGTATTTTTCATGATCTGATCCTAACCGACCACAGTGACCGGCACGTCTGCGTGCATCACAAGGTTCTGAGTTGAGCTGCCAAAAATCCGCTTGGTGAAGCCATCGGACGATGCGCGCGCGACGATGATTTGCGTCGCTCCATTCTCGACGGCGAGTCGGTTGAGCGTCTCGGCAACGTCACCATGCTGTACCAAGCCGTTTGCGGAAAAACCGGCCTCGCGAAGTCCGGCTACAGCGGGATCCAGAACCCGCGACTTTGCGAGTGCAATCTCTTCTTCCCGCCGCTTGTAGCGCTGTTCGTTTTCTTCGGCCGTTTGGAACGTGAAAGGCGACCATTCAATAACATAGACAGCGAGCAATTCGCAGGCGTCCATATTTGACGCCAAGCCCTTGGCGAACGCCAAAGCGCGCTCGCCGGTGTCCGTCCCATCGAGTCCAATGACAATTTTTACCGTCATCGTGTCCTCCGTGTTGGTGGAGTTTGCGGTTTGGAGGGCCTGTGCCCCCATGTGAAACGGCCCAAACGCAAGAGTCATCTTGAATCGGCCTCCGCGCAGTTTCAGGGAAAATCCCTAGACATTGGCGCTTTTTTCGGATTTATTTCAGGCAAATACGTCGTAAACTGGCAGAAAAACAGGGAATTTGTCTGATCGACAGAGATTTGGACAGGATTGATCAGAGAATCCTAAGCGAGCTGGAAGCCAACGGACGGCTTTCGATCGTGGAGCTCTCTGCAAAGGTGAACTTGACCCACACGCCGTGCTCGGAGCGGGTCCGGCGATTGGAAAGATCAGGTTACATTACCGGATACCGCGCGGTCTTAAATATGGACCGATTGGGATTGGGGCATCTGACGGTGGTGCAAGTCTCTCTCGCGGCAACCGGTGGTGAGAATACACTTGACGCCTTCAACACTGCCGTGAAGGCTGTTCCGGAAGTCGAAAGCTGCCTGATGCTCGCGGGATCCTTTGATTATCTTTTGACCATCAGAACGCGAGATATGTCGCACTTCCGACAGGTGCTTGGTGACGAAATCAACAGGCTCCCTGGAATCCTCCAAACCAATTCATTCGCCGTGATGGAGGTTGTGAAATAGCATTTTCGGATCAATCCTAAAAACTCGATAGAGGCGTTTCGGGCAGTCGCACGCCTGCAGCCGATCAGGCCAATGGCTCCTCGATCTAATAGTCCGGGCTGAGGACGTCATACGGATTTGATTTGATTGGTGAAGGGGCGACCATCGACGTCAGCCACCGCGTGCGGTTTTCTGTTCACACCATCTTTCGTGGGACTGATCCGGCGGCATTTGTCGTTATCGTCAGAGGACTGGCGCACAATGCCTCATCCCCTTTCTCAGCCGCAGGCTGGACGCCGTGCGGTTCGCTTTGAGAAACGTCGCGTCGATCATTATTGATGTCCGATCGGCATGCACGGCAGACAGCCCCGCCATCATCCGGGTGACCACACCAAGGTCGCAGGCGACCCCGAGTTTCTGATGCGCTGGCTCGGCAGTCTGGGCGGCAGCCTTGTCGTGATAGGTCTGGAGGCCGTCCAATTGTCGCAACGGCTGCGCTTTCGCCTGACGAAGGTCGGTCTAGACGTCGTCCCCATGGAAACGCGCCAAGTGAAGGGGGCCTAGGAAGGCGATGCCGATCAAGGCGGACCCGCGGGCCTCGGAAAGGTCGTTGCCGCTATGGTGATCGTATTGCACCCAGTTGGAAGTATCATGTGTTCCACATTGCAGGAATGGCTCGCTTAAGTGCTCGAGGGCGCAGGCCTTTGGAGGCGAGAGACCTCAGGTATCGCAGGTCTGAAAAGCCTTGCGGAGGGCTAGTGTCGAATGTCGCGGAGAGCATTTCGTCCTGTCGCCCCTGCGAATGGTGGGACCGGCTTGGCTAGATCCGGGGCCACGAACCGCAAAAATGCCTGATGGGCGCCCGATCACCTCTATCACTCTGTTCATGACGAATGCATTGAAGCGCGCGGTGGCCTGGTGGGCAACTGGGATATCCCCTGAATTGACTCTTGTGGGCGACTGGTTCGAGGACGATGGTCGCCGCGCGTTTTGAGACGGCGGCGTACAGAATGCACCATTTTGGAACGGTTGCCGGAGAGAGCGCCAAGGGTCCGAGGGACACTGGCGACGATCCGAGAGACACAGGCGAATGCTTTCTTTGCCGCGTCCGACAACGCCTTCATCGATCCCGACCGCACCAAAGTACGCTTTGGCGCGAATTCCGATTGGATCGCCACTGACATGGCGTGCGGGTCCTCTCGGCGTCAGGTCTGGCGCACGTTAAGGCGCCAGGCCCTCCGGTTCATTCCTGACTTCAACACGGGCGAACGGACCGATGGGTCGTGCTCGCGCCAAGACGTCGCGTGCGACCAAGCGAACGACTCTTTGCTTACCTCAACCTCTCCCTTGGAATTGGACGGCGCCGATTGCGCGGCCGATGCGACATGAACGACGGATGCCGCATCCTGGCCACCGCCCCAACCTGCCCAAGCTTAAAGCGGCGCGACCCTTCGCCGGTTGACCTGGCAGCTCAGCCATCGACATCGGCGCGAAGCCAAGGCGATAGCTCGAGCAGACCCGCCAGACACTAACACCCCTCAACAGTTCAGACCCGGCCTTGCCTTCGGCTGTCCGCGGCTCGGCGCTGTCGCTCTCGGGGTTCGTGAGCATGCGCCTGCCGGTCAACGGGGTCCTGGCGCGGCCGTGACGCATTTATCCGATAGGGCTTGCGTGCCAACGGAGGGACCGCTCCAAGATCCTGGGGGGCATGACCATCAGCCGATGTGCGCCGTGACGGGCGGTTTCGCGCCTCTTTGGAGCGCTCAAGGGCCGGCGCGTAGCGGACCCGAGCGCGCGCATAGCGCCATAGAGGTGGTGTAGGCCAACGCTCTTCTGGTGTGGGCGTGAGTACTCTGCGCCCTGTCTCGGTCTGCCCTGTGGTCCGGCGACGGCGGCCCAAGGCGGTTGGATCATGGGATGGACAACTCCTCCTGTGCCCATGTCGTCAAGACCGCGCAAGCACTTGCGAAATCGTCGAAATGCATGAATTCCTCAGGGTTATGGCTTCCGTTCAGGTTCCGAATGAAGACCATCCCGGCGGGCACATTCATGGCGGCGAAGACCGCGCAATCGTGCCCGCCACCGGAGGCGAGGATGTGATGCGGCACGCCGCAGCGCTCAGCGGCGGCGTGCAGAGCGGCCTGGATATCCGCGCTCATGGGAGCGGCGGGGGCTTGGGTTTTGCGGCCAAGGTCGATCTCGACACCACGGCGGTGGGAGATCTCGCGGGCAAGCCGCTGGAGGCGGGCCTCGAACCGGTTGAGAACGTCGTCACTGTCGCTGCGAATGTCGAGGGTGAAGCTGAGCTGGCCCGGCACTTTGGTGATGCCATGGAGGGTGGGATCCGTCGCAAACTCGCCCAGCGTCAGCACCAGGTCCTCGCCCGCGCGCTCGGCCTCCAGCCACCATGCTTCGAGCGTCGACGCGAGTTCCGCGCCGGCGAGGACGGCATCGCGGCGGCTCTGGCGCGGGACCCCACCGGCATGCGTTGTTTCGCCCGTGATGCGGCCATAACGGTGGCGGATGTTGCCGCGAATGCCCGTGACGATGCCGACCGGGCGGCCCTCTTCGACCAGCACGGGGCCCTGCTCGATATGCACCTCGACGAACGCCCGGATGCGGGCGGGATCGAGGCTTGGGGTGCCGTCGCGGATGGCCTGGGGGTCGAACCCGGCGGCGCGCATGTGCTGCGCGAGCGTCTTTCCGGTGTCGCGGCGCACCAGCCTGTCGGGGCTGTCGGGCGGCAGCAGGCAGAACGCCGCGCGGCTGCCGAGATAATGCTCGGGGAACCAGATCATCTCTTCGGCGCGGATCGCCATGAGGGTGACGTCGCAGGGGGGCTGCGGCCCGGACGCCAGCTCTTCGAGCAGGACGAGCCCGGCCAGGACGCCCGCCGCACCATCGAAATTGCCGCCATGCGGGACGCTGTCGAGATGCGAGCCGGTCATCAGCGCAGGGGCGCGTCTGTCCGAGCCCGGCAGTGTCACGTAGAGGTGGCCGAAGGGGTCGACGCGGGTCTCTAGCCCCAGCGTTTCGGCCTCGTCCCGGATCAGCCCATGGGCGGCGTTCTCGCCGTCGCCATAGCTCGCGCGGGTGACGCCGGGCGGGTCGGCGCTGTGGGTGGCCAGTGCGTCAAAGAGGCGGCGGGCGCGATCCAGCGCGGTCAATAGAGCACATCCGGGACGATCATCACGATGTCCGGCCACAGGATGATGAGCCCGACCATCAGCAGCATCGTGGCGACAAACGGGAGGATCCCGCGATAGACATCCGCCAGCTCGCCGCGCCCGCGCACGCCCTGCACCACGTAGAGATTCATGCCGACGGGGGGCGTGATCAGCGCCAGCTCCATCATGATGACGAGGAAAATGCCGAACCACACGGGGTCGATCCCGAGATGCAGCACGACCGGCATGACCACCGGAATAGTCCCCACCATCATCGAGAGCGTTTCCAGAAAACACCCCATGATGAGGTAGAAGACGACGAGGATCAGGATCAGCTGTGTGGCGTTGACGCCAAGATCGGTGACGACGCGGCTCATCGCCTGCGGCACGCCCAGAAGCCCGACGATGAAGTTCAAAAAGAACGCCGCCGTGATGATAAAGAGCAGCATGGCCGAGGTTTTCATGGTGGCGACGAAGGCCGCGTGCAGCATGGCAAAGCTGAGCGCGCGGTTGCCCCAGGCCAGGAAGAACGCCATCACGACGCCGATGGCGGCGGCTTCGGTGGGCGTGGCCCAGCCCCCGTAGATGGCCCCCATCACGACGACGAAGATCGCCAGGGGCGGCAGCAGGAACTTCAGCCGCGCGCGCCGCTCGGCCCGTGGCGCTGGCGGGGGCGCGGGCTCGGCGAGGGACGGGCGCAGGAGCACGGCGGCCGCGATCACCACCATGAAGAGGGCCGTCATCATCAGGCCGGGGACGATGCCTGCGGCAAAGAGCTGGCCGATGGAGGTGTTGGTGAGCGCGCCATAGATGATCAGGTTGACCGACGGCGGGATCAGGATGCCCAGCGTCGCCCCGGCCGCGATGGTGCCCAGCACCAGCGGCTCGTGATAGGCGCGGCGCTTGAACTCATCGAGCGCGACGGTGCCGATCGTGGCGGCCGTGGCGACGGACGAGCCGGAGACGGCGGAGAACATCGCGCACGCCCCGATATTGGTGTGCAGGAGCCCGCCCGGCAGGCGGCTGAGCCAGTCCGTCAGGCTGTCGTACATGTTGCGCGTGATCCCGGCGCGCAGCAGCAACTCGCCCAGGAGCACGAAGAGCGGGATGGTGGTCAGCAGAAAGTCGTTCATCACCGACCAGAGGTTCGTCCCGAAGGAGAGCAGCACGGGCGGGCCGAAGTAGACCAGCGCCCCCAGGACGCCCGTGGCCAGCATCGCGATCCCGACATGCAGGCCGATGAACATCAGCCCCAGCATGATGAGAAACCCGATGGCGGCGCCGGTGACGTCGATCATCGGCGCGCGTCCTCGATCTCTTCGGCCAGTGTTGGCGGTGAGACGACACGGTCGGCCGCGGCGAGCCCCTCGCGCAGCGCATAGAGGCCGCGCGCCGCCGTCCAGAGCGCGGAGAACCCGAAGAGGACGAGCCCGGCGAGCCACAGCGATTGCGGAATCCAGAGCGGCGTTTGCAGGGGGCTCGACGACACCGAGCCAAAGGCGAGGCTGTCCGACAACGTCAGCCACCCCATGTACCCCATGAACGCGGCCCCGATGCCGAGCGCCACATAGGCAAAGAGGTTCAGCCCGGCCTGAACCCGTTTCGGCAGCCGGAGGAGCAGAACGTCGATCCGCGTGTGGCCGCGTTCGACGGCGGCCAGAGCCATACCGAAAGTGCCCGTGATGGCCACCACATAGCCGCCGATTTCATCGACGCCCTGGAGCGAGAAGTTGAAGACCTTGCGCGCAATGATCTCGAAGACGATCAAAAACGACAGGCCAAGGCAGGCATAGCCGCCGAAAATACCGATCCACCGCATACCGCTAGTGCCTCTGGTCTGAAGGCAGGGCGCGCATGGGCGCGCCCTGACGTTGGCTCAGTTCAGCTCGATGCCGCGCGCGGCGCCGACGGTGGCGTTCCAGATCTTGGTGCAATCGGCAAAGCCCGCGTTGCAGCTTTCCGCCCAGCCCGGCAGCACCTTCTCCATGGTCGCCGCGGTTACCTTGGCCTGATCCTCCGGCGTCGGCTCAACGAGCGTCATGTCGAATGCCGTGTAGTTTTCACACCCCTCGCCGCCGGTGTTGCAGGCGATGGCCCAGCCGTTGTTCTCGCGGGCGAGGTCCCAAAAGGCGCTCTCGAACGCGGCGAACTCGGCTTCGAGCTTGGCCTTGTCGGCGTCGGAGAAGCTGTTCCACTTGTCGAGGTTGATGAAATGCGCGTTGACGGACCAGGAGATGCCGAGCGGCAGGAAGTGGGTTGTCACCTCGGGCCAGTTGCCGGTGTTGCCGGAGGTCGGTGAGGTGATCGCGCAATCGACGACGCCGCGCTGCAACGCCGGGTACACCTCCTTGAAGCTCATCGTCACGGGGCTGCCGCCCAGAGCCTCGATCAGGGTCGACATGGACGCAGTGTAGCTGCGCACCTTCAGCCCCTCGAAATCGTCGAGCGAGGTGATCTCGGCGTTGCAGTAGAACACCTGCGGACCATAGGGCCAGACGGCGAGCGGCTTGGCGTTGAACTTCTCGGCGACGCGCTTTTCGAGCTCCGGCCGGAACGCGTCGATGACGCCGGCGAGCTGGTCCATGTCGGTGGAGACACCGATGAGGTCGATGCCTTCGAGGAACGCGTCGTCCCGCGCGGCGGCGCCCACGGTGCTCTGGACGATGTCGAACGCGCCGGTGCGGACCATGCGCAGCGTGTCCTGCATGTCGACGCCGACCACGTCGAGCGGGTTGAAGTTGATGCTGAGGGGGATGCCGGTCTTGTCAGAGAGGGTGGCGTAGAACTCCTGCTCCAGCGCGGTGTGGAACTTGTGGGTCGAGACAAGGCCGGTGGCTCGGATGTCTGTCTCGGCGAAGGCGGGCAGGGTGGCGAGCGCCAGGGCGGTCGCGAGCGTCGTCGTTTTCATGTCAGTTCTCCTTGTTGGGGGGCGGAAAGCGCCGCGGGGGAGGCCGCGGCAAAGTGGCGAGCAATTTCGAGCCGTCTGGCCCGCCAGATCTGACCGTCGAGCGTGGCCAGATATTCGAGAATGTCGGTGACCGCGCGGAACCGGGCTGGGCGCCCGGTGATGCGCAGGTGAAAGCCGATCGAAAGGGTCGACGACCGCCCGCGCTGCGCCTCGCGCAAAAGCTGGTCGATGGCGTCGCGCACGTAGCCGGCCATCTCGCCTGCCCGGACGAAGCCGTTGGGATGAAAGAACTTCATGTCGTTGGTGTCGAGGTTGTAGGGCAGAACCGTCAGGCCGCTCGCGTCGGCGTAGGGCAGGTCATCGTCGAAGGCGTTCGACGTGTAGAGATACCCCATCTCGGCCAGGATCTGGCGGGTCCAGGGGCTTTCGGAGCCTCGGCAGAAGAAGCCGAGGGGCCGCGTGCCCGTGGCGGTTTCGATCGCATGCGTGGCGCGCTGCAGATCGTGCCTCTCGGCCTCGGGCGAGGCGTAGTCGGCGTGCGGACGCCAGAGCCAGCCGTGGCAGGCGGCCTCGTGCCCGGCCTCCGTGATCGCGCGGGCGAGGCTGGGGCTGCGCGTGACGGCGCGGCCGCACATCAGGAAGGTCGCGGGGGTGCCGGTGTCCTTGAGCGCGTCGAGAAACCGCCAGAGCCCGACGCGCGTGCCGTAGGCAAAGAGCTGTTCCTGGCCCTGATCGCGGGTGCCGTCGCGCACCACGCTGACGATCTCGCCGACGCGCTCGGACACGGGGTCGCCGTCGCCGACCTGTTGCTCGGCGCCTTCCTCGAAGTTGACCACCACCGACACCGCAACGCGCGCGCCGTTGGGCCAAACGATCTGCGGCGGGGTCCGCCCGTAGCCGATGAGGTCGCGCTCAGACATCGAAGAGGCGCCCCCAGCCCTTGATCCGTTTGGGGTCGTCCCCCGCCACGATCATGGATTTCCAAAGCGCTGTGGAGACACTGTCGAGCACCGGAACGCCGGTCTCCGCTTCGATGGTATGCGCGACGCCGGCGCCACGGAAATTCGTGCAGAAGACGGCGATCGCGTCGGGCCTCTCGGCGGCGACCTCTCGGCAAAGGTCCAGCACCTTCTCTTCGGAATAGGTCGCGAACGCGTAGTTCCCCGGATCGTCCAGGTGCCGTTCGGCGATGATCTCGACCCCGTGGGCGGCATAATTCTCGACGATGCGCGTCTGGATCTCGGGCAGATAGGGCGTCACGAGGGCGATCTTGCGAGCGCCCATCCGCTCCAGGAGCTCGTTCAGCGCAAGGACCGAGGAGCAGGCCCGGACGCCGGTGCGCGCCTCGATCTCGGCGATCAGGGCGTGATCGGTGTCGAACCCCAGCCATCCCGACGAGGTGCCGTTCCAGCAGATGGCCTGCACCTTGGCGTCGGCGAGCAGGTCGGCCGCGTCGAGCATGGGGGCGGTCGTGAATTGCCCCAGCGCCTCTGCCTCCAGCGAGATTTTCACGACGCGGAACCGCGCAAAATGCGCCGAGACGTCGGGAAGGCGGTGAAGCATGGCGGCCGTCATCGGCTCCAGCACCGTGTTGGAGGACGGCGTCAGCATCCCCAGACGGGTGGTTGCGAGCGTCGCTGTCATGCGTTTGGCCCCATGCGTGTGTCACATCCCGGCATGCGGCAGCTCCCGAACCAGATGCGCCCCCACCGGGTCGCCGACGGGCGCGCCGTCGCGCATGGTTGTCACGCCGCGCAGGATCGTGCGCACGGGCCAGCCGGTGACCTCGAAGCCCTCCCAGGGCGTGTAGTCGCTGCCGTGGTGCAGATCGCTCTGGCGGATGGGCTTTGTCAGGGTCGGATCCCAGAGCGCGATGTCGGCGTCCGCGCCGACGAGGATCGCGCCCTTGCGGGGATAGAGCCCGTAGAGCCGCGCGTGGTTGGTCGCTGTCAGCGCGGCGAACCGCTCGAGCGACATCCGCCCCGTCCGCACCCCTTCGGAAAAGAGGATCGGCAGGCGCGTTTCGACGCCCGGGATCCCGTTGGGAATGTTGCGAAAGCTCGTGCGGGCGCCGGGCGCGTCCTTGCCTTTGGTGTCGACAAAGCGAAACGGGCAATGATCGGACGAAAAGAGATCGAAGACGCCCTGTTCGAGACCGCGCCAGATATTGTCCCACTCCCCGCGCGTGCGCGGCGGGGGGGAGCACACGTATTTCGCGCCGTCGAAACCGTCGCGGTTCAGATCGTCGGCGGTCAGCGTGATGTATTGCGGACAGGTTTCGGCATAGACCGTCTGGCCCCGCTGGCGGGCGCGCTGGATCTCGTCCATCGCCTCGCCGTTGGAGACATGGACGATGGTCACTGGCACGCCCGCGATTTCCGCCAGCGAGAGGGCGCGGTGCGTCGCCTCGCGTTCGACCGGCACGGGCCGGGTTGCGGCGTGAAAGTGCGGCGCGGTGTTGCCCGCGCGTTCGGCATTGTCGCGCAGGAATTCGATGGCGTCTTCGTTCTCCGCGTGGACCATGACCATCGCGCCATGCGCCTTGGCGACCGACATGACCTCCAGGATCTGACGGTCGGAGAGGGCCAGGCCCTGGTAGGTCATGAACACCTTGAAGCTGGAATACCCGCTTTCGAGGAGCGCTGGCAGGTCCTGGCCAAGGGTGACGGGGTCCGTTTCCTTGACGATCAGGTGGAAGGACACGTCGGTCAGGCAGACGCCCTCGGCCTTGGCGCGGTAGGCCGCGACGGCCTCGCGCAGGGTTTGCCCCTCTTCGGGCAGACAGAAGGGCAGAACGGTCGTGTTGCCACCGCAGGCCGCGGCGCGCGTCCCGGTGGTGAAGTCGTCGGCCATCTCGATGCCGGGGCCCGAGGGCTGGGAGATGTGCACATGGCTGTCTATCCCGCCGGGCAGGGCGATCAGGCCGGTGGCGTCAATGGTCTCGGTGCCGGTCAACCCGAGCCCCAGGGCCGCGATCTTGCCATCTGCGATGCCGACATCGCAGTGCGACGTGCCGCTGGCGGAGACAACCTGCGCCCCGTGGATGACCAGATCGTGGAGCGGTGCAGCATCCGTCATTGGGCGCCTCCTGCGATAATGTTGGAGAGGGCGGGCCCCAGCCCGTGCGACGCTTTGGCTGCGGGCCGCCCCACCCGGTGGGCGTAGGAGGGAGAGAGCCGCACGAGGCTCATGGCCTGCGCCGTTGCGGCCGCGACGGGGTCGATCAGGATGCCGGGGGCTTCGGCGCCGATGCTTTGGGCCAGTCCGGCCAGAGGCGCGCCGCCGAGGATCACCACATCGGCGCCGTCTGTGCCCGTGGCCTGATGCGCCAGGGCGATCAGGTCCTCGCGCAGCTCCTCGGCCACATTGTCGACAGAGGC
>JBCCYI010000151.1:0-11762 GCA_039189975.1 Pseudomonadota bacterium
GGGTGGATGGCAAAGGGGGGGTAAAATCTGGCCCTGGGGGGGATCCTCGTCGGCCCACCCGCGCTCGCAATGTCCCTGGCCGCGCGCCCCCGAGCCCGCCGACACCCGTTGTCACTGCGCCCGATCCTGCCTAGGTGCTCTGACACGCCGTCGAGCGGCGCGCGATGCATCCCGCCACAATGCCGTGGACCTTACGGGATGATCCGCTGATACTTCGTCCCTTCCAGGGTCGCGCCCGCGATCAGCCCGGTCTGACCAAAGATGACCGCGATGACCGGATCGAGCGTCGTCAGCGTTTCGGCCGAGACGTTGCCTCCCCGATCCAGCGCCGCGTATTCCGCATCGGCCCCCACGGACCATCCCGCCGAGGTCCGGAAGTTCTGCAAGGCGTCCGCCGTCATGAAAAAGAGCGTATGCGCATATTGCTGCGCCCCGGCCTGAAAGCCCACCGTGGCCGAGAGCGCCGCGTAGTAATCCACCGTGGCGCCGCCGATCCGCAACGCACCGGTGCCGTAACTTCCGCCGATGCCAAATCCGGCTTCCGTCACCAGCGGCATGTAAAGCTGCCCGGCGGACTTGCTCTCCAGGTCCTGCGTGTTGGGATAGGTGGACAGCAGGAAGTCCCGCGTCGCGTCCACGCGCCGGTCGATCCGCGCTGCCCCGTTGGAGCCGACGCCGTTGGAGCAGCCCGCCACTGCCGTGGCCGCGCCCGCCGCGGAAAGCGCCATGAAGCCCCGCCGCGAAATGCGGGGTGCGGAAAGGGAAAAGGAACCCATGATCTGCCTCGATGATTGCCTGACTGCCTGACCCGGCCTTTTTTTGCCGGTTGAGCCCTGTATACCTTGCCGAAAGACGCCTGTCACGCCCGCTTGCGCTCACGCCTCCGACAGGGCGCCGCATGCGCAATCCCGCGCCGATGGTCTCCCGCGGCGCGCCCGTCTCGCGAAGACCTCGGGCGCGTCCCGTCACACCCCGCTCCGCCACGCCGTCCCATACACGCGGGGCGCGCTCAGCACACCGCCGCGGCTGCCGATTTGGTCGCGTGGGTCGACGGCGCGGCATAGCGCGCGGCCGTATCCTCCGCCCGGATCTGCTCCCAGGACAGGAAGGCCTCCGCGATATCGTCCTTCGATATCTCTGGCAGTGTGAGGATCGACGCATCGTGCCGCGCCGGGCGTTCGGCCCAGTCTTCGGGCAGGTAGCCGCGTTGCTTGCACACCTGAAAGAGTTGCGTGCCCGGGAACGGATAGAACACGAAATACCCGAAATCCAAAGGCTTGAGCTTTCGGTGCAGGTCCATCGTGGCCTGCATATCGGCTTTCGTCTCGCCCGGCACGCCCATCATGTAATTGGCCGTGACCATGATCCCTGCGTCCTTCGTCCGCTCGAAGACCTCGATCAGCCGGTCATCCTTGACCGGCCGTTTCATGATCTCGCGCCGGACCCGCTCCGACCCGCTCTCGACGCCGTACACGATGTGCTTGCACCCCGCCCGCGCCAGCGCCTCGATCAGCTTGGGGCTCATCGTTTCCGCCCGCGCGTGGATCGTGAAGCCGATGCCGATCCGCTCCGGCATCACCTTGCAAAACTCATAGACCCAAGGCTGATGGATCGTGAACGTATCGTCGAGAAAGATCGCATAGGCCAGCGGCCCCGCCGCGCGGATCGCCTCGAACTCCGCCATCACCGACTCAACTGAGCGCCGCCGTCCATAGGACCCGATGCCGTCGTAGAGCTGGTCATACATCCGCGCCGCACAATAGGTGCAGGGGAAGGGACAGCCCCTCTGCGTCGTCATGTGCACGCAGCCGGTGTATTCATCGAGCATGTCGCGTGCCATGTGGGGCAGGGCGTCGATGTCCGGCAGGGGCGGGGCAAGTCCGGGATGCGTACCGCCCTTCAGCCAGATGTTCTGGATCTCGGCGTCGCGCAGCTCGTGTCCGGCATCGAGATGGCGCAGCAGCTTCAGAAACGGACCCTCGCCCTCGCCCAGACAGACCGCGTCGATCCCCTCTTCGGCGAGCACCAGCTCGGGCGAGAACGTGGCATGCAGGCCGCCGCAGATGACCGGCCAGCTCCCCTTGGCGCGCAGGGCGGCCAGCACCTCACGCGCCCGCAGCCACTGTCGGGAGGTCATCGAGACCCCCACAAGGTCCGGCGCCTGTGCGTCGACGGCGGCCGCGGCTTGCTCCAGCGGCCAATCGTGGCCGACCCGGACCATCTCGACGACATGCCCCTCCTGTCGCGCAGCGGCGGCCAGGAACGCGGGCCCGAGCGAGCACACGGCCCAGTCCGCATCGGTATCAATCTCGAGAAACAGGATCTTCAAAGGATCACCCCCCGGCACAGCACCACTGCCGAAAGGATGCCCGCTGCCATCCCATCCGTCTACGCCTATGTTCCTGCCGCGAACGGGCCCTCACCTGCTCGAGCGCGCCCGATCATCCGCGCCGTCGCTCAGCGGGCGGCGCGCCACGTCGTGTTGGGTGCACCTGTCGTGCCGAGGATGCGGGCGCGCATGTCGCAGTCAGGCATGGTCATCAACCCCTGGCATGACCGCGGTGCGCGCGAGGGCCCCTCGACCTAGAGCGCGACGAGGAGCCCCTCGTCCAACAGAGCGTCGATACGCGTTCCCGATCGAAAGCCCTGCGTACGCGCGAAAGAGCGTTACGCTGTCGTCCGGTCTGTGCCCTCAGGCGCTCTCCGCACGGGCCCCCTGGCCAGGGCCGTGCGCTCTAGCCCCAGCCGAATTGCGCATCCGGATCGCGCGCCGCCTGCGCCCGACGCGCGGTGTGACGGGCAAACCGCAGCGTCACCGCCTTGCGCCGCGCTCCGGCCAGCTTGGTCTCCGGGCCGATCCGGATGATCTCGGCGCCGAAGCCGTCCGACAGGATCAATCCCGTTCCTTCCGGCAAAAGCTCCGTGGGAAAGTCCGGTCCCACGGCCCAAAAGAACCGGTCCGCCCAGTCGAGATACCCATGCCACTTCGCATCCGAGGTAAAGTCCGCCCGGCTGGATTTGCACTCCACCACCCAGATCTCGCCCTTCAGGCCGATGGCCATCACGTCGACCCGCTGCCCCGTCGCCAGCGTCACCTCCACGGCCGTGGCGAAGTCGTGCTCGGCCGCCAGCGCCCGGCAAACCCCGCGCGCCAGCTTTTGTCCGGCGCTGACCGCTGCGGCGCTTGCATCTCCGCGGGACACGGACTCACCGCATCCGGCGGTATCAGGGGGGAGGGGCGTGTGATCGTCTGGCATGGCGAGTATGATGAACGAAAAGTGAACATCTTTCAAGATCGCGCTGTGCCGCAGGCCCGGCCACAGGGTCGCAGCGCGAAAACCGGCGCGCGTGAGCGGCGACCGGGCGCACCTGATCCAGCGTCACCCGCCGCGCGCGAAAAAGTGACGTCACGTGTGACGCTTGCGCGGCGGTGACGCCCCTTGCCCCGGCCCCCGCCTCCGCCTACCTTGTGCGGCGGCGGATCTGTTCTTCGCGTGTCGGGGTCATATTCCGGTGGCCTTAAGCAACTCCGAGGGAGCTGGCTCTGTTCGGATCCTGGTCTGATTACCTGGCGCCCACCTGTATATACAGGTCCTCGGGAATGCATCGCCCCTACGGTCGCTACGGTCCCCGCCGCATGTGAGAAGGCCCGCTCTGGATGGTGGAGCGGGCCTTTTTACGATGGCTCTGTCGGCACGCTGAGCCTCAGCTGCGCCGCGCGAGCGCCCGCGCCCTAAGCCCGTCGATCAGAAGCAGCCCCGCAGCGGCCAGCGGGATCACGTCCCGTGCGCCGATACGCACGGTGAAGGCGTCGACGCCCGCCGGGTCGGCGGCCGCTGCAAGGGCTCTCTGGCCGGCGGGAAAGGTCAGCGCGCCAAGGATCGTGTAGACGCAGTCACCGGGATCGAGGCCAAGCCGAGCCAAGCTCTCGCCGCGCCAGGTGACGCTGCCCTGAAGGGCGCCACCGCGCCGGATCCGATCGTCCACAAAGCGACGACCCGTGCGTCTGTTGACGGCGATGATGGTCGTGCCGGCTGCGGAGACACCACTTGTGTTTGCCACCCGGCGCCAAGGAATGCGGGCCCGACAACGGCCTTTCGGACCATAGCTCCTGTCGGGGTGGTGACCGCTCCGCCCGCTGGGTCGAGACAGACGAAGAGGCGTGACGCCGAGGTGTTCGAAGGGTCCGGCGGGACGAAACGGCCCGACAGCGTCGCCACGACATCGCCGCCAATCTCCTAAAAGGCCAGGAGGCCCGCAGAATGGCTTGGCGATGCTCCCATGAGAGCTCTGCCTGCCACAGCAGTCGCCCGTGCGATGTTGGGTTTGAACCGCACCTCTCTGCCTCTTTTCAAGTTCTACGCGCGATATCCGCGGCCCTCGACGGGTCACGAAGATGGGCCGTTCACCAAAGCGTTAAGTACCCGTTGACCGAAGGGGGGCGGTGCAGTCCTTGTTTCGCCGTCTTTTGCCTGTTTGATTGATGGGGCGAGGGAGGCCACGCCATGGACACCGAAAGACCGATGACACGCGCCGAGGCGCAGGGCCTGCGCCACGCGCGCGAGCTGGAGGGGCACGTCGGCGGCCTCGGCTCGATCACCCCGACCGCGCTCGGGGTGCTGGCCACCGCGTCTGGGATCTACACCTACCTTGGGGTCTCGTCGCTCCTGGACAACACCGGGGCGCTCTCGTTCTTCGCCGCGCTCTCCTACTCGATTGCCGTGTCGGTCGGTATCTTCGTCTTCTGGTCCTACATGATGCGGCTCCTGCCGGCGGTGCGCACCGCCTCGGCGCGGCTGGGGCTCTTGCTCTCGATGGCCCTGGGCGCGCTCGCCATCGTCGCGATGTCGTCGTGGCTCAACGCCGCAGCGCTCGCGGGAGCCGCAGCAGTCGAGCAGCATCTGGCCAACACCGTGCAGGACTATCAGGAGAGCCTCGAACGCGCCCACGAGATCGCCGTCTCCGGTCAGGCATTGCAACAAGACGTCGCCCGCACCCGCCAGACCTTCGAGGACCTCTCCGAGGCGGAGGCGGCGGGCGACCTCTCGGGCCTAGCCGGGCGCGGCGCCGTCTTCCGCGTGCTGCGCCAGAAGTCGAGCGAGCTGACGGCACTCGAGGCTCAGATCGAAGGGCAGGGGGTGCTGATCGAGCGCGCATTTGCCGAGGGCAACGCCATCCTGAGCCGGATGCGCGCGCTCACGGTGGAGCGCGGCCCCGTCGAGGCGCGCTCCGTCACGTTCTCCGAAGAGGCCGTGCGCCTGGCGGGGATCATCACCCAACTGCGACAGCTCTCCGTCGCTCCTCTCGTTGCCCGTGCCGCGGCGGACCTCGAAGCCTCCGTCGTTCTGCCGGATCTCGACGGCGGGACCGAGGCAGCGCGGGCCGACCAATCGGCGACCATCGGCGCCGTCCTCGGTGTGCTCGGCTCGCGCGCCGAAACGCTGGAGGATGCCGCGCGTCAGGTCATGTCGATGCCCCCGGCGGCCGAGGTCGCGTACGTCCCGATCTCCGCGGCGGACGCGGTGATCCGCTATGCCGACAGTTTCGTGCCGAGCTGGGCGGGCGCTATCGCGATCGACCTTTTGCCTGGCGTGCTCGTCCTCGTCCTGATGGTCGTGCAGGGCGCCATCCGCAGCGGGCGCGACCCTGTCAGCACCGAAAACGCCATGACCCTTGGCGAGCTCAGAGCCGCCCTCGCGGGCCTGCGCGAGGTTGAGGGCGCGATGGGCCGGGCCGAGCCTGCCTTGTCTGCCCCTCCAATCCCCGAGCGCCAGGCGGCCTCGCCCGAACCGCGCTCGACTACCTCCCAGGCCATGCCAGCCAGCCCGCCTGGGCCCGCGCCCACCGGCGCCGAGGGCGCGCCAGCTCCGCCCGCTCCGCCAACGGCGCCCCCGGAGGCGGCAGCCGCGGAGAGTGCGGACATTCGCACCCTCTCGCCCGGGCGCGGCGGGTAGGATCCATGGCCGGTGCCCGCACTGCCTTGCGCCTTGTGCTGATCCTGCAGATCGGTCTGGCTCTCGCACTCGCTGCCGCGGATCTGGCGCGCGCGGTGCCGCCGGGCTCCCTGCCGTCGGCGCTGCCCTTCAATCTGCCCGGCTTCGGTCCGCCCGCGTTCGACAGTCCTATCTCCCCTGGCGATCAGCGCCGCCGTTTCTCGCCGGACGACCTCGTCGCCTTGCCTGCGTTGGGCGATATGCCCTCTCGCCTGCTCTTTGAGCGCGACGGCGCCGAGGTGGCGCTCACCGGCCAGATCGCGCCGGGCGACGCGGACCGCTTCGCCGACTGGCTTGCGGGGCAGGGGGGCGACATCGACCGCGCCACGCTGCACTCCACCGGCGGCTCCGTCTCTGACGCGCTGGCGATCGGGCGGGCCCTGCGAGAGGCGGGCCTCGCGACCGAGATCGGCGCCGAGCGCCTCTGCCTCTCCGCCTGTCCCTATGTCTTCGCGGGCGGCGTCACGCGAACGGTGGCCGACACAGGTGCCCTCGGCGTCCATCAGCATTTCCACGGTGAGAACGCCTACCTGCCCGCTTTCCTCGCCATCGAGGACATTCAGACCGGCCAGTCGGAGGTCATGGCCTATCTCGTCGAAATGGATGTCGACCCCCGCGTCATGATCCCGGCGATGGCCACCCCGCCTGCGCAGATCTACATGCTGGTGCCCGACGAGCTGGCGGAGTACGGCCTCGTGACCGCGGACGAGGCGTAACCGGCACGTCCGCTGCACGCGCCACCCGATTGAAGCGCCACCCGATTGAAGCATCACTCGACTAAAGCACCGCCCGAACGCAGGGACCCAGCCAGGAGCGCCCCTGGAGCGAACGCCGCTAACCCGCTTTTCCGGACTGCCCGCTCTACGATCCCGCCCGGGCTTCGAAACCCCGCTTCGGCGCTATTGCGAGCAGCTCGCGCCGCCCAGCACGCAGAATTTCGCGCAATGGGGATGGTTGAGCGACACGGCCCCCTCGGCGTCCTCCAGTGTCGGCCCGAGGTCAAACGCAGGGTCATAGGGCAGAAGCGTGCAGGCCACGACGGACGGTGTCGCCGCCCCCTTGCGCTTCACGACCATGCGGGAAGAGGCGCACATCACATCGTCGGGCGTCTTGCCGAGGATGCCCCAGCAGGCCGTCGTGATCTCCGGCACATCGACCGTTTCGTCCATCTCGGGAAAGAGCACCGTCTCGGCCGGCGAGGCCGCGTCGATCTCATAGCTGCGCGCTGCGTACAGCGCCGCATAGCCCGCGCGGGCCTCGGTCTCCGTCTCGCCCCAGAGGGTGCGCCCGGCCACCGTCATCTTGATCCCGGCGTCGCGCAGCCAGTCCATGCCGCGCAGCGTCTTGTCAAAGCTGCCCTTGCCGCGCTCCGCGTCATGGCGCGCCGCGTCCCAGTGATCGACGGAGATCCGCAGCGTCAGCTGCGCGCCGTGGGCGGCGTGCAACTCCTGCAAAGCGGCCCGCACCTTGGGGCGCATCATCGGCGCCATCGCATTGGTCAGGATCAGGACCTCGTAGCCGCGCTCCAGCGCGGCCCGCGCCATCGCCGCCATCTCGGGGTTCATAAAGGGCTCCCCGCCGGTGAAGCCGATCTCGCGCACGCCCCAGCGCCGCGCCTCCAGCTGGTCGAGATAGTCGCGCACCTCTGATTCGGTCAGGTAAACCAGCCGGTCATTGGTCGGTGTGCTCTCGATGTAGCAGTTCAGGCAGGCGATGTTGCACAGCGTCCCGGTGTTGAACCACAGCGTTTGCGGCGCCCTTAGATCGACCGTCGCGCGTCGCTCGCCCTTGGCCGTCCAATCCGGGTCCGAGAACTTGGCCGGCTGTCCCAGGGTCTCGTGGCTGTCTTTCATCTGGGATCTCCGGTCGCGGGGTGCCCAATGGCTAACGGGTTGCGGCGACGGGGAAAAGAGCGCAGCCTGCGTCTGACAGGCATGTGATGCTTCCCTTTTGCGGATGTTGGCGCTAACACAGCGCGGCGCGGGGGCGGCGCCCTCCGCTTTTGCCCTGCGCGCGGCGACAGATCCCGCGGTCATCCGACATGTTGGGGCACCGTGACACACCCTATGGCTCGCACGGGCGTCCTATGCCTTCTTGCGACCCACGTAGACGACAAGGCGCCCGACCCCGGCCGCCCAGGACCAGGCAAGGACAGTGCGATGGTGGCACGTATCATTCCCGTCGATCCTTTCGATTTGGTGATCTTCGGCGGCACAGGCGACCTGGCACGGCGCAAGATCCTGCCCTCGCTCTACCGCCGGATGGCGGACGGACAGATGCCGCCGGAGGCGCGCATCATCGGCGCCGCTCGCGCCGATCTTGACGATACGGGCTACCGCGCGCTGGTGCGCGCCGCGCTGGAGGAGTTTCTGCCCGCTGCCGAGTTCGATGCCGACACGGTCGATCAGTTCGTTGCCGCCACCGGCTACCAGCAAGTCGACGCCACCGGCACCGACGGCTGGACGGATCTCGCCGCGCGGCTGCGCCCGGACATGGTGCGCGCGTTCTACTTCTCGGTGGGCCCGCGCCTCTTTGGCCCGCTCGCCGAACGGATCAAGGCCCATGCCTGCGCCAATGCGGCCACGCGAATTGTCGTGGAGAAGCCCTTCGGCCACGACCTGGCCTCGGCCCGCGCCCTCAATGCCGATCTCGCCCAGCATTTCGACGAGACGCAGATCTATCGGATCGACCATTACCTCGGCAAAGAGACCGTGCAGAACCTGATGGCGATCCGCTTTGGCAACGTCCTTTTTGAGCCGCTTTGGAACAGCCAGTTCGTCGATCACATCCAGATCACCGTGGCTGAGACCGTCGGTGTCGGCGGACGCGGCGAGTATTACGACCGCGCGGGTGCGATGCGCGACATGGTGCAGAACCACCTGATGCAGCTGCTTTGCCTCATCGCGATGGAGCCTCCCTCCCGCTTCGGCGCGGATTCGGTGCGCGACGAGAAGCTCAAAGTGATCCGTGCGCTCGACGAGGTGTCGCCCGCCCATCTCGTGCGCGGCCAATATGCCGAGGGCGCCGAGGGCCCGTCCTACCGCGACGACGCCGGCGACGCCAAGAGCCAGACCGAGAGCTTCATCGCCATGCGGCTGCACATCTCCAACTGGCGGTGGGCGGGCACACCCTTTTACCTGCGCACGGGCAAGCGGCTGAAAGCGCGCACCTCCGAGATCGCGGTGGTCTTCAAGAACACCCCGCATTCGATCTTCGGCGCCGACAAAGGCTCGCACCGCAACATCCTGTCGATCCGGCTCCAGCCCAACGAGGGGATCGAGCTTGGCGTCACCATCAAGGAACCGGGCCCCGGCGGCATGCGCCTGCTCGATGTGCCGCTCGACATGTCCTTTGCCGACGCGCTCGGCGCCGAGGCCGACGGCATCCCCGATGCCTATGAGCGCCTCATCATGGATGTGATCCGCGGCAACCAGACGCTCTTCATGCGCGGCGACGAGGTCGAGGCCGCCTGGGCCTGGAGCGACCCGGTGATCGCGGGATGGGAGTCGCGCGGGGATGCGCCCGTGCCCTATGATCAGGGCAGCGATGGGCCGGTCGACGCCCAGGTCCTGCTGCATCGCGACGACCGACGCTGGCGGGAGCTACGCCCATGAACCTGATCGAATACCCCGACACCGACCTCATGATGATGGATGTCGCCGATGCCCTGGCCGGCGCTCTCAAATCCGCGCTCCTGACCCATGAGCGCGTCACCTTCGCGGTGCCTGGCGGCTCCACGCCCGGCCCGGTGTTCGACATCCTCTCCGCCGTGCACCTCGACTGGGACCGCGTCACCATCCTGCCCTCCGACGAGCGCTGGGTGCCGCCTGAGCATGCCCGAGCCAATGCGCGCCTGATCCGCGAGCGCCTCCTCAAAGATGCCGCCAGCGCCGCGACCTTTCAGCCGCTCTACGTCGCCGAGACGGAGGTCGATGCCGCATTGGGCCCGCTGGCCGAGACCGTCGCGCCCCTCCTGCCCCTCGACGTGCTGATGCTCGGCATGGGGATGGACATGCACACCGCATCGCTCTTTCCCGGTGCCGACGGGCTGGCCGACGCGCTTGGCCACGACGCGCCTCCCGTTGTCGCCACGCGCCCCGCAAGCCAGCCCGAGGCGCGTGTGTCGCTCTCCGGCCCTGTGCTGCAAGGCGCGCTCAACACCCATGTGGTCATGACCGGCACAGGCAAGAGGGACGTGCTCCAAAAAGCATCTAAACTTCAACCTATTGAGGCTCCCATTCAGATAGTCTTGACAAACGCGACCCTACACTGGGCGCCGTAGGGGGACGTGTGTCTGATCAAGAGGGGCCCGAGGGACGGATGAAAGACATGAATGACACGACCGGCAAATGGCACCGGCTCAGCGGCTATGCCGCGCAGGTTCAGGGGCGGCGCATCTCCGGCCTCTTCGATACTCCGAACCGCGCTCAGGAATACTCTGTCCAGGCCTGCGACCTGCTCCTCGACTATTCCAAAACCAATATCGACACAGAGGGGCGCTGGCTTCTTTTCGAACTTGCCGAAACGTCCGGTGTCGCCGCGCGGCGCGATGCCATGTTTGCGGGCGAAAAGATCAACACGTCCGAAGGCCGCGCGGTGCTCCACACCGCATTGCGCAACCTCGATGGCGGGTCGGTCATGGTCGACGGTGTCGACGTCATCCCGGAGGTGCGCAGCACACTCGACCGGATGGAAGCCTTCGCCAACGATGTGCGCGACGGCATGTTCGAGGGGCAGGGCGGCCCGATCACCGATGTGGTGAACATCGGCATCGGCGGCTCCGATCTCGGCCCGGCCATGGCCGCCCTGGCGCTGGCGCCTTACCACGACGGCCCGCGCTGCCACTTTGTGTCAAACGTGGACGGCGCGCAGATCACGGACGTCCTGCGCCCGCTCAACCCGGAAACGACGCTTGTCATCGTCGCGTCCAAGACCTTCACCACCGTCGAAACCATGACGAATGCCGCCACGGCCCGGGCCTGGATGTCCGAACGCGTCAATGAGCCCGCCGAGCAGTTCGTGGCCCTGTCCTCCGCGCTGGAGGAGACGGAGCTTTTCGGCATAGACCCGTCGCGTGTCTTCGGGTTCGCCGATTGGGTCGGCGGGCGCTACTCGGTGTGGGGGCCCATCGGGCTTTCGCTGATGATGGCGATCGGCGGGCAGGCGTTTCGCGCATTCCTGCGCGGTGCCCAGGCGATGGATACGCATTTCAAGTCCGCAGACGTCAAGGAAAACATGCCTGTTCTGCTGGCGCTCATCGGCATCTGGCACCGTCAGATCCTCGGTTATCCGACCCGCGCGGTCCTGCCTTACGAGCAGCGTCTGGCGCGCCTTCCGGCCTATTTCCAGCAGCTCGAGATGGAGAGCAACGGTAAATCCGTCGGGGCCGACGGCAAGCCGCTCCAGGTCCGCTCCGGCCCGATCGTATGGGGCGAGCCCGGGACCAATGGTCAGCACGCCTTTTACCAGCTCCTCCATCAGGGGACGGATGTCATCCCCGCGGAGTTCCTTGTCGGAGCGCGCGGCCATGAAGCTGACCTCAAGCATCAGCACAACCTGCTCGTCGCCAATTGCCTCGCGCAATCCGAAGCGCTGATGCGCGGCCGCCCGATGCGCGAGGCCCGCGCAATGCTCGATGGCAAAGGCCTGGAGCCGCAGGTGCAGGAGCAGCTCGCCGCGCAACGGACGTTCCCCGGCAACCGCCCGTCGCTCACCCTCGTCTACCCCCTGCTCACGCCGGAGGTTCTGGGCCAGATCATCGCGCTCTAC
>JBCCYI010000152.1:0-11712 GCA_039189975.1 Pseudomonadota bacterium
GCTCGCCACACTCGTCGACAAGGGCATTCCGTTTATCGCGATCCCGCAGGTGGTCTTTGATGCGCTGGACAGCTTTGCGCTGATGGCCCTGCCGCTCTACGTGCTGGCCGGCAAGCTGATGCAACACGGCGGCATCGCGGAGCGTCTCGTCACCTTCGCCAAGGCGCTGGTGAACTGGGTCCGGGGCGGGCTCGCCATCGCCGTTGTGATGACATCGATGCTCTTTGCGACGATCTCGGGGTCGTCCGCCGCGACGGCAGCGGCGGTCGGCTCGATGCTGATCCCGGAGATGGAGAAGCAGAAGTATCCGCGTCCCTTCAGCGCCGCGACGACAGCGTCGTCTGGCGAACTGGGGGTCATCATTCCACCTTCGGTTGCGATGGTGATCTACGGTGTCATCACCGGGGTCTCGATCACTGATCTTTTCATCGCGGGCTTTCTGCCGGGTCTGATGATTGGCATTTCGCTGATGACGACCGCCATCCTGATGGCCTGGATCATGGGCTACGGCGAGCGCGTGCCCTTCCGCTTCGGCCCCTGGGCGCGCGAGGCCGGGCATGCCTTTTGGCGCGCCTCGCTCTCGCTGCTGTTGCCGGTCATCATCCTGGGCGGGATCTTTGGCGGCATCTTCACGGCGACCGAGGCGGCGGTGGTCGCCGTCTTCTATGCGCTGATCCTCGGGGTTCTGATCTATGGCGACCTGAAGCTGCGTGACCTTCCGCGCATCTTCGCGAGCGCCGCGGTCACGTCGTCGGTCGTCATGATCATCGTCGCCTTCGCGGCCATGTTTGCCTTTGCCCTGCACCTTCTGCGCGCGCCACAGCAGTTGGGGCAGCTTCTGACCGCGATCACGGACAACCCGATCTACTTCCTTCTGCTGGTTAACGTGTTCCTGCTGATCGTCGGCATGTTCATGGAGACGTTCGCCGCGATCGTCATCCTCGGGCCGATCCTGTCTCCGATCGCCGTCAGCTACGGGATAGATCCCGTGCATTTCGGCCTGATCATGATCGTGAACCTTGCGGTCGGAATGGTGACCCCGCCTGTCGGGGTGAATTTGTTCATCGCGTGCGGGATCGCGCGCATCAGCATGGAGCAGCTGATGCGTCCGCTCGCGGTGTTCCTGATGGTCCTGATCGCCAACCTGATGATCATCACCTACGTGCCGGGCCTGTCGCTCGCACTGCTCCGCTAACCAAGACTGTCAACAGGGAGAGATATCATGAGCTTCACGCGTCACCTTTTCGGACTGGCGGCGGCCGCGGTGCTGACCGCAGGGGCCGCCAGCGCCCAGACCTACACGATGACGATGGCCCACGTTCTGAGCGACCAGAGCCCCTATCAGGTCACGCTCAACGAGTTCAAACGGCTCGTCGAAGAACGCTCCAACGGCGACATTGCGGTCGAGATCCAGTGCTGCGGGGCGGCCGGGAACGAAGGCCGCGCGATCCAGTCGATGCGGACGGGTATCCTGACCGGTGGCTTCGTGGGCGGCTCCACGCTGGAGACGATTGTCCCCGCCTACCGCGTGTTGTCGCTGCCCTATCTCTTTGAGGACAAGAGCCAGGCCTATGAGATCCTGCAAAGTGACATGGGCCGCGAGATGCTCGATCTGCTGGGCGAGTACGGCATGTACGGCCTCGGCTTCGGCTCGATCTACGAGCGGTCCGTCGCGTCCAAGGATCCTGCCCGTGTCGGCGGGGTCGAGGATATGGAGGGCCTGAAGATCCGCGTTCTGCCAACGCCCGGGTTCGTCGAGGCCTATAAGGCGATGGGCACGCAGCCCACGCCGATGTCCTATGGCGAACTCTTCATGGCGCTCTCCAACAACGTCGTGGACGCGATCGAGATCAGCCCCGACGCGCTTGTCGCGGACAAGTTCGTCGAGGTGGTGACGTCCTACACGATGACCAAGGCGCACCAGTCGACCACGGTCATGGTGCTCTCGGACAGCTGGTGGCAGGGCCTGCCGGCGGACGTTCAGGAGCTGATCCAGACCGCCGCGTCCGAGGCGATCGCAGTGGGCATCGACGCTCATGACGGGCTGGCCGACGCGGGCATGGACACGGCGCGGGAGATGGGTGTCGAGATCATCGAGCCGGAGATGGCGCCGCTGATGGACGCTGCGCGCAAGAGCTGGGATGTGATCCTCACCGACCAGCCGGAAGCCACGGAGTATCTGCGGCGCTTCCAGGCCGCCCTCGGAGGCTAACACGAGCGGCGGGCCGCCGCCTTGGTGGCCCGCCCACGCGCTAAAGGGCTTTGGTTGGATCCGGAGGGCCCTGCGCTTTTGCATCCCAACGCCTGACTACTCTACCGCTGCCCCGTCCGAACGCGCCCCGAAGCGCGGCCACCAGGAGAACCACGCATGCTCGACGCCCACGACAGCCTCAAGACCAGGCTTTCGGACCCGGAGCTCCTCGCCACCCGCGCCTATCTCGCGGGGGAATGGGTGGACGCGGACGACGGCGCGACCTTCCCGGTCACGAACCCTGCAACGGGCGCGGTGATCGCGGAGGTTGCGCATCTTTCGCGGACCGAGGCCCACCGAGCGATCGCCGCCGCGAAGGCCGCGCAAAAGGACTGGGCCGCGAGGACGGCCAAGGAACGCAGCCAGATCCTGCGCCGCTGGTACGACCTCATCATGACCGCGCAGGACGATCTGGCGATGATCCTGACGGCGGAGCAGGGCAAACCCCTGGCGGAAGCGCAGGGCGAGATCGCCTACGGGGCCGCCTTCGTCGAGTGGTTCGCCGAGGAGGCCAAGCGTGTCTATGGCGAGACCATCCCGGGCCACGCGCCGGACAAACGCATTCAGGTGATCAAGCAGCCGGTCGGTGTGACGGCGGCGATCACGCCGTGGAACTTTCCCCACGCGATGATCACGCGCAAAGCTGCGCCTGCACTGGCAGCCGGCTGCGCCATGGTCGTCCGCCCGGCGGAGCAGACGCCGCTCTCCGCGCTGGCGCTTGGCGTGCTGGCCACGCGGGCCGGTATCCCGGCGGGCGTTCTCTCGATCCTGCCCTCGGACTATGCCAACGCGCCGCAGATCGGGCAGGCGTTCTGCGAGAGCCCGGACGTCGCCAAGATCACCTTCACCGGCTCCACCGAGGTCGGCCGGATCCTGCTCCGGCAATCGGCCGATACGGTGAAGAAGGCGACGATGGAGCTCGGCGGGAACGCGCCCTTCATCGTCTTTGACGACGCCGATCTCGACGCCGCGGTCGAGGGGGCACTCCTGTGCAAGATGCGCAACGCTGGGCAGACCTGCGTCTGCGCCAACCGCATCTACGTGCAGGACGGCGTCTACGACGAGTTCGCGGAGAAGTTCGCGGCCAGGGTCGCGGCCTTGACCGTCGGCAACGGCATGGACGACGGCGTAGAGATCGGCCCGCTGATCGACGAAGACGCGATCACGAAAGTGGAAACCCACCTCGCCGATGCCGAGGCCAAAGGAGCCAAGGTGATCACCGGCGGCGCGCGCGAGGGAGCCGAGGGCACGTTCTTTCAGCCAACGGTGGTGACCGGGGCGACGCGCGACATGATCTTTGCGACGGAAGAGACGTTTGGCCCGCTCGCGCCGCTCTTCCGCTTCGCGCACGACGCGGACGCGGTCGAGATGGCGAACGACACGATCTTTGGCCTCGCCGCCTATTTCTACGCAAATGACCTGGGCCGGGTGACCCGCGTGTCCGAGGCGCTCGACTACGGCATCGTCGGGGTGAACACGGGCATCATCTCGTCGGAGGCCGCCCCGTTCGGCGGGGTCAAGCAGTCGGGCCTCGGGCGCGAAGGATCGCACCACGGGATCGAGGAATACCTCGAAATGAAGTACGTCTGCCTCTCGGTCTGAGCATCCGTTTCGCCCCAAAGATCCAGCGGTCGCGCCGGTCCTTTCGGGGACGCCGGGCCTTGGGCGAGTCACGGCGAAGAAACGCGCGGGATCTTCACCCGCCCCACCTGCTTAAGGGGCTCGGATCCAGCCCGGAGATCATCCATTTCACGGGGAGGCCCGTCGCTAGGGTCCGTCATCCCTCATGCCAGGCGTGACGACGCGCCGTCGGCGATGATGGAGAACCACGCGGGGTTTGGGCCGCTCTTGGCGGCTGCGATGCTGGCCGAACCGCCCGGCCTCAAGGTCTCACCCGAGACGGTTGGCACGTGAATGCATGAAGATGGCATCTGGCTGTCGCGCAAGCCGCGTCACACACCCCATCAGCCTACGTTACACCGAAGATCCCTTGCCAGGTGAGTGCTGTATGACGGTTCGGATTGCCAGTGGCGCGCGCAGCGCGCACCACCCGGCTTGTCTGCGACCGCGTGCGGCGTATCGACCGTTTGTGGTGCAACACTGCGATCGAGAGCGACCACGCTTCTCTCACGCGGCTGCTCGGACGTCGCCAGGGCAGCTTTCGGCGGATCGAAACGCCTTAGACGATCTAACGCGGCCACACCCATCGCGCGGGGCCCGTTGTCGTGGGAGAGATCCAGTTCGTGCGACGGCTCTTGGAGGCCTCATGATCCAGCGCTCCGACCGCACCCAGAATGGCCTCAGCTGCGCCATGCGCCCTCCCTGTCCAGACAGGTCTGCCTGTCCGATCGCAGGCTTTCGAGGACCCAAAGCGGCGCGGTTCCCGTGATAACGTGGTCAGACTGGTCGCCAGCGACAGGGTGCACTCAGGAGATGGGTACCCCGGACCTGCATCGGGGCGACATCATGTTGTCAGCCCGCGCGCTGACCATGCACCGCAGCATGTTCCGAAAGGGCCGTATCCAAGAGCCGCAAGATGGCGGGCGGATCAACGGAGCCAAAGGAGCCTGCAGGCGGGATCACATCGGGTGGCCGAAATCCCTTGACGGATGTGGGCCCGTTACCGAAGTCCTGACGCCGTCGGCATTCCGCGCGACGACATCAACCCCTAGGACCCTGCGGCCGGGTCACGTGGAGCGCCCCGCCTGTCCGGTGCCCTGAACCTTGCTCGATCGCATGTGGCGCCGAGACTATAGAGGTCACAGGTGCTACTGTCGCGGAGCGCGTCTTTGGCTTCATCGCGCGGGTGCTCTTTTGGTGTTTGCCAGCAGTTTCGCCTCATCGCTCGCGCCACCACCATCTGAAGCCTCTTGGCCGCCTCGGCCTGGGTCTTCTGCCGGTCCCTCACCACGTTGGTGTCGTCGGTCCACGCACGGGTCTGATCGCTCCTGAAGGGTGCCGGGACGTCTCTGGCGTCGTGTCGTCGTTTGCGCGGTCAGACGACATTAGGACAGCGTTCGGGCCCGGGATGGCCGCGCCGCATGCCGATTGGGGGCCCCTGCCCCACCGTGGTCGCATCACCGTAGCGGGTGTTTTCGCGACGGGTCCGGCTGCGCCCACCGCCCGTCAACTCAGCGGTCCGTTCGCGTCAGGGCTCTTGCGGTGCCTCGCCCGCTTGAGGCGCCGCGGCCTGCGCAAAGTTGGAGAAGCAGGGCATTTTGGATGTCCTGGTTGAACGCGTGTTCAACGGTGCGCCGGGCGGCGAGGGCGAGCGTTGTCGCAGCGGAGAGGTCGGGCGACAGCAGGGTGAGGAGATTGGCGCACAGCCCGCTTGCATCGAACTCGTCGGAGAGCAGGCCGGTTTGTCCATGCCTGACAAGCTCGGGGATCCCGGAATGGCGCGTGGTGCAGACCGGGGTGCCGAGCGCCATCGCCTCCATCAAGGTGATGGGGATGCCTTCCTGATCGCCGTCGGGGGCGGTGACACTGGGCAGCAGGAAAGCGTCGGCCTCGGCGATACGGCGCAGGGCCTCGGTGTGGGGCAGCAGGCCCAGAAAGCGGATACGGTCGGAGAGGCCGAGCGCATGGGTTCGGGCCTTGAGCGTGTCTTCCAAGGGGCCCTCGCCGCCGATCTCGTAGCGCCAGTCGAGCGCGGGATGCGCCGAGCGGAGCTGGGCGAGGGCGGTGAGGGCAATGTCGAGGCCCTTCTTTTCGACCAGACGGCAGACCGAGATCAGTCGGAACGGGGTGTTTCGGGGTTTGGCAGCACAGGGCGGCGTGAACGGGTAGCTGGCGACCGGAATGCCGAGGTGATGGGTGCGCACCCGTTCGGGGCGCGCGCCACAGGCCACGAGCTGCCGGGCAAAGACCGCGTTGACGGGCAGGTGGAGCGTGCCGTTTTGGAGGAGCGCGCGGTACTTCGCCATCCGGTTGCGGGTGTACTCGACGCTGACGTCGCGCCCGTGGTAGATCGTGACGAGGGGTGGTGCGTCGGGCCAGCCGCGTTGGGCGCGCTCGACGGCGGCGCCGCGGTAGCCGAAATGGGCGATCACGACGTCGGGCCGGATCGCGCGGACCGTGCGTCGCCAGGCGTCGCGCGCGCGGCGGGCCAGGGCGCGGTCCCTTTGCGCGGTGGGCAGGAGCGTGGCCCAGGCAGGCGCGGGGGGCGGCCAGATCACGATCCGCACCTGCGAGAGCGCCCGTGCCTCCGCGTCGGAGAGCGGCGCGGCAGTGTCGTGAACGGCGCAGGCCACCGTCACGTCGTGCCCGGCGCGTACCGCGTGGAGCACCTGGGCCAGAACGAACGTTTGCGACGGGACCGGGAAGCGAGACACGGAGAAGCAAAGGTTCATGGGGGCCTCACTCGCCCGTGGTCCGTGCGGGCTCCTGCGCCGTTGCCCGGGCGTGGGGTGCGCGCATTGGCGCGGACATGCCGTCGGGCGGCGCGGCGGCGCAGGCGTCCCGCAAGACGGACAGGAAGGTTGCGTGCTGGCGCCGGAAGTCGAGCTCTGGGCGGGCGGCGTGGCGGTCGGCCGCTTCGCACAGTGCGGCGTAGTGCGCGCTATCATCCCAAAGCCGGCGCAGGGCCGCGACCCACTCCGCCACCGGCGCATCATGCGGCAGGACGAGCCCGCCTGGGCCGATGGCCTGGGGCAGGCCGCCCCTGTCGGAGCCGAGGACGGGGATCGCGCTGTACTGGGCCTCGGACGCGACGCGGCCCCAGGCCTCCTCCCACTGGCTGGGGGCGATGAGGACGCGGGTGCGCCCGTAAACCTGCGACATGTCGGAGGTGCGCCGCATGAGGGTGGCGTTGGGCAGGGCGTCGATCTCGTCGGCGATCCGGGCAAAGAGCTCGTCCCACAAGGTCCAGGCCTCGACGAACAGGAACGGGATGTCGGGACAGGCGCGCGCCATGTCCCGCACGATCTCGTAGCCCTTCTTGGGGTGGATGTTGACGAGGGTCGCAACCTCGCGCGTCGTCGGCGTGCGATAAGCGGCGCGGTCGATCGTGGGCGGGATGATTGTGCAGTCGATCCCGTAGGCATTGCGGTAGGTCTCGGCGGTGAAGCTGGAATTGGCGATGAACTGCGCGCCAGGGATGGCGCTGACATCGCCCTCGTTCTCCGAAAACTCGACATTGCGCAGGTAGAGCACCACCGGCAGCCCGAGCGCGGCAAAGGCCTGTCCGAGCGGGGCCGATCGCCGGGTCTGGACGACGACAACGTCGGGGCGGAACTGCGCGACGGCGGCGCTTATGCAGGCCGGGTCCCACGGCTCCCACATGCGCATCACGTCGTAGCCCTGGCTGCGGTCCACGCTGAACGGGCGCCCGGTGAGCTTGCGCTGGACCTTCATGCGCAGGCCGAAGACACCGCGCCCCGCGAAGCCGCAGTAGACGGCGCAGGTATGGCCCTCGGCCATGCTCTGGCGGATCAGATGGTCCGTGCTGTTTTGCGTGCCACCGCTGGCCTCGGGCAGCCAGCCGTTGCCACCGGCAAAAAGTATGCGCATGGGGCCTCCTGGGATCTGGGTCAGCGGGCGGCTGCGGGGCTGGCCGCTCTTGTTGAAGCGCGCGTGGGAGCGGGGATGGCGGAATCATCGGGTGTGCCCCAAGCCACGTCCTTCAACGGCGCGCTGTGCGGGGTCTCAGGCGCAATGGGCGGGAGGCGCCGGTGCGTAGGGCGGGTTTCGGCCCAGCGGGTGCAGGCCGTGTCGAATAGCGTGACGTCGCCCGCGTAGAGGCGCCGGATCTGGACGAGCGTCTCTTGAGGCAGGGCGGTCCGGTCGGTGCGCGGCCCGCGCGTCGTGTTGGCGTGGCGCAGCGTGGCGGGCGCAATCCCGGCGAGCGCCTCAAGCCCCTCGGCGAGCTGCGAAAAGGGAATAAGCCAGTCGACCCGGAGCTGCTCGGTGTCATCGCAGACATACTGGCGCTGTGGCCGGAAGTGAAAGTAGCTCTGTACGCGCTTGCGATAGGCCAAGCGCTGGCTGAGACGGTCGACGATCCGCGTCACCGGCTGAGCCCCGATCATGGCGGCGGCAAAGCCCCGGTCCGTTGCGTTGCGCCCGCCCCCGCGCAGGTAGTCGTAGGCCGACAGGAACCGCTCGACCGGATCGCGGACGACGGCGATTTTGGGCAAGGCGCCCCAGGCGCGCGGGCAGAGGTCGCGGATCTCGCGCCAGTCACGGTGACGAACCCGGTGGCCGAAGAGCGCGTCTTCGACGGAGGTTCCAGCGGTCTTGGGGATGTGGATCAGGATCAGCCCGCGCCTGAGGTAGACAGCCTCCAGATCGGGGTCGGGACGCGGGCGGGCGCGGTCGATCATCCGGTCAGGCGCGAGGCGCCAGCGGAGCATGTCGGTGGTCTGTTGGACGAGGGTCATGGGCTTTGCTCCTGTGTTTGGGTCTCCGGGGTCTTTGGCGTTGCCTTTTGGGGTCGCGTTTTGAGGGGCGGGCGCCCGTCTCATGCGACGTGTTTTGCGCGGCGCGCCAGCAGGCGGCGGAGCGCGAGGCGGGAGAGCGTCGCGGCCTCCGTGAGCGTGTCGCGGCCGTAGCGGCTGAGGGCGAAGACGGCGGCGAAGAGGCCGTAGCAGAGGAGCGTGCCCGCCAGCACCTTGGCGAGCGCGGGCTCGGGCAGGGCCGACGCGGACAGGCGCAGGACGGCGTAGCCCGTGATCCCGGCGCAGAAGACGGGCAGGATGCGGCGCGCGATGCTGTCGCGCGTGATCGGGCCTTTGCGCGTGACGAGCCACCAGAGCGGGTAGAGCTTCAGCACCGTCACCGCCGCATAGGCCATCGCGAGCTCGGTCACCCCGTGGCGCACGCCCCAGACGAAGGCCGCGCAGGTGACGATGGCCGAGACGAGGCCCCACCAGGCCATCTCCGTCGTGCGGGCCTGGCTGATGAAGAGCCATCCCGTCGGGTTGGAGAGCGTCTGCGTGAGCCCGGCGATGCCGAGGGCCGCGAAGATCGGCGCGCTCGGCGCCCATTGCGGGCCAAGGAGGAGCGGCACGGCGGTTTCGGCCAGGGCCGTGAGCGCGGCAACGCCCGGCAGGATCGCGAGCTGCATCAGGCCGAAGACGCGGAAGAAGGCATGTGCATAGCGCCGCGGCTCGTCCTGCATGCGCGACAGGACGGGCACCATGACCTGGCTCATCGGCTGGGCGACGCGATTGAGCGGGAAGAGCAGGAGCTTATAGGCACGGTCATAGTAGCCGAGCGCGGTGCCGCCCCAGACCCGCCCGATGAGGAGCGTGTCGAGGTTGCGGGAGAAGAAGTTCGCCAGTTTGAACCCCGTGACCCCGGCGCCGAAACCGATGAGATCGCCCGTACCGCGCGCAAGGGCGGGGCGGCCGGGGCGCCACGGGATCCAGTGCCAGACCTGCACGCAGCCGAGGATCGAGCCCGCGAAGGAGCCCGCCACGAGCGCCCAGGCAGACGGCGCGACCACCGCCCACGTGATGGCCACGGCGAGCGTGGCAACGGCGACGCTGCCCGCGCTAAAGGCGATGCGGCCGAACATCATGTGGCGGTTCAGGAGCGCGTAATGCTGCGCGCCGAGGGCGGTCAGCAGCATGTTGATCGCCATCACGCGCACCAGCCATGTCAGCTCCGGCTCGCCAAAGAACGCTGCGACAAGCGGTGCCTTGAGGATCAGCAGGAGCGTGAGCACGAGGCTGACACCGGTATTGATCCAGAAGAGCGCGTTGAGCTGGGCATAGGTCAGGTCGCGCTTCTGGATCACCGCTTGCAGCAGGCCCATCTCCTTGAACATCGACAGAAACGCGATGATCGGCCCGATCATGGCAACAAGGCCAAAGTCCTTGGCGCTGAGGAGCCGCGACAGGATCAGCACCGAGCTGATCTGGCAGCCCACCGTGACGACCTGGCTCAACGCGGTGTGAACCCCGCCGCGCACGACGGTGTCGCGGTAGCTTGTCTCCTTGGGGGTGTCGACGAGGTCATCGGACATGCGCAGGGTCGGAAACTCCGGTCTCGGTTTGGTGGGCGGATCGGGTCGGGTGCGTGCCCGAGGGATCACGGCAGGCGGGCGTCGTGCGGAGCGGTCGTGCGCTCCGTGCCGAGCGTGCACGACCGGGCGGCTTTGCCAAGACGGGGAACAGCCGTCCCTGCACGTTCTGATTGTGCGGGCCTTTGCGAGCGGTGATCTGAACAGTTTTCCGCTCATGGTGCGGGGGGATTTGGCTGAGCCTTGCCGACGCGTCGCCACGGCTTTGATCTCTCACCATCGGAGGGTCAGGTTCTCTGCGGGGACCGCGCTTCTTTGACGGGAGGCATGATCGATGACAGGGCAGAGAGCCGCGGTGGCTCAACTCGGTGGCGTGTCTCCCTCGACGCGCCCGGCGTGCGCAACGGTGACGGCGGGTCCTACGGACAGACCTGCGCGCCGAATCCTCTATCTCGTGCACGATCTCGACGATCCGGCGGTATGGCGGCGCGTGGAAATGTTGCAGCGGGGCGGGGCGTCTGTTGATCTTGCCGGGTTTCGGCGCGGGGACGGCGCCTTGCCGGGGCCCGCGCGCGTTCTGGGACGCACGCACAACGGGCGGATGGTCGAGCGGGCGTGGGCGGTGCTTCACCGCAGGCTGCGTCCGCACCCGGATCTGGCGCAGGGCGCGCGTCCGGATGCGATCCTCGCCCGCAACCTCGAGACGCTGGCGCTCGCGGTGCCGCTGCAGCACGCCTTCGGACCGGGGCCGCGCGTGGCGCTGGCCTATGAGGTGCTCGACATCCACCGGCTGCTCGTCGGGCCACGCCCGGTGGCACGCCTGTTGCGACGCGTCGAGCGATGGCTCGCGCGGGGTGTCGATCTTCTGCTGGTGTCCTCGCCGGGCTTTGTGCGGGCCTACTTCGACCCCTACGGGCAGTGTGCGGCGCCGGTGGCCCTTGTCGAAAACAAGGTTCCGCCGAACTATCCGCCGACAGGCGCTGCGGCAGTCCGGCCGCCAACCGCGCCATCGCGGGCTATCCGCATTGGATGCTTCGGGATGCTGCGGTGCCGTCGGTCGCTCCACCTCCTGGACCGGCTGACGAAAGGGGCGCCCGGCCGCTATGAGGTGATCCTGCGCGGGCGCCCCGCGTACGACGCTGTGCCGGAGTTTCACCGGATCGTCGCGGCGAACCCGGACCTACGCTTTGCCGGGCCCTACACCTACCCCGACGAGCTGCCCGCTATCTATGGCGCCGTGGATCTGGCGTGGTTGGTCGATTGCTATGAGGCGGGCGCGAACTCGGACTGGCTTCTGCCGAACCGGTTCTACGAAAGCGGGGTCGCTGGGGTTCCGGCGGTCGCCCTGGCACAGACCGAAGTGGGGCGGCGGCTGCGTGCCTTGGGGATCGGGCTCTTGCTCGAGCGGGCCGACGACGCGTGCGTTGCGGCGGCGCTCGGCGGCGTGAGTCTCGCTGGGCTGGACCCGTTGCGCGTGGCGCAGCGGCGTCTTCCC
>JBCCYI010000153.1:0-11588 GCA_039189975.1 Pseudomonadota bacterium
ACGACGTCGGCCGCGCCCAGCACCTGCTCGGTGGCTTCTTTTTCGCCCGCTTCCCAGGTGAAGATGTGGTTGTGGTGCTTGCGGGGGCCATGTGCCCCTTCCATCTTGCCCTCAAGGTCTTCGCGGAGGACTGGCGCGTCAGGCTCCATCGCCTTGAACGGGTCGACGACCACGGGCAGCTCTTCGTATTCGACCTCGACCGCCTCGCATCCGTCGGCGGCCGCATAGCGGTCAGTCGCGACGACGTAGGCAACTTCCTGGCCCTGATAAAGCACTTTGCCATCGGCAAGCACCATCTGCTTGTCGCCCGCGAGCGTCGGCATCCAGTGGAGGCCCAAGGGCTCAAGGTCGGCCGCCGTCAAAACGGCAAGCACGCCCGGCACGGCCATGGCCGCTTCGGTGTCGATGCTCTTGATCCGGGCGTGCGCATAGGGGGAGCGGACGAAATCGCCGAAGAGCATGCCGGGCAGCTTGATGTCGTCGACGTAGTTGCCCTTGCCTTGCGTGAACCGCGCGTCCTCAACGCGCTTGCGCGAGCTGCCGAGGCCCTTGAGGCTCTCGATGCGTTCCTCGCGGCTGGGAGGGGTCATATCGTTCATTCTGCGGCCTCCACGCGGGGCGTCTCGTTCGCGGCGTTCATTTCCTCAGCGGCGGCGAGGATCGACTTCACGATGTTCTGGTAGCCGGTGCAGCGGCAAAGGTTGCCAGCCATGCCGAAGCGGACCTCTTCCTCGGTCGGGTTCGGGTTTTCCTGCAGCAGGCGGTGAGCACGGGTGATCATGCCCGGCGTGCAGTAGCCGCACTGAAGCCCATGGTGCTCGCGGAACTTGTCCTGCAGCACGTGGAGACCGTCCGGCGAGCCCAGCCCTTCGATCGTGGTGATATCCTTGCCCGCGACCTGAGCGGTGAAGACGGTGCAGGACTTCACGGACTTCCCGTCGATATCGACGGTGCAGGCCCCGCAATGGGACGTCTCGCAGCCGATATGCGGGCCGGTCAGATCGAGCTGCTCGCGCAGGGTGTGGATCAGCAGCTCGCGCGGTTCGGCGAGCACGTCTTTGGCCTCACCGTTGACGGTGATCTGGTAGTGTTGCTTTCCCATGTCTGGCTCCCTTACGCGCGACCGATGGCACGTTCGATGGCGCGGCGGATGATTGTGCCCGCGACGTGCATCTTGAATTCGACTGGCCCGCGGTTGTCTTCGGCGGGGTCGATGGCGGCTTTGGCTGCGGCCACCGCGGCGTCGATCGTTGCAGCGTCGCACGGCGTTCCGACGAGCGCAGCTCCGGCCTCATCCGAGAAGATCGGCGTATCGCTGAGGTTGGTCATGGCAATTGCCGCGCCAGAGCACACACCGCCCTCCATCTTTACAATCGCGGCACAGGCAGCGGTGGCGTAGTCGCCGATCTTGCGCTTTTGCTTTTCGTAGGCGTAGCCGCCGTCCGGCGCGACAAAGGTGATCGCGCTAAGGATCTCGTCCTCTTCGCGGTCGGTCATGTATGCGCCTTCGTAGTACTCGCGCGCGCGGGCCGTTCGGGCGCCGCCGGGGCCGATAAGATGAAAGGTTGCGTCCAGGCACTGCATCAGTCCCGGCATGTCGTTGCCCGGATCGCCATTTGCGATGTTGCCGCCGACCGTGCCCATGTAGCGGACCTGTGGATCCGCGATCTGCAGCGCCGCCTCATGGAGGATCGGGGCCACGCGGGCAATGTCTGCGCTTGTGATCAGCTCATGCTGTGTGGTCATCGCGCCGATGCGGACGTCACGGCCCTCCACCGTGATGCCCTTCAGCTCACCGATGTCCTGCAGGTCGACGAGATGCTCGATGTCGGCCATGCGCAGCTTCATCATTGGGATAAGGCTGTGGCCGCCGGCGAGCACCCGTGCCTCGTCTCCATGCTCCTGGAGTACCGCGAGCGCGGCCGAAATATCGGCCGGGCGATGGTACTCGAACGCCGCTGGTATCATGTGTCCTCCCTGGGTTGCGTCTTGCGCGCCTCGGTGCGCTCCAATGGCGCAGTGACAAAGGTATTCCGCTGCATGCCGTCGTCGAACGGGAATTGCGTGGCAGACGCCGCGCCGTGCACGAAATGCGATTATCCTGCACGAACGACGCCGTTGCCGCCGGTCGCAGAGCGGCGCATCGCGCAGAGCGGACGCACTGGAGCGCCTCGCGCGACCAGAACTGCCAGGAAAGAGATCTGTTGTGCGCAGCCAGCAGGGCGATGCGCCGGAGCGCCGTTAAAGGCCCAGAGCGTCCCGCACCTCGGGGAGCCGGCTGCGGCTGACCGGGGCTTTCTCCAGCGATGAGACGCCATGAAAGAAGGTCACGCCCGTGTCTTTACGCCGTTCAAACTCGGTGACGAAGGCCGGGTTGATCAGGTAGCTGCGGTGTGCACGCAAAAAGGCCGACCCTTCGAGGCGCTGCTCGGCCTCCGAGATTGACCAGGGGCAAAGGACGCGTTCGTCCTCAAGATAGATGAACGTGTAGTGCCCCTCCGCGCGGAACGCGACCACACGGGCCGCCTCGGCAAAGAGGGTCCGACCGTTCTTTTCGTAAGGGATCGTGACTGGCGCGGGATCGTGGCTGCTGCGGAAGACAAGCGGTGGTTTCGCCTCTGCCGGAGGCGCCAGGGGCGGAGCTATCTCGACGCCGGGGTCGTCGGGCGGCGACGCATGCTCCACCGGCGGACCTGCTGGCGCGGATGCGCCCGGAAAGAACGTAGCGCCGGCAAGGAGTGACCCGCCACAGATCGCAAAGGCGCAAAGCGTCACGATCATCGCCAGCGCTTCATTGCTCAACGCCAGGGTTGGCCCGTTTTCGAGCGGCACGGCGAAGAAGCTGGTGTTTGCGATCGCGACGAAATGCAGCGACACCACGGCGAGCGCGAAGCACAGGGTGCCCAACAGGATGTTGCGCCGCGTGCGCTCCCCGTAGGCGACCCATACGGCCAGCGTCCCCAGGATCAGGGACAGCGCCACGGAGAGGGCGATGCCACCGGGTGTGTAGACGGCCCGGCATGCTTCCATGCCGCTCATCCCGATGAAGTGCATGCACAAGATCCCTCCACCCAGGATCAGCCCCGAAAGAATGATGCTTGTGGAGGTCCTGTCCCGGAAATGCAGGATGACGAGGGAAAGGCCGACAAAGAGGATCCCGGTCAGCGCGGAAATCAGCGTCGTAAGCGCGTCGTAGAAGAAAAGCACGGGCAACTGCAGGCCGAGCATCGCCACAAAATGCATCGACCAGATGCCGCCGCCGAGCAGCACGGAGGAGAGCGCAACAAGCGCCTTGCGCGTGGCTGGCGGAGACTTGGATGCTCCACGCGTCACCGAAAGGCCCGCGAACCCGGCCATCAGGGCAATGGCGAACGACGCGGCCACGAGGGCCGCATTGTGCGAGAAGGCAAGCGGCACTGTCCCCTCCCACGGACATGCTTGGGGTTACAGTGCTACACGAGCCGCAGTCGGATCGAAAGCGCGCATCCGCGACGATCACATGATTGAGACACGCCGGGCGGCGGGCCTGTTGCTGTGCGACAGGGGGGGCGCTCTCACTGGAGCCCCGTGACGGGCTGGCGGGCCTGATGCCAGTCTTCCGCGCGCGCCGCGTTGTCCGCCGTTCGCCCTGAGCGCCGCGCAGGCCTATTCGGCGGCCAGCGTGGCGGCATCGGCGGGCTCGACGCGCACGGCGGAATACTTGAACTCCGGGATCTTGCCGTAGGGATCGAGTTGCGGGTTCGTGAGCGTATTGGCCGCGGCTTCGACATAGGCGAATGGCATGAAGACGCAGTCCTCGGCCACGGCCCTGTCGGCCCGTGCGGCCAGGGTTAACGTGCCCCGGCGCGTTGTCAGGCGGATCATGCCGCCCGGCTCCACACCCAGCTTGCGCAGGGTTGCTGGATGAACTGCCACGTAGGGCGACGGTTCGAGCGTGTCGAGCACATTGGTCCGGCGGGTCATCGAGCCCGTGTGCCAATGCTCAAGCTGGCGTCCGGTGATCAGGATGAAGGGGAAGGCGGCGTCCGGTACCTCTGCGGGAGACGTCACGCGAGCCGGGGTGAACTTGGCCCGCCCATCGCTCCGCGGGAACCCGTCGCCGAACACGACGGCCTGGCCTGGGTCCGTCTCACTGAGGCTCGGGTAGGTCACGGCGTCCTCGGTTTCGAGGCGATCCCAGGTGATGTTGTTGAGCGACTTCATCGAGAGCTTCATCTCGGCAAAGACGTCCTTGGGCGCCTTGTAGTCCCACTGAAGGCCGAGAGCGTTCGCAAAGTCGACAACGATCTGCCAGTCCTGTCGCGCTTCACCGGGCGCTGGCACGGCGCGGCGTCCCATCTGCACCTGACGGTTGGTGTTCGTGACGGTGCCGTCTTTCTCGGGCCAAGCGGCGGCGGGAAAGACCACATCGGCGTAATTTGCTGTTTCCGTGAGGAAAATATCCTGCACGACGAGATGTTCGAGCTTCGCCAGCGCATCTCGTGCGTGCTCTACATCCGGGTCGGACATCGCGGGGTTTTCCCCCAGCACATACATGCCCCGGATCTCGCTGCGGTGGATCGCCTCGATGATCTCGACAACCGTCAGCCCCGGCTTTTCGTCGATCTTGGTGCCCTTCCAGATCTCGCTGAAGAGGCTGCGAATGTCAGGATCCGCGACGCTCTGATAATCAGGTAGGACCATGGGGATAAGGCCCGCGTCGGAGGCGCCCTGCACATTGTTCTGGCCGCGCAGCGGGTGCAAGCCAGTGCCGGGTCGTCCGATGTGGCCGCAGAGTAGCGCCAGCGAAATCAGGCAGCGCGCATTGTCGGTGCCGTGGACGTGCTGGCTGACGCCCATGCCCCAGAAGATCATGCCCGCCCGGGCCCGCGCAAAGGTGCGCGCAACCGTGCGAACGGTCTCGGGGTCGATGCCGCAGATCTCTGTCATGCGCTCCGGCGTGAAGGGGGCGATGTGGCTTTGGAAGCCGTCGAACCCTTCGGTGAAACCGTCGATGTACTGCCGGTCGTAGAGCTTCTCCTCGACGATCACGTTCATCATCGCGTTGAGCAGCGCGACATCCGCACCGGGGCGGAATTGCAGCATGTGCGCCGCGTGTCGCTTCATCGCCTGCGCGCGTGGGTCCATGATGATCAGCTCACCGCCGCGCTTGGCGAATTGTTTGAAATAGGTGGCGGCGACGGGGTGGTTCTCCGTCGGGTTCGAACCGATGACGATGGCCACATCGGCGTTCTCGATCTCATTGAACGTCGCGGTAACCGCGCCGGAGCCAACATTCTCCATCAGCGCAGCCACGGACGAGGCGTGGCAGAGCCGGGTGCAATGGTCGACGTTGTTGTGCGAAAAGGCCTGCCGGATGAGCTTTTGGAAGAGATACGCCTCTTCGTTCGAGCATTTGGCCGACCCGAACCCGGCGACCGTCTTGCCACCCCAGCGCGCGCGCAGATCCAAAAGTCCGATGGCCGCGCGACCGAGAGCCTCCTCCCAGGTGGCCTCTCGGAAGTGGGTGAACGGGTTCGCGGGGTCGACGTTCAGCCCCTTTGGCGGCGCGTCGTCGCGCCGGACCAGGGGCACCGTCAGGCGGTGCGGGTGCTGGATATAGTCAAAGCCAAAGCGCCCCTTGACGCAGAGCCGCCCCTCGTTGGCCGGGCCGTTGATGCCCTCGACATGGGTGATCTTGTCGTCCTTGATCTTGAACGAGACCTGGCAGCCGACGCCGCAGAACGGGCAGATACTCTTGACCTCCCGGTCATGGGCCTGGCTGTCGCCCTGCTGGGCGTCATCCAGGAGTGTTGCCGGCATGAGCGCCCCAGTCGGGCAGGCCTGAACGCACTCGCCGCAGGCCACGCAGGAGGATGCGCCCATCGGGTCGTTCTGGTCGAAGATGATCTGGGCATCATGACCGCGGCCTGCCATCCCGATCACGTCGTTGACTTGCGTTTCACGGCAGGCGCGGACGCAGAGGTTGCAATGGATGCAGGCATCGAGATTGACGCGCATGGCGACATGACTGTCGTCGAGCAGCGGGATGCGCTCCGGCTCCTTGGCGGGGAAGCGGCTCTCGCTCACGCCCGTCAGATCCGCCATGTCGCGGAAGTGCGAGCTGGCATCATGGGCGGTGTCCGGCTGATCCGTCTGCAACAGCTCCATGACCATCGCGCGCGATTTTTCCGCGCGCTCGGAGGCGGAATGCACCACCATCCCGTCGCTCGCCTCACGGATGCAGGAGGCCGCCAGCGTGCGCTCCCCCTCGATCTCGACGACACAGGCGCGGCAGTTCCCGTCCGGCCGGTAGCCCTGCTTGGGGCTGTGGCAGAGATGCGGGATGATAAGCCCGCGTCCATGCGCGGCCTCCCAGATCGTGGTGCCCTGGGGAACGGTCACGTGCTCCCCGTCGAGCACGAAGGTGACCTGTGCGATGTGCGACCCGTCAGCCATCAGAGTTCCTCCGGGAAGTGTTTGATCGTGAGGCGGATGGGGTTGGGCGCGGCTTGGCCGAGACCGCAGATCGAGGCGTCGCCCATCACGGTGCAGAGATCCTCCAGAAGCTCGGTGTCCCACGTCTCCGCCTGCATCAGCTTGACGGCTTTGCCGCAGCCGACGCGGCACGGGGTGCACTGGCCGCAGCTCTCGTCCTCGAAGAATTTCAGCATGTTGAGCGCGGCGTCGCGTGCGCTGTCTTGGTCCGACAGCACGACAACCGCCGCCGAACCGATAAAGGTGCCATGGGGCTGGAGCATGTCGAAATCGAGCGGAATGTCGTTCATCGAGGCGGGCAGCAACCCCGAGGAGGGACCGCCGGGCTGGTAGGCCTTGAAGGCATGCCCTTCGGCCATGCCTCCGGCCGCGTCGATGATGTCCGTGATCGTCGAGCCTGCGGGCAGCAGGTACACGCCTGGCCGCGCCACACGGCCCGATACGGAGTAATTCCGCAGGCCGACACGCCCGTTCTTTTCGGTGGTATTCAGCACCTCGGGCCCCTCACGGCAGATCTTGGCGATCCACCAGAGCGTCTCGACATTGTGCACCAGCGTCGGTCGCCCGAAGAGACCCACCTGCGCCACGTAGGGCGGCCGGTGCCGGGGCAGGCCGCGCTTGCCTTCGATCGACTCGATCATCGCGCTTTCTTCGCCGCAGATGTAGGCGCCGGCGCCACGGCGCAGGTCGATGTATCCCCTGGAGATCAAACCGACGTCTTCCAGCGCTGCGATCTCGCGCCGCAGGATCTCGATCCCGGCAGGGTATTCGTCGCGCATGTAGATGAAGCAGGTCTTGGCGTCGATCGCGGCGGCGGCGATGAGCATGCCTTCGAGGAACCGATGCGGCTCCGTCTCGAGATGCAGCTTGTCCTTAAAGGTGCCGGGTTCGCCTTCGTCGCCATTCACGGCGAGGAAGCGCGGGCCGGGAGCAGCTCGCACAAAGCTCCACTTGCGCCCCGACGGGAAGCCCGCACCGCCCAGGCCGCGCAGCCCGCTTTCGAGAATGGTGTCCTGCACCTTGTCCCAGTCGGCTTCGGCGCGCAGGCGCTCCAGCGTGTCGTACCCGCCCGCCGCGCGGTAGGTCGCGAACTCCTGATAATCGGGCATCTCGGCGTGGAAGTCGCCCGATGCGATGACCTCCTGCACCTTTTCCGGCGTGGCATGGTCGATATGGCGGTGGCCGATCTCCAACGTCGGCGCAGTGTCGCACCGGCCCATGCAGGGGGCGCGCAGCACACGCACCTCGGCGGGGTCGAGCCCCTCTTCCAGCGCGGCGCGCAGGGTTTCGGCCCCTGCCAGCTCGCACGAGAGGGAGTCGCAGACACGGATCGTCAGCGCCGGGGGCGGGGCCTCGCCCTCATGCACGACGTCGAAATGGGCGTAGAATGTCGCCACCTCATAGACCTCGGCCTGTGCGAGCCGCATCTCATCGGCCAGCGCGGTGATGTGAGCCGCCGAGAGGTGGCCATAGGCGTCTTGGATCAGGTGCAGGTGCTCGATCAACAGATCTCGGCGGCGCGGACGGTCCCCGAGGAGCGCGAGCACCTCTGAACGCGCACCATCCTCGACTTGCCGGCCCCGTGGAGTCTTGCGCCCTTTGCGCTTTGGCTGGGTGCTGTCTTTCCAGACGCCCTTGCGTTCGTCCAACGGTGCCATTGATCCCTCCCGCGCGTCGACCGTGGTATACGAGCGATGGCACCCGACAGGTGAATCATCAAATCCGATTACCGGAAGGAACGATTTGTTTTGCTTATCGTGGGTCTGTCTCATCGGTCAGCAGGTCCAAGAGCGCCAACAAGGCCGGCATGGCGCTGCCCTTGCGCGTGGTGACCAGACTGATCGAGCGGCTGACGTCGGGCGCCACAAGCGGCAGGGCGCGCAACGTCTCGGGACGGCTGACCATGCGCGTCAGAACGTCCGGGATGACCGTCGCGCCCATGCCCTCGCTCGCCATGATGATCGCCGGCATGAACCCCGAGGTTTCCGCGACGACGCGCGGAAAGACGCCCAGCTCGCGGAACACGCCATCGACGATGCGCCGGTTCTGCATCGACGGATCGAGCAGGATCAGTGGCAGCGCGGCGGTGTCGCTCCAGGAAATCGCGTCGGCCTCGCCGACCAAGGCCGGTGGGGCAAGCAGCGTGTAGCGTTCTTCACAGAACGGCCGTACGCGCAGCAGGTCCTGCGCGATCCCGTCGGAATATGTCAGGCCGATGTCGAAGAGGCCGTCCTCCACCCCGTGCTGCACACCCAGCGAGTTGGTGGAGCGGATCGACGTTGTCACGCGCGGATGGCGCGCATGCAATTGGTGCGACAGGGTGGCGGCGTGGATCGACGCCGTGGGGATCACCCCAAAGGAGAGCGAGCCGACTATCTCGCCTCGCGCGGCTTTCACCTCGGCCTCCAGCACGCGCACTTCGCCGATGATTGATTTGGCATGGGCGAGCACGCTCTCGCCTTCGCGTGTTAGCCCTTCGAAGCGGTTGCCGCGGCGCACGATGCGGACCCCAAGCCTGTCCTCGAGCGCGCGGATGCGCATCGAGAAGGCGGGCTGAGAGAGCCCGCAGGCTTCGGCCGCCCGGGCAAAGTGGCGGTAGCGTGCAAGTGCCACGAGGCATTCGAGGTCTCTGAGATCCTGCATGCGCGTATCTGGTCAGATTTCGGCGCGGAGTCCAAGCGATCCGATGGCCTGCCCCTGCGCGCCATACGGCGCGCCGCGCGTGCTAGTAGCCCCGCTGCGGGTCGACGATGTTGAGAAGCGGCGCGCCCTCGGTCCAGCGGTCCAGATTGTCGAGAAACATGTCGAACGAGGCTTCCTCCCAACCGGCATGGACCGAAGAACAATGCGGTGAGATCAGCACATTCGCGGTTTCCCACAAGGGGCTCGTTGCGGGCAGTGGCTCGACTTCGAAGACATCGAGCACGGCGGCGGCGACGGGGCCTCCGGTCAGGGCGACGCGGAGCGCCGACTGGTCGACCACGCCGCCGCGCGACACATCCGCAAGGACGACACCGGGCTTCATCGCAGCGATTTCGGCCGGGCCGATGAGCCCGCGCGTGGCGGAGGTCAGGGGCGTCGCAACCGCGATGAAATCCGCGCGCGGGAGCAGTGCGGCAAGATCACCGGCGGCGTGAACTTCGTCAACATGTGGCATCTCCCGAGGACGGGCCCGCGTGCCAATCACACGCATTCCAAAGGCTTTGGCGCGTTTCGCGAGGGCCTGCCCTGTCTGGCCCAATCCGACGATCAGCAGCGTCTGCTCCGCCAACGGCCGGACCCTCCGTTCGGCCCAGACTTTTGCCGCCTTGTCGGCCTGCAACCCTGGAACGTCGAGCGTGAAGTGCAAGAACCCGCCAAGCACATATTCGGCCATCATCCCCGCCGCGACCCCGGCGGCATTGGTGACGGTCGTCCGATGCGTGTCCCACTGGCCGAGGTGGTCGGTCCCGACGCCCCCGTTGGCGATCCAGGCAGGTCCGCCCGGCCCTGTGAGGGCAGCGCTGGGGAAGCCCTCGTTTCCGGCAAAACGCACTGCATAAACGATGTCGGGCCTGAAGCTGGACAAGAGCTCCGATAGCGCGTCGTAGCTGCGCGCGGTGCGCAGCTCGGCTTGCGGGCATCTCGCACGCAGCCGCGTTTCGAGCGCAGCAGTCGTTCCGTGGGCCAGTACGATGCGGGGGGAGGGCGACATGATCAGGCTCCGGGCGCAGGGTAAACAAGAGGGGCGAGCTCGCTAAAGCGCGCATCGTCCTCGACAAGCCGGTGGCGCATGGCCCAGAGCGCATCCGCCCGCGACCGTCCCAAGCTTGCGGCCATCCGGTGAAACTTCGCTTCGGTCTCCGCGTCGGTCAGTGGCGCTTCCGGCCCACCGCGGGCGTTCACGTCGCCTGAGGCAAGCGTGCGCCCATCGCGCAGGGTCAACGTTACATCGGACCAGCGCCCGGCGGGAAACCGCTCGGAATGCCGCGCGACCTCCCGCACCGTGATCTTTGGCAGCAGGGCGGCGACAGCCGGATCCGAAAGGCGCGCGCCAGTGATCTCGTCGGGGCCCAGCTGGCCGTGCATCAGAAGCGCGGCGAGGGCGAACGGCAGCGAGTATTGCGCTTGCGATGTCGTCTCCGGCATCCCGGCAAAGAGCGCTGCCGACTGCGCGAAGGTGTTGACGTGCACCGCCGCGATCTCCTCTGCGGTGACCTCATGCGCGTCTATGAGACGCGAGAGCGCGTCGAGCGCGCCATGCGCCCAGCGGCAGATCGGGTAGGGCTTGATGTAATTGCGCGTGATCGTCCAGTCGGTGCCGAGGTCGCGCCAATGCGCTGCGGCCTCCCGGCCTTCCACCGTGAGCGCCGGGGCGCCGGTGAAACCGGCTTCGGCCATCACCGTTGCCATGCTGCCCACGAGAGCGCCCATCCCAGACCCGTCGTGGAGCATTGTGGGATGCGATATCTCGCGCATCATCTGGCTGCGCGGTCCATGATATTCGGCAATCCCAAGGGCCTGACGCAATTTGTCGGGCGACGCGCGCCGCAAGCGGCAGCCGAGCGCGGCGACCCCGAGCGCATTCCACGCGCCCGATGTATGATAGTCGCTGACCGTCGCATGGAGGGCGATCCCGGCCCGAGCGGCCAGCTCATAGGACATGGCGAGGGCGGCAAGCGCATCGCGGCCGCTCAGCTCGGGGCGCGCCTCGGCAAAGGCGAAGAGCGCGGGGACCACGGCGCAGCCGATATGGCCGAGCGTGGGGTTGTAACCATCATGTGCGTCGAGGTTGTCGATCTGGGTTGCGGCTGCGAAGGCAGCACCCGGGATCGAGGCACTGCGCCCGTCAAAAAGCAGCCGCGCGGCGTGTTCGGCGGAGCCCGCGGCGTGAAAGGCGACCGCATGATCACGCGCGATGCGAGCGGGCTCCAGGGTCGCCGCGCCCGCCGCCACGCCCAACGTGTCGAGCAGGAGCGTCGCGGCCATGGCGCGCGCGGGCACGGGGACGTCGTCCTGATTGAGCGCAAAGGAAGCGATGTCTTCAAAGGTCATAGCCGGGGCCTTTCGAGCAAGGTGCCGTAGCCGCGCAGCGCGGTGTCTATCCCCGTCAGCTGCATGGCGCGGAAGGC
>JBCCYI010000154.1:0-11517 GCA_039189975.1 Pseudomonadota bacterium
CTTGATGCCAAGACCGTCGAAGTAGACGGGCGTGCCGTTCATTTGACGGGCAAGGAATACCAGATGCTGGAGCTTCTTTCGTTACGCAAGGGCACAACTCTGACGAAGGAGATGTTTCTCAACCATCTCTATGGCGGGATGGATGAGCCGGAGCTCAAGATTATCGACGTCTTCATCTGCAAACTACGCAAGAAGCTCTCCGCCGCGACGAGCGGCGAAAACTACATCGAAACCGTGTGGGGCAGGGGATACGTTCTACGCGATCCTGAGCCTGAAGTTGCCACCCAGTCACAGATTGCAATGGGCGCGTAACCGGCTTTCGGCGCATGCTGGGAGGTTACGCTCAGCCGCAGATGCTTCGCACATGTAGGTCCTTCGGGATCGTGTCAGAGTTGACGTCAACGGAATGATCCTTCGCAGTTTGATACGCTTCTGGCGAAAGGAACGCCCGACCCGGCGCATCTGACCGGACCGGCGAAGACGATGCTAGACACAAGTCGCCTGCGTGTTTGCTGAGACGTATGAGGCCTATGGCCCCACAGTCTGGTAACCACGGCGTAGACGCTCGCCTGCGGCGTCCTGGATGTCCGTCCGGGCCTTTCGGAGCAGCGGTTTCTTCGGTAATCGCCCTCCATGGCGATCCCGTCCACCGATGCAGATACAGCCCGCGTTGGCTCTTTACACGTCCAGGATCTAAGCGTCGCACGGGGCGGCCTTACCCTCCTGGCGGGGCTATCGTTTCGTGTTTACGCCGGGAGCGCATGTGTTGTGCGTGGACCAAACGGCGCGGGTAAGACAACGCTCCTGCGCACGATAGCCGGGCTACAGCCATCCGTTCGTGGCGCAGCATTCCCTGGTCAGGACGCCATTGCCTATTCCAGCCATGCGGATGGACTCAAGGCGACCCTGACAGTGCGCGAAAATCTGATGTTCTGGGCGCGGATCTATGGGCATCGTGACATCGCTTCAGCCCTCAGCGCGTTTGACCTTTGGCCGCTCGCCGACCGTCCGGCCGGTCAACTGTCGGCGGGTCAGAAGCGCCGCTTGGGGCTCGCAAGGCTCTGTGTGACCCATCGTCCGATCTGGCTGTTGGACGAGCCAACCGTGTCTCTCGATACACCATCGGTCACGCTCTTTACCGCGACAGTCAGCGCGCATTTGCAAAGGGGTGGGATCGCATTGCTGGCGACCCATATCGATCTCGGCCTGGGAGAGACGCAAGTGCTCGACATCTCTCCCTATCGCACCCGCGGCACTCCCGCATCGGACCCCGGAACGGCCGATGATTTCAGTCGTGAAGATGGCGAGGCGTTTCTATGATGGCACTGTTGCGCCGTGACCTTGCCCTTGCGGTGCGGGCGGGGGGGGGATTTGGCCTGGCCCTCGCGTTCTTTCTCATCGTGGTGACACTCGTGCCCTTTGCCGTTGGCCCCGCATCGTCTCTCTTGGCGACGATAGCCCCCGGGGTGCTCTGGCTTGGCGCTCTGCTCGCGTGCCTCCTATCGCTGGATCGACTTCTCGCGCTCGACTTCGAAGACGGCAGTCTCGATCTGCTCGCTACAGCACCGCTTCCGCTGGAAGCCGTTGCCGCGCTCAAGGCGCTCGCGCATTGGCTCACGACAGGATTGCCGCTGACCCTGGCGGCGCCGATCTTTGGTGTCGTTCTGAACCTGCCCGCCAGCGGCTACGGCTGGTTGACACTTTCCATCGCCATCGGCACCCCCGCGCTGTCCGTAATCGGCGCCTTTGGTGCAGCACTGACCGTTGGGCTGAAACGGGGCGGCCTTCTGCTGAGCCTCATTGTACTTCCGCTCTACATCCCAACGCTGATTTTTGGGGCGGAGGTGGCGCGCAGGGGGGCGACGGGTCTTGAAACCTCCACCCCACTGGCAGCCCTCGCCGCAATCACCCTTGCATGCACAGCGCTCATGCCCTTTGCGGCGGCTGCGGCGATCCGCATCAATCTGCGGTGAGCTTTCGCAAGGATGCCGGTTGCTCCTCGACCGGGCGCATCCTAGATCTGGGGGATGTCGCTTTGGGAATATGCGAACCCCACGAAGTTCATGGCGCTGACGGGCGCCGCACTGCCATGGGTCGCGGTGGGGTCCGGCGCGTGTCTGATCGTCGGGCTGACGTGGGGCTTTTTCTTCACGCCGGATGACTTTCGCCAGGGCTCGACCGTTAAGATCATCTACCTGCATGTGCCCGCGGCGCTTATGGCGATCAACGCGTGGCTGATGATGCTGGTCACCTCGCTGATCTGGATCGTGCGGCGGCATCATGTCAGCGCCCTTGCCGCCAAGGCAGCCGCTCCCGTGGGGGCGACGTTCACGCTGATCGCACTGGCCACCGGGGCACTCTGGGGGCAACCCATGTGGGGCACTTGGTGGGAGTGGGACCCGCGGCTGACCTCGTTCCTCGTTCTGTTTCTCTTTTACCTTGGGTACATGGCGCTTTGGGCCGCGATTGAGGACCCGGACACAGCGGCCGATCTGACATCGGTTCTGTGCCTCGTCGGATCTGTGTTTGCGATCCTGTCCCGTTACGCGCTTCTCTTCTGGAACCAGGGTCTCCATCAGGGCGCGTCCCTTTCGCTCGACAAAGAGGAAAACGTCGCGGACGTCTTTTGGTACCCGTTGCTCGTCTGCATTGCGGGGTTTGTGCTGCTCTTCGTGGCGCTCGTCTTTCTGCGGGCACGCACCGAGATCCGGTTGCGACGGATGAAGGCGCTTATGGCGCGAGAGCGTTTGGCCCAATGATGCCCGATCTGGGAACCTACACGGTGTGGGTGCTGTCGGCCTACGGGGTGTCGCTCGGGCTGCTGGCGGCGATCATCGGGCTTTCGATCGTTCAGGCACGTCGGGCGTTGCGCGATCTGCGCCAGATGGAAGAAGGGCGGGCACGGGCGCGGGCTGCATCGGAGAGCAGCCAGGGGCATGATCTGACGGAGCGCACGCATGGCTAGAATCCCGGTTCTCGCACTGGCACCGCCGGTGCTCTTTGCTGGCCTCGCTGCGCTGTTCTACATCGGCATGCAGCGCGAGGATCCCGATGCGTTGCCATCCGCGCGGGAGGGACAGGCCGCGCCTGCGCTGGCCCTGGCCGCACTGGGCGAGGGGGAGCTTCTGACCGATGACGCCCTGGTGCAGAGTGGCGTGAAGCTGGTCAATTTCTGGGCGAGTTGGTGTGCGCCCTGCCGGGTGGAGCATCCGCATCTCATGGCGCTCTCGGAGGAAGGGATCGCGATCCATGGCGTGAACTACAAGGACGAGCCGAAGAATGCGCTTGGATTCTTGCGGGAGCTCGGTGACCCCTATACCCGCCTCGGCGCCGATATGTCTGGCCGAACAGGCCTCGAGTGGGGGCTCTACGGCGTCCCCGAAACCTATGTCATCGGCGATGACGGGCGCGTCATCCTACGGTTCGCCGGTCCGATTACACCGGACATTCTCGAAAGCCGGATCCGACCAGCAATAGAAGAGGCCCGGGGCGCCCCCGCCACGAATTGAGCCGCGTTCGGCGCTTAGGCCGTGTCACGGGGGGCGATGATTGCACCATGCTTGGGCGGGGTCGGACCTCCCATGGGTTTCGCCCCGAACGCTCTAGTCGCGCCGCCGCGCCTCCCGACCCAGCGCCACCAACTGATCCAGCAGACCGTCCGTCCGCGCGGAGCCGCTCTCAAGCGCAAAGATGTAGGCGTGGGTCAGGTAGAAGGCGGCTGCATCGCGGTCGTTCGTCGTTTCAGCCGCGCAGCTGTAAAGATCGACCAAGGCGGACCTGTCTCCCGTGCCATGCGCATCGAAAAGGGCAGCGTCCAGCGCATCGGGGTCAATCGTGGGGGCGCGGTCGGACCGTGGCACAGGAAACGGGACGATCGTGTTCATTCGGCAGCGGCGGGCGTGGCCTCGGCGCGCTTGGCCAGAATGCGCGAGGCAGCCCATGCGTGGAAGCAATGGGTCGGGCCATCCATCGCCGGAGAGAACCGGCCGCCATCAAAGAGTGGTCCCGCCCGGCCGTCCTGCATCCCTTCGACGACAAAGATATCCTCCTCGAACACCTCGCGCCAAAGCGCGGCATTTGCGTCGCGTGAGGCCAGCGCAACGCCCGGTTTGGCATAGTAGAGATGCACCGCTTCTGTCGTGCGGCCAGGCCCCTCCGGCGTGAGAATAATGGCGAAGGCGTGGTCGCGATGCACCCCGAGCAGCACATTGGGATAGGCCGCGAGATACTCCGCGCCGGTGTCCCACTTGTCCGAGAGCCCCTCGAAATCGGCAAAGGCGGGTGCCTCGCCCTCCGCACCGACCATCTGCCGATAGACCACGGTGCCTTGGCCGGAGAACGCGCCCGGCTCTTCGATGTTGTAGTGATCCTCCAGGTGGGAATAGCTGTTGAGCCCGGGATGCACCCACGGGAGATGATAACTCTCGCAGTAGTTCTCGACCGCGAGTTTCCAGTTGCAGTTGACCGACAGGGTGAAGTGGCTCTCCGGCCCGCCGTGGTACAACGGCGCGTCTTCGAACTCTGACCAGCGTGCGATCAGCGGGGCAAAGGCGTCTTCGAAGGCCGGTGCGGTCCCGGACAGGTTGACCCAGATCACATCCCGCCAGATGTGAGAGCGGATCTCGGCCAGCCCAAGCTCGCTGCGATTGACCTGCGGGTGCACGTTCATGCCAGGGCCTCCGACATGCGGCGTCGCCACCAGCCGGCCATCCGTGCCATAGCACCACGAGTGATAGGGGCAACGGATAGCCCCTTCGATCTTGCGCGCCTCGGGCACGAGGATCATGCCGCGATGCCGGCAGACATTCTGGAAGACGCGGACGATCCCCTTGCGGTCTCGAACGATGAGCAGCGGCACGCCCGCAAACGTCAGAGGGATCGCGTCACCGGGCTCCGGCACCTGCGCGGCGACGGCGCAACCGGCCCACGTTTCGGCGAGCAACGCCGCCGATTCCTCCGCGAAGACGGCGGGATCGGTGTAGTGGGCATTGGGCAGGCCGCGTGCTTCGCCCACAGGGCGTAGAACGGCGTTCAGATCGTAAGGGGCTGCGGAGGACGTCATCGGCACACCTCTGGCATAGAGCGGGAAATGGTGAACGAGGCGCGCAGCGCCCCGTCATGGTGCGACCAAGGGTAGGGAAACACAGACGATGCGGATACTTCGACTGCGACTCCGGCTTTGCTCATGGCGACATGCGGCCGGTGCGCTCCGACGATAATTTGATGGCGTTGCAGGGGAGGGCACGCACGCCGAGACTCGCTGCGGAACTGGCTTGGATACCGACGAGATGAGCGGTCCGGTCAGATGCCGGACGCGCAAGGGCCCTAACGAAACAGGGCGGCGCCTTGCGGCACCGCCCGTTTGATTGCCTGTTCAGTACAGATGTCCATGCTGTGCGGAACGGTTGCCCTTCGGAGGGGGGTGCGCGGCGCACTCCACCCGCATTTTCCTCAGGGTGACCCTGCGTTGCGTGGACTAGCCGTCGGTCGCTTTGGTCGCTTTGGCTGCGGCAGGGGCCGCACGCTTGGCGCCACCAGAGTTCAGGGGATCTTCCTGGCGCTGCACGGAGCCCTCAAAATGCGCCCCCGATTCAATCGCGATCGTCTTGTGGATAATGTCCCCTTCGACGCGCGCTGTCGACGTCAGGCGTACCTTGAGGCCGCGCACGCGCCCGACGATCCGGCCATTCACCACCACGTCGTCCGCGATACATTCGCCCCGGATCGTGGCCCCTTCGCCAACCGTCAGAAGATGAGCGCGAATGTCGCCTTCCACCGTGCCCTCGACTTGAATGTCGCCGCTTGTCTTGAGGTTGCCCGTGATCGTCAGATCCGACGACAGCACGGAGGCGGGCGGCTTCGCTTTTGGCGCGGCGGCGGTGCGCGGCGGCAGGTCTGGCGCGGCGGGGGAGGACGCGGTGTCCGGCGCCTTGGGAGCGTCGCTGTCCTTGGCGGGGCCGGGCTCGTTGATTCGGCTCTTAGAAAACATCTCGGGCTGCCCTTATGAAGTTCATTGGATTCACGGCGTTCCCATTGACACGCGTTTCATAGTGCAGATGCGGGCCGGTCGACCGTCCGGTGTTGCCCATATCACCGATGCGTTGCCCTTTCGAGACCCTTTCCCCGACCTTTACGCGGATTCGCGACAGATGCGCGTAGCGCGTTTCGATGCCGAATTCGTGCTGTATCTTGATCACCTGCCCATAGCCACCCAGCCACGTGGCATGCGTCACGACACCGTCCGCTGTCGCGAAGATGGGCGTGCCCACGGGCCCCGCGAAATCGGTGCCATTGTGCGGGCGACCCCACCGGCGTCCGAAGCCCGATGTCATGCGAACGCCGGATTTCACGGGCATGGCGAAAGGCGCTTTCTCGGCGGCCAGACGATACAGGTTCATCCGGTCGAGCCCGCGCAGGATGGCGTTGACGCGCACCTCATCGGCCGACGGCGCGCTTCCTTTGGTGGAGAACGTGATCGGTGTCAGGGGACCGCCTGTGCCGGAATAGCCGCGACGCACCGCATCGAGCAGTCGCTCCGGGGGAAGTCCCGCTGCGCTGAACATCTTTTCCAAAGGTTCGACCGAGACGGTCAGCGCTTCTTCCAGCTGGGTAAAGATCTTCTCGTTGCGCGCCGAGATCAGGTCACGTTCGAACGCCATCTCCTCGGCCTCGGCAAGGGCGTCCGCCGCTTGCTTGGCCATCTTGTCCCGCTCTGTCGCGGTTTGCTCCAGGGCCAGGTTGAGAAAGGCGAGTGTCGTGTCGACTTCCGCCAGCGCCGCCTGTCCCTCGGCCACGTCAAGGTCGCCCGCCTCGATCTGCGCCAGAAGATTGTCTTTCTCCGTCCGCGCTGCATCGCGCTCGGTCATCGTGCGCCGCAGCGTGGCTTGAATGACGCCGATGCCTTTTTCGAGCTCGCGGCGCCGGTCCTCGGAGGCCAGCAGCTTCGACTGCATGGCAGAGATCTGCTCCAGCGCCGCCGTGAACCGCTCCTGCGCCGCACGGGCCTCGGCCGCGCGGGCATCGCGCGCATCTGACAGCGCGTTGAGACGATCCTCGTACAAGGCCTGGTTGAGCGCGACCTGCTCGCGGGCATCGCCGCTGGCGATACTGTCCATCACGATGATCGCAGTCGCGATAATCGCCCACCCCACGAGCGCAGCCGAGCCAAAGAGCGCGATGGCCTGCGTGCCGGGTGAGAGACGGATGAAACGGGTCTGATCGGTGTCAGACCGGAGGTATAGCCGCTGCTCGGGCAAGGCGGCTTCGAGGAGGCCGCGAAACCGGCGAGTTATACTTGCGCGCAAGACCTGTCCCCTTAGCCGCGTCGCTCTGCTCTTATGGGGCACATGCGCGGATCCCCATCTCGCCACGTCGCCCGTTATCTCGCTGGCTTACGCAATCAGGCGCCGTCAAGCAAGCGGGGTGCAAAATCCGGGCCGAAATGATGGTTTTTTCGGCAGCAACCTGCCGAGACTCCAGCAGAAGCACCGGTTTTCAAGGGGTTCGTGGAGGCTTCACCCTCTCCGCCAGAGGCCAGTAGAAATCGGGCGGGATGCCTGCTTCGGCGCGCTTTTCTTCGTTGAAAGGCGGCTTGAGCCCGCCATGGAAGTAGCGCCGGACAAGAGTGTGAAAGGTCTCGGTGGGATCGAGATTGTCGCGCCCGCAAAGAAAGTGAAACCACTTGGAGCCATAGGCGACATGGTGCACTTCCTCCCCGTAAATGACCTCCAAGGCGTCGACCGCCTGCACCTCTTTCGCCTTGCGAAAGATCTCGATCATCCCCGGGGTCACATCGAGGCCGCGCGCCTCAAGCACCATGGGGACAACTGCGAGCCGACCAAGGAGGTCTTCTGCAGTATCCTCTGCGGCGCGCCACATGCCGGCATGGGCTGGCAAAGCGCCATAATGCGAGCCAAGTGCTTCAAGACAATCGCATACGAGATTGAAATGCTTTGCTTCTTCGTCGCCAGCTCGAACCCAATCGTCAAAGAACGAGATGGGAAACGGCGTTTGCGAGAACCGGGCAATGATGTCCCAGTGCAAGTCTACGGCATTCAGTTCGATATGTGCGACAGCATGGAGCAGCGCGATGCGACCCGCGGGGGAGCCTGGCCGGCGCTTGGGCACATCGCGCGGGTCCAGCAGCTCGGGCGCGTCCGGCCGGGCAGGGCGGAGCGGCGGCGACGCCGTGCCGATGTCGAGCGGTGCGCCCGCGTCTCGCGCCGCCCTCCAGCGCGCGGCGTGGGCGCGCGCCCGCCGCGTCTTCTCCCGCCCGTCTGCGGTGGTCAGAACGTCCACCGCCATCTCTGCCAATGAAGCGCTCACAGAGCGGACCGGTACATCCGGCGGGCGGGCACACGCTGCATCTAGAGGCCCCGCACCGCGTCCAGAACCGCCTCCGCATGGCCGGGCACCTTGACCTTGCGCCAGACCTCACGAACCGTTCCCGTGCCGTCGATCAAAAACGTGGCACGCTCTATGCCCATGTAGGTCTTGCCATACATACTCTTTTCGACCCAAACGCCGAAACGCTCGCAGACATCGGCCTCGTCGTCGGACAGCAGCGTGACCTTCAGCTCGTACTTGTCCCGGAATTTGTCATGTTTCTTGACGGTGTCCTTCGACACACCCATCACAACCGCGCCCGCGGCATCAAATTCGCTGAGCAGCTCCGTGAAGGCGATGGCTTCTTTGGTGCACCCGGAGGTATCGTCTTTCGGGTAGAAATACAGGACAACAGTCTTGCCGCTCAGGTCGGACAGAGAGACCTCGCCGCCGCCGTCGCGGGGCAGGGTAAAATCGGGGGCGGGCATTCCGGGATCGATCATGAAGTATCCTCTCGCGCGATGCGTCGTTCCGACCCTTTTCTAGGCCTCCGTGAGGGAAGTTAAAGGGGCATGGCGGAGACAAAGCGCAGACATCGGTCCGGCGGGTCCCCGCGCCCCCCCTTCGGACAGGGGCGCGAGAGCGGCATAAAGCGGGGCATCTCTTGGAGCCGGTGGTGTCTTTGGCCCGCCTTCGTCGCAGCGCAGGCGATTGCGCTGGTCGCTGTAATCCTGCTCGCGGCGCTGTGGCTGCTCAAGGACCGTTTGGTGCCTTTGCCCCGCACCGTTGCGCAGCAGATCGAGACCTTGGCAGAGGCGGCCCTTGAGACTGAGCTGGTGCTTGGCGCGCTGTCCGTGACTGCCGAGGGCGCTGGAATTCTGCGCCTTGTGGCCGAGGACGTGCACCTCATCGGGCCGGACGGCGCGGATCGGGCCCAGGTGCCGCGGGCCAGCGTAGAGCTTGGGCTGCGGATCGGTTGGCCGCTGGCGCCGGAGGCGCGCGCGCTGGAGGTGCAGGGCGCGGTCCTCAGCCTTGTTCGGCGGGAGGACGGGTCGCTCGACTTGGGATCGGACGTCTTGTCCGCGATCTTCTCGCGCGCGCCGCCCCGCACGGTTGTGGAGGCGGCGGACCGGGTCCGTACGGGGCTGGGTCGGCCAGGGCTGGCGGATCTGCAGAGTATCGTGTTCGAGGATCTGTCCTTTGGTCTTGATGACAGGCGGGCCGGGCGGGTCTGGCGGGCCCCGGACGCTGCGCTACACGTCGACCGTCTGGACGGCAATCTCTCGATCACGCTCGCCCTCCAGGAGCCGGGCCGTGTGACGGCGCGGGCCACGCTGCCGGAAGAGGGCCCGCTGGCGCTAGAGATTGCGGCGCAGATCGACGGCGTTCCGGCTGAGGCACTGGCAACGCAGATCCCGGCGTTGGTCTGGCTCGAACCGCTGGATGCCGGCGTGTCCGGGGCCCTGCGTGGGCACTACGCGCCAGACGGGCTCCTGCAACGTCTCGACGGCACGCTGGACATCGGCGCGGGACATCTCACGGCCGGCGCGGGCGGACAAACGGCGTTCGATCGGGCCAAGGCGTATTTCACCTATCGTCCGGACCCGGCGCAGGTGACGTTTTCACGTCTGGAGCTGGACGCAGCACCTGGCCGCTTCGTCGCGGAAGGGCGCGCCTATCTGCATGGCTCGAACGGAGCCTGGGCCGACGCCCTTTCGGGCCAGCTGACGCTCACGGAAGCCCTTCTGACCAAGGCACCCGGGCGGGCAGGACCAGTCGCGATTTCGGGCGGCGCGCTTGATGCCTATCTCAAGCTCTCACCTTTCGATCTGACGATCGGCCAGCTTGTTTTGCTTGCGGACAGCACCACCGGAGAGGCCCCTGTCGCGGGCGCCGCACCTCGACGACTGGAGCTTCGTGGTCATGTGCACACCGTCGACGGCGGCCTCGCGGCCTCGCTCTCGGCTGCGGTGCCGGAAATGACACCGCCTGAGCTTCTTGGGTTCTGGCCGGTCGACAGATTGCCGGGAACACGCGCTTGGCTTGCCCGCAACCTGATCGCTGGCGACATTGCCGACACGGAGTTCGGCATCGAGCTGCGTCCGGGTGCTGCGCCCAAAGCGGCCCTCAGTTTCCTCTTTCGGGATGCCACGGTACGTGCGTTCGGAGAGTTCCCGCCCATCACACGGGGGGCAGGGCGGGCCAGCCTGCAAGACGACCGCTTTGCCCTGTCTGTCGAAGCGGGGCAGATCACGCCGCCGGACGGGGGCACCATTGATGTGGCCGGGTCGGACTTCACCATCCTGAACACGCGGCAACGCCCGGGACGGGCCCAAGTCACATGGCGCTCGCGCAGTCCGGTCGGCGCGGCACTGTCTCTGATAGATCAGCCGCCGCTCCGGCTCATGACCCGCGCGCGCCAGCCGGTCGATCTGGCGGAGGGCGAGATTGCCCTTGAAGGGCGTCTGGCGTTTCCGGTCCGCAACGGGGTCACTTTCGACGACGTGGCATTCGACTTCGCCGGGCGGCTGACGGATGTCCGCTCCTCGACGCTCGTGCCCGGGCGCCGGCTGGAGGCCGACGCGCTGCGTCTCGACCTCTCCCCCGAGGCGCTTGAGATCGCGGGCCCGGTCACGCTCGACGATGTGCCCGCCGACGCGACCTATGCCCAAACGTTTGGCTCAGGCGAAAACGGCGGAGAGGTGCGCGCCACGGCAGAGGTCTCGGCTGATGCGGCAGCGGCCTTTGGCGTCACCTTGCCTCCGGGCACGTTGTCGGGCGCGGCGCGAGCGGAGGTTGTGCTGGACCTGCCCGACGGCGGGCCAACTGCGCTGACCCTGACAAGCGATCTGCGCGGCCTCGGCCTTTCGGTCCCGGCCGTGAGGTGGTCCAAGCCCGCGAATACCGCGGGCGCGCTGAGGGTCGACCTGCGCCTTCCCGGGCAGGGACGCCCGCCCCAGGTGGATCGTATCGCGCTGGCGGCACCTGGCCTTGATATCGAAGGTCGGATCGATCTGACGCCGGAAGGGGGACTGCGCGCCGCGACGCTGGAGCGCGCGCGGATCGGGGAGTGGCTCGACGCGCCGGTGACACTCCGCGGGGCCGGCGCAGGGGGGCCGTTGGACATCGCTCTGGCCGGCGGGCGTGCCGATCTGCGCGGGCTGCCCCTTGAAGCGACCGGCAATGGGTCGA
>JBCCYI010000155.1:0-11472 GCA_039189975.1 Pseudomonadota bacterium
ATCTCAGCCCCGCGCAATTCGAGGACCGCCACACCCGCAAACCTGTCAAAACCGCCGCGTGATCTTGCCCATCCGGAGGGGCGCACTCCAAACAGGGGTCAGTTTTCTATGCCGAGTCACACCCCTTGCTGTCTGGTTTTGAGCCAAGCCCCTTGAGGGGCGTCGCTGACCCACTGGCGAAGTGCCGGAGTGAGCAAACGCCACCAAAATCGATGGGACTGGTGCGGCCCGTAGCGGCAGCGCCGCGAGGACGCGGGTCCTGTCTATTTTGGTGGCTAGCGCGAGACCCCAGCGGGTTCTAAAGCAACGTCTCCTTGGACCGAGCGCAACGCGCGAAGGACGAGGAGACAAGGAGAACTCAAGGAACGAAGTTCCGAAGCCCAGGGATCGAAACCCTAAAAGGGCGGATCATCGGCCCGAGACAGACCCATGCGAACGGCTCGGCCGGCAGCTCCTGAGGAGAGAATGGAAGGGCCACATATGAGCAGGGTCTGACCGGAACGGATGTTCCGGGCTGAGGGCGGCATCCACGCCCGGAGCCTGAAGAGCACGGTGGCGCGCCCGCAAGGGTGCGGCAGGGGCAATCAGGCCTCAGAAGCGGCGAAAAGACAACCGAGCCCAGTCGCGTCGAACAACCAGACCACGGCATTTTCTTCGCTCTCGTGGTGCTCGGCGCCACCGAGATGCAGAAAGGCGCGCATGATCGCGACGCCGTCTTCGACAGGATAGCCGCTGCGGGTCACTGGATCCTGCCTGGGATGTACTTTTTCGGGATCTATCACAGGATCAATGCCGATTTCCTCGATCCGGCCGTAAGCTGCGCGGTCGTCCTTTATGAAGCCCTCTTCGAGGGTGGTACACTCGCGAATTGGACGCTCGGCCATTACGGCGCGATCTATGCAACCTTCTTCGTCGAGAAGGTCGCGATGATCGCGCGCTTCGTGCCCCGATTGAAAGTCTATGGCTTCCTGATCGGAATTCCGTTTCACGTGATCATCGGAATCACAGGCTACGCGTATTACAAGGGCTTCTAGACGATTGTCGTCGTTCTCTACGCCCTCTTTATTCCACGGGAGGCCTATGCCACGGCCCTGGGCGCGGCCGTTCGATGGTTGGGACGGGAGGACATTGCGCTCCAGGCGGGTCGGGTATCGCTCATTGCGATTGCCTGCCTCTATTGTGTGGCGGCGCAGACGTTGGGACCCAGCCCGTCTCTCTTGCCCTCGCATCAGGCCTTTGTGCCCATCTTCGCGATCTATGCGCCGGCTGGCTTATTCTGATCCCAATGCTCTATTTCGCAAATGGCTGGAGCTCGTACCTCGGTCTCAAAACCGAGAGTAGCATCGCGATGTTCTCGAACTTGCACACAGAAGGTGGCCAGACCAACCATCTCCTCCATGGTGTTCTGCCAGGCACCTGGACCTATCAGCAGGATCTTGTGACCCCGCTCGGCTTGAACTCCTCGTCGACGTCAAACTCCCCGAAGGTCAGACATCAGCAGCCACGGGTTGGGACAACACCGACCTGGCGTCCGGGATCCTGGCTCAGAAGTTCCTGATCTTCAAATCAGTGGACTTCTCAAGGCCGAAGGTCTGTCCGCACTAGACCTCTGGTTGAGGCGCCGAAATCCTGCGGCGCCCGAGCAGCACAAGCGTCGCGTTGCGCCCTGTGCGCATCACCGGGTAGAGCCACCGCGAGAGCGTCGCTGACCGAAACACAAACGCATTCAGTCGGTTGAAGAGGGTGGACCGCGTCGACATCAGAGCCAGGCGGTGGATGCACTCCGCGCCGAAGTAGATCTTGGGCCCATCGATCAGGGCCATGCCCGCGTTGAGATCGAAGCCAGCCTCGCGCAACTGCCGGACGGCGGGATGGTCCTCGCGCGCATTGACGAGTTCGACGTCCCCCAACGCCGCGCGCAGCCGAACCATCGCCACGTAGCGCGAACAGAATGGACACTCGCCGTCATAGACAATCTGGATAGCCACGCTCCCGCCCCTCTGCCTCTCGTCCCACATAGGATGCTGCATTTGATGTGAGTAGCAAGCATGGCCAAAGGATGGACGTGGCCTCCACCCAATCAAAAAACCCCGATCCTCGTGCCGTGGTCGCGCAGGAAACACAGAGACATGGTCTGGCGTTCCAGACGGCTCAGCGACAACGCGGTTGGCGCCGAACATCTTTCTGGCAGGTCCATTCCGGTCTCTCCGGTCCGCTCCCATGACACTAGCCGCGGTCTTCGCGGGTAGGCGGTTCACCCCATTGGGTCACGTGCATGCGCCTGTCGCTCAGCGGGTTCGTGGGGCAGCGAGAGCTTGGGTCTCCCGGTGACATCCTGCCCGTCCACGACGGGGATCGCACCATGACGATCTCAGATCAAAGACCTAAGGTGCCGGATCGCCCTGCGGTGCGAAGATGTCATGCGTCCCGGTCCAGAGGATGCGCGCGGTCTCGCTGTGGGGGTTGGACCAGCCGTGGGGCCGCTTGGAGGCGAAATGCACGCTGTCGCCCGGCGCAAGATCGAGCCGATCCTCGTCGAGCAGGATCTCCAGGCGCCCAGAGAGCACGTAAATCTGCTCCTCGCCAGCATGCGTGACCTGTTCGGAGGTGTAGCCTGGGGCAATCGTCACCAGGTAGCTCGACATTTCGGCTCCCGGGAACTGGGCGCTGACGCGTTCGCAGCCGACAAGGTCCGAGCCGAGGGGGAACCGCGCGCGGGAGGTGGCGCGCGTGATGCAGTCAACCGGTCCGGGCCGCGCGACGAAATGGCCGATCTCGGCGCCAAGCGCGCGGGCGATCCTGTCGAGTGTGGTCAGGGTGGGCACGGACTTGTCCCGCTCGATCAGGCTCAGGTAGCCCGCCGAGATGCCCGCCGCCCGCGCGACCGCCTGCAGCGTCATGTCGGCCTTTTGCCGCCGCGCGCGCAGGAGCGGGCCGATCAGCGGCGGCGCGGCGGCGGGTCGGTCTTCGGTCTCCATGTCTGGCACTGGCATCTGCATGTGGAACTCGCGAATGGTCATCTCCCAGAGCACAGGCGCGCGGGTGCGCCAAGCAGCGCCGGGTTACTCCACAACGATCAGCTCCTGAAACCCTCCGGTCAGCGCCTCACCGCCACCGGGCCGCGCGACGATACAATCCTCGACACGGGCGCTCACGCCCCGATCCTGAAAGATCGACGGCTCGATGGTGAAGATCATGCCCTCCTGAACGAGCGTCGTGTCGCCCTTCGTCAGGAATGGCGGCTCGTGCACGTCCCACCCGATGGCATGGCCGAGACGGTGGCGGAAGGCATGGCCGTAACCCGCGTCGTCGAGGACGTCGCGCGCGGCCTTGTCGACCTGCTCGCAGGTGACAGCCCCGGCCTTGAGCGCCGCGATCCCGGCGGCCTGGCTCTCCATGATCAGTCGGTGCACCTTGAGCTGCTCGTCGGAGGGCTCCCCCAGACAGGCGGTGCGCCCATAGTCGTAGCACATCCCGTCGAGCACGGCGCCGAAATCAAAGAGCACCGAGGTCGGCGGCTCCAGCTTGCGCGGCCAGGACGCCAGCTTGTTGCCGAATTCGAGGCTTATGTCGGGCCCGGTGTTGTACATCGACGTGGTGAAGGAGGGGCCGAGCGAGCCGTGTTTCTTCATCTGGTGATCGAGCTCGGAGAGCACGTCGAGCTCGGTCATGCCGATCTTCATCTGCGCCACGGTCGCGTCGAACGCGGCTTCGGTGATCCGTCCGGCCGCGCGCATCTTTTCGATCTCGTCGGCGTCCTTGACCACGCGGATCGGCCGCAAAAGCCCAGTGCCGGAGACGAACGTCACCCCCTGCCGAAGCCGCTGCAGCTCGATCAGCGTCTCGGCCTCGGCATTGTCACTGACGGCGATCTTCGGCGCATCCCCCAAGCCCATCTCGCTCAGGATCCCGGAGACGAGGGCCACCGGATCGTCCCAATCCCCCAGCACGCGCACGTCGAACGCGTCGAGCCCGCCGGGGTTGCCGAACTCGGCCGTCATGCGCGGCACGGTGAGGATCGGGTCGCGCCCCGGGGCGATCCACGCCCCTTCCAGCCACATGCCCGGGTGCAGGTTGCGCCCGTAATTCGGGATGTCGCGGTGGATACCGGTCAGGTAGTCGAGGTCGGTCCCCATGGGAAAGAACACCAGATCCGCCTGATCGTTCAGGCTCTCCTGGAACCGCTTCAGGCGGTCTGCGTAGCTGGCCATGTGGGGGCCTCCTTCTGACTGTCAATGTCTTCGGCGAAGTGGCAGGCAACCTCGCGCCCCTCCACGTCGCGGGTTTCCGGGCGTTCGGTCCGGCACCGCCCCTGAGCGAAGGGGCAGCGCGGGTGGAAGTGGCACCCCGAGGGCGGATCGATGGGCGACGGGATGTCGCCCTTGATGGGCTCATAGACCACGCGGCGGCGGTCCAGCCGCGGCACCCCGGCGATCAGCGCCCGGGTATAGGGGTGCAGAGGCTTGTCGAAGACGTCCTCCGCGGGGCCCTGCTCGACGACGCGACCCAGGTACATCACGAGGATCGTATCGGCGATGTGCTCGACCACGCCGAGGTCGTGCGAGATGAAAACGTAAGTCAGCCCGAACGCGTCGCGCAGATCCATGAAGAGGTTGATGATCTGGGCCTGCACCGACACGTCGAGCGCGCTCACCGCCTCGTCGGCGACGAGGATCTCGGGCTCCACCGCAAGCGCGCGGGCAATGCCGATCCTTTGGCGCTGCCCGCCGGAGAACTGGTGCGCGAAGCGGTCGCGTACCGATGGGTCGATGCCGCAGCGCTCCATCATGCGCGTGACGTAGTCCTGCAGGTCGTCTGGGCTGACGACGCGGTGGACACGCGGCGCCTCACCGATGAGGTCGCGCACGCGCTTCCTGGGGTTGAGAGAGGAATACGGGTCCTGAAAAATCATCTGCATCGGCAGAGCATGCGCGTCCCCAGTGCCGGCGTTCACCTCGATCTCTCCGCTGCTGGGTGGCAGAAGGCCCGCGATCATCCGCCCGAGTGTGGACTTTCCGCACCCGCTTTCCCCCACGATCCCAAGGACCTGCCCGCGCTCCAGCTCGAACGACACATCGTCGACGGCGGTCACGATGGGTTTGCGCCGGATCAGGCCGAGGCGCGCGAGCGCGCGCGCGACGAGGTCCCCGCCGTCACCGAACCGGCGGGTCACATGGCGGACGCGCAGGATCGGTGCGCTCATGCGGGCAGCTCCTCGAGCGGGTGGCAGCATCGGACGGCGCGCCCGCCGTCCCTGCGCATTTCCTGTGGCGCGAGGCAGGCTTGCGTCGCGCGGGTGCAGCGGGGCTGAAAGGCGCAGCCCTCCGGAATGTCGGCGAGCGCCGGCATCCGGCCGGGGATCTGCTGCAGCCGCCCGCCCCGGTGCCTGCGGCTCGGGACGCTGTCGATCAGCCCGCGCGTGTAGGGGTGGGCCGGTGTGTCGAGCACCGCGTCGACCGTCCCACTCTCGACGATCCGGCCCGCGTACATCACGAGGATCCGGTCGGCGATCCCCGCCACCACCGCCAGATCGTGTGTGATCCAGATCAGCGCCGTCCCCCGTTCGCGGCAGAGCCGCTGCACGAGGGCGAGGATCTGGCCCTGGATGGTCACGTCCAGCGCCGTCGTCGGCTCGTCCATGATCACAAGGTCCGGCGCATGCAGGAGCGCGATGGCCACCGCCACCCGCTGCCGCATCCCGCCCGAGAGCTGGTGCGGATAGGCGTCGAGCCGGTCCTCCGCCGAGGGAATGCCGACCTCCTCCAATGCGGCGAGGCTCCGGGCCCGCGCTTCCCGCTCGCTCAGCGTCTTGTGCGCGCGGAGCGCGTCGCCCATCTGGAGGCCGATCCGGAGGACGGGGTTCAGCGTCATCATCGGGTCCTGAAAGACCATCGCGATCTTCGCGCCGCGCAACCTGCGCATCTGCGCCTGTGCGAGCCCGGTGATGTCCTCCCCATGCAGGCGGATGGACCCGGACACCACCTGCCCCGGCGGGCTCAGCAGGCCATTGATCGAGAACCCAGTGATCGACTTGCCCGACCCGGACTCGCCCACAAGCCCGACGATCTCGCCCCGCTGCACCTCAAACGAGACATCGCGCAACGCCTTGATCTCCCCCGCGGGGAACAGAAACGAGGTGTTGAGGTCTCGGACCTCCAGCACCGGGTTCTCGTCAGAGCCTCCGGTCATAGATGCGGGTTCAGCGTGTCGCGCAGCCGGTCGCCCAGCACGTTGGCGCTGACAATGATCGCCAGCAGAACGAGCCCGGGCAGCACGCTGATCCAATACCGGCCGGACTGCAGATAGTCGAAGCCGTTGGCGATCAGCAGACCCAGCGACGGGCGCGTCGGCGGCAGTCCGAGGCCGAGAAAGCTCAGCGTCGCCTCCAGCGAGATCGCGGAGGCCATCTGCATCGTCGCGACGACGAGCATTGTCGGCAGGCAATTCGGCAGGATGTGCCCAAAGAGAATGCGCAGGTGGCCGAGCTTCTGCCCCCGCGCGGCGTCGACATATTCGCGCGCGCTCTCGACCAGCGCCACGCTGCGCACCGTCCGCGCGAAATAGGCCCATTGCACGACGACAAGCGCAAAGATGATCTTGTCCACCCCGCGCCCCAGGATCACCAACAGGATGAGCGCGACGAGGATCGTGGGGAACGAGAGCTGAAGGTCGACAATCCGCATCAGCACCGTGTCGACCCAGCCGCCGCGATAGGCCGCCACCAGCCCGACAATCGTGCCCACCGCCAGCGCTATGATCCCGGACGCCAGGCCGACGACGAGCGAAATCCGGATGCCGTAGATCATCGCCGAGAGCATGTCGCGCCCCTGCCCGTCCGTTCCCAGGAGGTACGGGTCGCCGCCCCAGCTTTCGGAGCCGGGCGGCAGGAGCGAGTCCATGATGTCGACCTGCGCGAGGTCGTAGGGGTTTTGCGGCGCGAGCCACGGCGCGAAGATCGCAATCAGACAAAACGCCGTGAAGGTCGCGAGCGCGGCCACAGCGGCAGGCGAGCGCAGAAATTCGCGCCACACGCCCCGGGCCGGCGCAGGACGGGCCGGAGCCGCGACCCCGCTCACGATGCGTTCCCCCCAAGGCGCACGCGCGGGTCGAGGAGCGAATAGAGGATGTCGGTGATCAGGTTCAGGAAGACGAACATGATCACCACAAAGATCAGGTACGCGACGATAAGCGGGCGGTCGAGCACGGCAATCGCGTCGATCAGCATCTTGCCCACCCCGGGCCAGGAAAAGATCGACTCCACCACAACGGCAAAGGCGATCACGCCGCCCAGCTCCATCCCCAGAACGGTCACGATCGGGATGAGGATGTTGCGCATCACATGGAGGCTCAGGATCCGCCCCTCGCGCACCCCGTTCGCGCGGGCGAACTTGATGTAGTCGGAAAAGAGCACCTCGCGCATGCCCGCCCGCGTCAACCGGATCACCATCGCCATCATGATGAGCGACAGCGTGAAGGCGGGCATAGCCAGATGATGCAGCCCGTCGAGCGTCAGGAAACTGAGGTCGACGCCCAGCACCTCGATCGTGTCGCCGCGGCCCACCGAAGGCATCCAGCCGAGGCTGACCGAAAAGACGATGATCATGATCAACCCGATCCAGAAGATCGGCACCGAAAAGGCGAGCATCGAAAAGCTCATGATAAGGCGCGACGTCCAGTGTGTGGGCCGCAGGCCCGCGGCGACGCCGAGGGGCAGACCCACGGCCAGTGCGATCAGAAGCGCGGTGAAGGCAAGCTCCAGCGTGGCGGGCAGCCGCTCCCAGATGAGCGACATCGCCGGCACGCCGTGGGTGAAGGAATTGCCGAGGTCCCCCTCCAGAAGATTGCCGATGAAGACCCAGTATTGCTCCCAGATCGGCCGGTCGAGCCCGAGGTCGCGCATGATCGCGTCGAGGCACGGTTGGTCGCACTCGGAAGAGGCGAAGATATAGACCGGGTTGCCGACGACATTGACGCCGAAAAAGACGAGCACCGTCATCACCGCGAGAACGAGCATGGCCTGCAGGAGCCGCTTGACGATGAACTCGGTCATGGCGCGTCGATCCGGTCAAGGACAGGGATTGGGAGGGGCGGCGTGGCCCGGCAGGACGGGGCCGCGCCACCCAAAGACGGGGCGCGCCGGGCCAGCATCGCCCGGGGCGCCTGTCGGTAGAGCTTACTCGACCCGCCGCACGTCCATCGCGCGGGTGCGCTCGTTGGTGCGCGGCTCGTGCTCCAGCGAGGACTTCATCCCCCACTGGTTCACCTGGAAGTGGATCGGAATGTAGGCGTAGTCCTGCATCCCGATGGTGATCGCCTCTTCCAGGATCGCGCGGCGCGTCTCGTTGTTGATCGTGCGCTTGGCAAGGATGGACCGGGCGTCGATCTCGGAGTTGGAGTAGCGCCCGAAGTTGCCGTTCCCGCCGCCGGTGGCCGCGTTATACGTCTCCAGCGTGCCGCTCACGGTGTAGGTCGCCTCCCCCGCGACGGTGCCCCAGCCGGTCATCGCCAGCGAAAACTCCGGCACGTCATGGCCAGGCATCGACAGCTCGTCGCCCCGGATCAACCGCGAGAAGAAGACGTTGCGCGGCATCGCGTCGACTTCGGTCGTGATCCCGACGCGGGACCACATCTGCGCGACCGCTTCGAGGATGCGCGCATCGTTGATGTAGCGGTCGTTCGGCCCGTGAAGGGTGACGTTGAACCCGTCGCCATATCCCGCCTCGGCCAGCAGCGCCTGCGCGCCTTCGGGATCGTAGGCGTCGGCCTCAAGCCCCTCGACGTAGCCGAAAAAGCCCGGCGGCACGATGTTCTTGGCCGGCAGCGACGCGCCGCCCATGATCCGGTCGCGGATCGCCTCGCGGTTGATCGCCATCGACAGCGCCTTGCGCACGCGCCAGTCGCGCAGCGGGTTCGGCACCATCGGGTTGCCGTCGGCGTCGGTGACGAAGGGCTCCACATGCTTGTAGCCGGGCTGGATGTAGATCAGCCGGTCCGCCGGGATCGTCGACACGGTGAAGTCCGGATCCTCGACAAGCTGCGGCAGGTCAATCGTCGGCGGATAGTCGATCATGTCGACATCGCCGTTCAGCAGGGCCGCCAGGCGCGCAGAATCCTGCCCGACGGGCTTGAACACCACCTGATCCCAATGCGGCTCGCCGCCCCAGTAGTCGCCGAACTTCTTCACCGTGATCTGGCTGCCGGGGGAGTATTCCTCGAACATGTAGGGGCCAGTGCCGATGGCCGCTTCACCGGTGTTGAAGCCAACCGAGGGCTCTGCGCCCGAGGCCGCATGCTCGGCTATGATCGGCAGCATCGCGAGGTCTTCGGCCATGGTGGGATAAGGGCCGTCCGTGGTGATGTGGATCGTCAGATCGTCGATCTTCTCCCACTGCTTGCTGCCCTTTTCCAGCTGGAACGCCGGGGACGCGGGCGCGCCGGAGACGCCGGCGCGCAGCCGGTCGTAGGTGAAGATCACGTCATCGGCGGTAAAGGCCTCGCCATCGTGCCACGTCACCCCGTCGCGCAGCTTGAATTCCCATGTGGTTTCGTCGATCGGCTCCCAGGAGACGGCAAGGCCGGGGATCGGCTGCGATGTCGAGGAAAGCCCGACCAAGCGTTCGAAAATGTGCTCCTGAACCTGCGTGTCGCCCGAAAGCTGTGTCCAGTGTGGATCCATGCTCGCCGCTTCGCTGCGCACGCCGACGGTCAGCACCTGCGCCTCCTGCGCATAGCTTGGCACGGCCATCGCGACGCTCGCGGCAACAAGCCAAGACACCCGGTAGTTCATGACAAAACCTCCTGTTCGCAACACGTTGCGACGCTTGCTGGTGAGGACGGCGTTCGTGCGCCGGCCTGGCTATTTGGTCTCAGTAAACATTTTTTAGTCGTCGAATCGTCTCCATGTCTATCTCTTTCTCAAAGGAAATCAGGTGCTCGGAGGTTCCGCCCGCCCCAAGACAGCACCAATCGTGCCAACGGGATTTGTTCGCTATGCTGACATTTGTGCGTATTATGAACGTTTTGCGGGTCAAGTGGCCTGCGGTGTTCCCTGCGCCTGCCGCTTCAGGCGAGGCTCGTCGACCCGTGAGACAGACCCGGGTTTTCGGCGTCGGACGTGTGGCCCCTGCCCGACGCCCCGCCTAAAACCCCGTCAAACGCCCGTCACCGGGCAACAGGAGAGCCCCGAATGACCGACATGCCCCCGCTCCTCACGCCCTACACGATGCGGAGTGTCACCTTCGCCAATCGGATCGTTCTGGCCCCGATGTGCCAGTACCAGGCCAAGGACGGCTGCCCGACCGATTGGCACGTCGCCCATCACGGGCGCTACGCGGCCTCCGGCGTCGGAGGCGCGATCGCCGAGGCGACGGGCGTCGTGGCCGAGGGTCGGATCAGCCCGGGGTGCACGGGCATCTACAACGACAGGCAGGTCGAGGGCTGGAAGCGCGTGACGCGGCTCTACCGCAGCCAGGGGATCCCCTGCTTTCTGCAGATCGGGCACGCGGGCGCGAAGGCCTCCACCATGCGACCGTGGGATGGGGCCGGCCCGCTGGAGCCTGGCTCGGCCGAACCTCCGTGGCAGACGGTCGCTCCCTCCGCCATCCCCGCCCGAGAGGGGTGGCACACGCCCCGCGCGCTCGACGCAGGTGAGATGCCCGGCCTTGTCGCGGCCTTTGCCGAGGGCGCGCGCCGCGCTCTTGCCGCCGGCTTTGACGGCGTCGAGATCCACGGTGCGCACGGCTACCTTCTGCACAGCTTCATGTCGCCCTGGTCGAATCGCCGGACGGACGCCTACGGCGGAGACCTTGCCGGGCGGATGCGTCTGCCGCTGGAGGTCGCGCGCGCCGTCCGCGCCGCGCTCCCAGACGGCGCGCCGGTGATCTACCGCGCCTCCTGCGTCGACGGGGAAGGTGGCAGCCTGACCCTCGACGACACCGTCGCCCTCGCAGCGGAACTCCGGGCGCTTGGCATCGACATGATGGATTGCTCAGGCGGCGGCTTGCCCAGCGGCCAGCGGCTCGCCGCACAAAAACCCGCGCCGGGGTTTCAGGTCCCCTATGCCGATCGGATCCGCCAGGAAACGGGCCTGCCCACGATGGCCGTCGGCATGATCACCGACCCGGTCCAAGCCAACGCGATCGTCTCCGAAGGACGCGCGGACCTCGTGGCGATGGCGCGGCAGTTCCTCCGCGAGCCGAACTGGCCCTATCGCGCAGCACAAGACCTCGGCATCGAGGATCCGGCGTCAATTCTGCCGCAGCTCTATGCGTTCTACTTGCGGATCTCGGCCTAGCAACGGCGTTGGCGCGCGCGACCAGCCGATAGACCCAGGTGCTCGGGCGACGTGATGCGCGGGGCGACACCGGGCACCACGCCCGCAAAGCGCAGTCGGGTAGGATCTCGCGCCGCACAGACCCTGCGCCCACGTCCGTGGAGATGCCCGGAAACACCCGTATTTGACGCCGTTTTGAC
>JBCCYI010000156.1:0-11292 GCA_039189975.1 Pseudomonadota bacterium
GACACATCGAGCGCGGTGGTCGGCTCGTCGGCGATGATGACCTCGGGCTCCGAGCAGAGCGCGAGCGCGATGACAACGCGCTGGCGCATGCCGCCGGAGAACTGGTGCGGGTATTGCTTGACGCGCGCCTCCGGGTTCGGGATGCCTACCCGGTCGAGCAGCTCGACGGCGCGTTTCGAGGCCTCGCTTTCGGAGAGCTTGAGGTGCAGCTGGATCGTCTCGACAAGCTGCTCCTCGACCGTCAGGAGCGGGTTGAGCGACGTGAGCGGGTCCTGAAAGATCATCGAGATCCGGGCGCCGCGCAGCGCGCGCATCCCCTCGGCATCGCGTCCGCTGATCTCTTCGCCCTGGAACGTGACGGTGCCCCCGGAGATGAAGCCGGGCGGCTCCAGAAGGCCCATCACAGCGGCGCCGATGGTGGACTTGCCCGCCCCGGACTCGCCCACGAGCCCGTGGATCTCGCCGGGCTTGATGACAAGCTGCGCGCCGTCCACAGCCACGAAGACGCGGTGCCGCGTCGGGAAGTGGACGGAGAGGTTGTCGATCTGGAGGAGGGGATCGCTCATTTCAGCCTCGGGTTCAGCGCGTCGCGCAGCCAGTCGCCCAGCAGGTTGACCGAGAGCGCGAGCGCCAGGAGCGTCAGGGCCGGGAAGAGCAGGATCCACCACTCACCCGAGAAGAGGAACCCTTGGCCGATGCGGATCAGCGTGCCGAGGGACGGCTGCGTGGGCGGCGCGCCGACCCCGAGGAACGAGAGCGTCGCTTCGGCGATAATGGCAAGCGCGAGCGAGATCGTCGCGATGACAAGCACCGGAGAGAGCACGTTTGGCAGGATGTGGCGGACCATGATCGCGGGGCCAGAGCGCCCGATCAGGCGCGCGGCGGCCACGTATTCCTTGCTCTTCTCCACCAGCGTTGCGCCGCGCACCACGCGCGCGAACTGCACCCAGTCCGACAGGCCAATGGCGAGGATCAGCACCCAGATCGCCATCTGATCGCGGTACTCCACGGGCGTCACCCCCTTGGCGATCCCGAAGATCAGCATCGCCACAAGGATCGACGGGAAAGTGAGCTGCACGTCCGCGGTGCGCATGATGAACGTCTCGGTCCAGCCGCCGACATAGCCCGCGATCAGCCCCAGCGTGATCCCGAGCACCATCGCAAAGAGCACCGCGGCAAAGCCGACGAAGAGCGAGATGCGCAGGCCGTAAAGGATGGTAGAGAACACATCGCGGCCCTGATCGTCCGTGCCCAGCCAGAAGCTGTCGCCGGTGAAGGCGTTGGGCTCCATCGGGGCGGTGAAGCCGTTCATCAGGTTGAGCGTGGCGGGGTCGAAGGGGTTGTGCGGCGCGACGAGCGGCGCAAAAACCGCCGAGAGCACCAGGAGCATCATCACGCTGAAGGAGATGACGGCCACGGGCGAGCGCCGGAATTTCCACGCAAAGTCCGACTGCCAGGCGATGGCGAGACGCGAGGGCGTGCGTTTGGAGGGAGCCGGTGCTTCGGCCGGGACGTCCGACATATCAGTTCGCCTTTCCCGTTTCGGCGCGCAGGCGCGGGTCGATCGCGAAGTAGAGCAGGTCCACGATCAGGTTGATCCCAACGAACATCACCGAGATCAGCATCAGATACGCCGCCATCACGGGGATATCGACAAACTGGATCGCGTTGATGAAGAGAAGCCCGACGCCAGGCCATTGAAACACCGTCTCCGTGATGATCGCGAAGGCGATGATCGAGCCGAGTTGCAGGCCGGTGATGGTGATCACGGGCACCATCGTGTTCTTGAGCGCGTGGCGGAAGTTCACGCTGCGCTCCTGCAGACCACGAGCGCGGGCGAAGCGGATGTAGTCCTGCCGCAGCACCTCGAGCATCTCCGAGCGCACGAGCCGCATGATCAGCGTCATTTGATAGAGGCCGAGCGTGATCGCGGGCAGGATGATCGCAAGAAGGCCGCTGCTGGTGAGAAACCCGGTGCTCCACCAGCCAAGCTGGACGGTTTCGCCGCGTCCGAAGGAGGGCAGAAGGTCCAGCTCCACGGAGAAAAGGTAGATCAGCAGGATGCCGATGAGGAAGGTCGGGAGCGACACCCCGATGAGCGAGACGGTCATGATGAGACTGGACATCACGCTGTCGCGCCGGATCGCGGTGAACACACCGAGCCCGATGCCCACGACAAGCGCGAAGAGGCCCGAGACAAACGCCAGCTCAAGCGTCGCGGGCAAGCGCTCGACAATGATCTCACCCACGGGGCGGCCCTGCCGGTAGGAGATGCCAAAGTCGCCCTGAACGGCGTTTTCGAGAAAACGCCAGTATTGCACCGGGAACGGCTGGTCGAGCCCCAGCTCAGCCCGCAGCCGCTCGACATCCGCGAGCGTGCGTTCCTGGCCCAGCATGTTGTCGATCGGGTCGCCGACAAAGGTGAACATCGAGAACGCGACCAGGCCCACCACGAGCAGGACGATCACGGACTGAAAGACGCGGCGGAGGACGAAGGAGAACATTCTCGAACCTCTACGAAGAAGAAAGCCGGGGTCAAGCCCGGCTGTGCCCAATCCCGCGGCACGTGGCGTCAGATTAGGCCAAAGGCGCCATTTCCGCCCGGAACGCATGCAGATCCGGACGGAAATGGGCGTGATGTGATCAGTTCACAGTCACCCAGCGCAGGATGAAGAAGTTGTCCGGGCGCTGCGTGAGCGCGATGTTGTCGCCCGTGCCCCAGACCAGCGGCTGGACGTAGAGCGGGACGTAGACGGTGTCGTCGGCGATGATCCCGGCGGCCTCGTCGATCATGCCCTGACGCGTCGTGTCGTTGATCTCAGACTGGATCATCGGCAGCAGTTCATCGACGCGGGGGTTCGAATAGCCGCCAAAGTTCCACGTGCCGAGGCGTTCGCCCGGCGTGTGGACCAGAAAGCGGATCGGGTGCTCGTGGTCGAACGTGCCCGGGGACCAGCCGAGGAGATAGGCGTCGAAATTGTCCTCGCGCAGCTCGGGCCAGTAGTTGCGCACGGGCATCGCGTCGAGCTCGGCGGTGATGCCGACCTGCGCGAGCATCGACACCATGGCCTGGCACACCGCTTCGTCGTTGAGATAGCGGTCATTCGGGCATTTCAGGCCAAAGGAGAACCCGTCCTCATAGCCCGCCTCGGCGAGCAGCGCGCGGGCGCCGTCGGGGTTGTACTCCGGCCGTTCGATCCCGGCGGAATAGCCGCGCATCGCGGGCGAAACGAGCTGCGACGCAGGCTCGGCATTGCCGCGCATGATCGTCTGCAGGATCGCGGGCACGTTGATCGCGTGGCCCACCGCGCGGCGGACGCGCGCATCAGCAAAGGGGTTCGGCTGACCCTCGTTGGCGCCGTACTTCAGAGCCGGGTGATCGTGGGCGAAGCCGAGCATGATGACACGCGCTTCGATGCCCTGGATCACGTTCACGCCGTCCTGGCTGGAGAGACGCTCGGCGTCCTGGATCGGCACTGGGTTGATCATGTCGACGTCACCCGAGAGGAGTGCGGCGACGGCCGTGGCCGGGTTCTGGATCGGGGTGAAGGTCGCGCGCGTTACGTTGTGCTCCGCCTCGCCCCACCAGTCGGCAAAGGGCTCGAGCACCGTTTGCAGGCCGGGCTGACGGTCGGCCACCATGAAGGCGGCGGTGCCGTTGGCTTGCAGCGTGGCGGCGTTCTCGGACTCCTTGGCAGGCAGCTCGGCGCCCAGACCGGCGGCCCAGCCGCTGTCCATGATCATCCAGTTGGCGATGCTGTCGGGGAAGATCGGGTTGGGCGCGGAGGTCATGAAATCGACGGTGTAGTCGTCGACCTTGACGACCTCCGAGATCGGCGCAAACCAGGACGCGACGTCCGATTGCTCCGAGGATGCGCGCTCGTAGGAGAAGATCACGTCGTCGGCGTTGAACGCCTCGCCGCCGTGGAAGGTCACGCCCTCACGCAGGGTGAAGCGCCAGCCCTCGCCCTCGCCGATCGGCTCCCACGATGTCGCGAGCGCGGGCTCGATCGCCATGTCCTTGCCACGCCGCACGAGGCCCTCGTAGACGTTGTTCAGAAAGCCGAGCACGGGCGCAGAGTTGACGGCGTGGGGGTCCATCGTCTGGGGATCGGTCGTGCCGGCCCAGCGGAACTCTTCGGCGTGGGACGCCCATGCGGTGAGGGCAACCGTCGAGGCGGTCGCCGCGATGACGAGGCGGTTCATGTCGTTCTCCCTGTCGTCGGGCCTTGGTGCACCCGGACCAGCCAGAGGCTGACAGGTTGTCGCACAGGTCGCAAGTCGGATCACAATTCCGCTAACGGGAACGTGAGGTGGGGAGCTGGATGATCGGGCGCAGCGCTGGGAGCGGCGTCTTTGCAGGTCCGCTTCTGGCAGGGCGCCCGCCAGTGGAGGAACCCAAGCCACCCCGTTCCACCGCCACCGGGCCGAAAGCCTGCCCCCAAGCGCGGCCAGGCGCTTGCCTCGGCACCTTCGAACGACGGAGGCGCAAACACCGCTCGGTGCATCGTCTCCGGGCTGACGCCTATGCGCGGGTGGGCCGCTGGTGCCCCAGACATGAGAAAGGGCGCGGGAGGCTGTCCCGCGCCCTTTACGTGTCGTCCGGCGGGTGCGCTTAGGAGCGGTTCACGCCGAAGAACTTGAACTTGGGCTCATCCTCGAAGTTCACGATCGTGTCGATCTCCGACTTCATGCCCCAGTTCAGCACCTGATGGTGGATCGGCAAGTAGAGCACGTCTTCCTGCACCTGCGCCCAGATCGTCGCGATCATCTCGTTGCGCTTGTCGAGATCCGTCTCCTGGGCGAGGCCCTGGATCATCCCGTCGAGATCGGGGTTGGAGTAGCCGGTGCCGTTCCACGAGCCGTACTTGTCGGTCGAGCTGTGCACGAGGAAGTTGAAGATGTACTCGCTGTCGAACGTGGGAACACCCCAGCCGAGCATGTAGAAGTCCGTCTCGCGGTTGGAGATCAGCGGGAAGTGCTGCGCCTTCGGCTTGGCGTCGAGGTTCACCGTGACGCCGATCTGGGCGAACATGCCAACAGCCGCCTGGCAGATCGCTTCATCGTTGATGTAGCGGTCGTTCGGGCAGTCGAGCTGGATCGAGAAGCCGTCCGCGTAGCCCGCCTCTTCCATCAGCGCCTTGGCGCCGGCGATGTCGGTGACGGAGGCGCCGTCCATCTCGGCGCTCCAGCCGTTGACGAATGGCGGCGAGATCATGCCCGCGGGCTCGGACTGGCCGCGCATCACGACCTGACGGATCGCATCGCGGTTGATCGCCATGTTCATCGCGGTACGGACACGGACATCAGCGAGCGGGTTCGCGCCGTCGATGTTGTCGCTCGAGAGATCGTCTGCACCCTGGTTCATCCCAAAGAAGATGACGCGGTTCTGCGGGGTGGAGCGCACATCGAGGCCGTCGGTCGAGGCGACGCGCTCAAGGTCCTGCACCGGCACGTCCTGGATGAAGTCGACCTCGCCTGAGAGCAGCGCCGCGACGCGGGTCGCCGGGTTCTGGATCGGGGTCGCTTCGATGCGGGTGAAGCCGAGCGGATACTCGCCGATACCCCAGTAATCTTCGTTGAGCTCCATCACGGTGAGCACGTCGGGCTCGCGGCTGATGAGCTTGTAGGGGCCCGTGCCGTTGGCGTTGGTCGCGGCGAAGGTGTTCTCGCCGCCCTCATAATCCTGGACTTCGACGGCACCGTTGGCCTCGGCCCAGCCCTTGTCCATGATCATGATGTCGGTGAGGTTGTTGGCGAGGATCGGGTTCGGGCCGCCCGTCTCGATCTCGATGCTGTAGGGGCCGGTGGCGCGCACGTCGACGACGGAGGCCAGCAGCTCCTTGTAGTCCGAATTGGCGGACCTGGCGCGGTTGAGCGAGAATACCACGTCTTCGCTGTCGAACGCGGCGCCGTCGTGATAGGTCACGCCCTCGCGCAGGGTGAAGACCCAGACGTTCGGATTGTCGGCGGAGGGGCCCCATTCTGTCGCCAGCGCGGGAATGCGGTTGCCTTCCATGTCGGTGATGATGAGCGATTCCATGATCTGGTGGCTCATCGTCGAGGTCGGGCCCTCATTCTGGGCGTGCGGATCGAGCGTGAGCGCATCGCCGGCGCGGGCCCATCGCAACGTCTCGGCGCTGGCCGCCGTCGTCACGAGCGCGATGGCCGTGGCGCAAAGAAGGGGTGTGCGAAGTCGCATCTGAGGTATCTCCCTGTGTGTTTTGGTTATGGGCCATACCGAGGCACTTTTGATCGGGATTTTCAAGCGCGACGACGCGGTAACTGCGCGCTCAGCGGCAATCGGGGCCATGGGTCGCACGGAAACGGGCTCCGGCCCACCGGGCGGCAGACGTGTCCTGCACAAGCGTGCGTCAGGGTGCTCGCTGCCTGCGCGGCGCAGGATCTTGGCGCAGAGCCGGGGCACCCGCTCTGACAGAGTGCGGCGCCGGGGTCGCGCCAGCGGACACGGATCACTCCGTCCGGTAGCGGGCGTCGAGGGTATCGAACTCCGGCTTGCCGACATGCCGCTGCCGCGCTTCAAACGGAGCGAGACGATCCCGAACGGCGGTGACTTCGCCGTCGCGGCGCAGAGCGGCGAGCGTGTCATCGGTCGCCTGCATCGCGGCCTGAAGCGCCGCGTTGGCGTAGAGCACGAGGGCAAAGCGCATCTCGGCCAGCTCCGCCTGCGGCAGAAGTGGCGTGGCGCCGCCAACGACCATGTTGGCGACCTGTGGCACGGGTAGTTCGGCTGCGATGCGGGCGAGTTCCCGGGCATCCGTCGGCGCCTCGACGAAGGTGGCGTCTGCGCCTGCATCGAGATAGGCGCGGGCTCGGTCGAGCGCGGCATCGAGCCCCTCAACCGCGCGGGCATCCGTGCGGGCGATAATCAACAGGTTGGGGTCCTCCCGTGCGTCGACGGCGGCGCGTACCTTGGCGGCGGCCTCGGCGCGAGGGAGGACCGCCTTGCCGGAAAAATGGCCGCATCGCTTGGGGAAGACCTGATCCTCGAGCTGGAGCGCAAAGGCGCCAGCGCGTTCGAGCATGCGAACGGTGCGGCGGGTGTTGAGCGCGTTGCCGTAGCCCGTGTCGATATCGATCACGAGGGGCAGCGTCGTCACCTCGGCCATGGCGGCGACTGCGGTGCCAAGCTCGGTCGCCGTGAGGAGCCCCAGATCGGGAACGCCGAGCGCGCTGTTGGCCAGGCCCGCTCCGGAGACATAGACCGCCTCAAAGCCGTGCGTGGCGATCATGCGCGCGGTGAGCGCATTGCCCGCGCCGGGGACGATCATCGCGTCGCGACGCTCGAGGCGGGCGCGAAAGGCGGAGCGGCGGTGAGCCAGGGTCTGCGTCATAAGGGGCGGGACCTCTCTTCGGCCAGTTCGATTTTCGGTCGGTGCGAAGCATCGTCCGTTGCCGGAGGCGGCGCGCCATGACGCGTTGAAGCGGGGCGAAGGGGCGCGGCATGGTACGGACATCGGCAGCACGGGGCTTTGGCATGGCTGATCTTGCGGTACGGGGCGGGCAGGTCTTTCTGCCCGGAACGGGGGTGACAGAGGCGGACGTTCTTGTCGAGGGCGGTCGCATCGCCGGGGTCGTTGCGCCCGGCGCCGGGACGGCAGCGGCGGAGCTCGACGCGCGGGGCCTCGCGGTGCTGCCGGGCGCGGTTGATGCGCATATCCACCTTGGCCACGGCAGCGACATCGCGTGCCCACGGGTGCCCGGCGATGCCGCGTCCGAAACGGGGGCGGCGGCGCGGGGCGGGGTGACCACGGTCCTGTCCTACGTGATGAGCGCCGAGCCGCACCTGCCCGCCTTCGACGCGCTCATTGCCGTGACCGAAGCCGGGGCGCGGATCGACGTCGGCTACCATTTCGTCATTGCAACGGAAGACCACTTGGCCGAAGTCCCGGGGCTTGTGGCGCGCGGGGCGCCGACGGCAAAGCTCTTCATGAATATCCGTGGCAACGAGGGTGCGCGGCTTGGCCTGCCCGGTGTCGATGACGGGTACCTCTTTCGCCTGCTGGAAGCGCTGCGGGCGCAGGGCGGGATGCTCTGCCCGCACCCGGAGACGATCGAGGTTGCGTGGGTGCTCCGCGACCGTGTGATGGCTGCCGATCCGGACGGGACAGGCGGCTTGGCCACGTGGAATGCGACGCGCCCGCCGTTCGTGGAGGCCGAAGCGCTGTCGCGCGCCACCTATTTCGCGCGGGTCGTCGGAGCGCCGGTGCACGCAGTGCATACCTCCTCGCAGGAGGCGCTGGAGGCGGCGGTGCGGCAACGCGCGGCGGGGTCCGATGTCTCGATTGAGACCTGCCTTCACTATCTGACCCATGATACCGAGAGCGATCTTGGCGCAACCGGCAAGGTGAACCCGCCCCTGCGCCCGCGCCAAGACCGCGACGCGCTTTGGGCCGCGCTCGCGCGCGGGGATATAGACACGGTCGGGACGGATCATATCCATCGTCCGATGCGCTCGAAGGAGGGCGGGATCTGGGGCGCTCAGCCGGGATTCCCGGGCCTCGACACGTTCTATCCCGCCTATCTCACCGAAGGGTATCACCGGCGGGGCGTCGCGTTGGAGCGCCTTGTCCCGCTGGTGTCCGGGGGCCCGGCACGCCGCATGGGCCTCGCGCAGAAGGGACGGATCGCCCCAGGGGCGGACGCCGATCTGGCGATGGTCGACCTCGCGGCGGATTGGATCGTTGGCAAGGGCGATCTGGCGAGCGACGCGGGGTATTCGATCTACGAGGGACAGCGCATGCGGGCCCGTGTCGTCCACACGCTGTCACGCGGGCGGTTCGTGATGCGCGAGGGCGCTTTGCAGGACGACGCGATTGGAGGCGGCCGCTACGTACCGCGGCGGTTGAGCCGCGTCCCTTCCTGCGGGCAGCCTTGATCCCATCAGATCAACGCGCGCGGGCCCGGGCGGCGAACAGACGCCCGGTGTAGGCGTCGTCCCCCTCTCGTCGCTCCGCGTCACCGCAGACGGAACGGCCGATGCCGCAGACCTCTTCGAGCTCGAAATGCTCGCCAACCATGTCTCGGACCGCAAGGGCGGCGAGAGGCGTGAAGGGGCCCTGATTTGGCACCTGCCCGCGTGCCTCATGCGCGCGCCAATGCGCGCCATAGGCAGACTCTGCATTACGGACGCTGAGGACGATGGCACCGCCCGGCTTGAGTACGCGCGCCGCGTCGCGCAGCAGGGCCTTCGGATCCGGAACGTGCTCCAGCACCTGCGGGAGGACGACCACATCGGCGCTCTCATCCGACAGCGGCAAGGTGGGCCCAGACATCAGAGCATGGCGCACGCGCGCCATGTCGATGCCTTCCGCTTTCAACCGTGCCTCGATGAAGCTGAGATTGTGCGGCGAAAGCTCTGCGATCGTGAGGGCGGCTTGGCCGATCCGACCGGCCAGCGCGGTGCTGCTCGTCCCGCCCCAGGGCATGACCTCCACCACATGGGCATCGGGCGCGATTTTGGGCAGCAGCGCATGCTCGATGTCCTGAGCGTCGCCTTGCCTGCGGGAGACATAGACACCGGCGAGGGGAGACTTGGCCCAGACCGCATAGCCGCGAAAGTCCGCCAATTGCGCCCAGGTCCATCTCCGTGGGTCCCACTCGGCGAACGGGTTCGCGTCGTTGCGGATTTCAAAGAACGGGTAGTCGGGCGCGGGTTTGGCCGGGTAGGTCGCACGGGGCGGGCGGCTGAACCTTTCCCACGAAATCACTTCCTCCGGTGGGCGGCGCGGCGCCTTGACGGATGGCGCTTCGGGTCTGGGCCGACCGATGGCCAGGGCGCCCTGCACCTCGAACGTCTGCGGCAACGCCAGCAGGTCGCGCAGGGCGCGATGGTCGCCAATCCCGGCGTTCCAGATGCCGTGAAAGCCGCGCAGATGTGCCGACAGAAGCATGTGGTAGGCCGCCCCGGCGACCGATTGCACGATGGAGAAATTCCCGTGCGTCCAACCTTTCTGGAAACACAGATAGATGAGCGCGGAACACTCCAGAAAGTGCGGGTTCCCCCCGGCGATGTCGTGGGCGCGCTGCTTGGCCTCGGCCTCCGTGACGACGATGAAATGCCAGTTCTGGTGGTTGCAGGACGAGGGCGCCTGCAAGCCGTCCCGCACGATCTCTTCGAGGATCTCGGGCGCAATGGAGCTGCCGTCGAACGCACGGCAGGAGGCTCGGGCCGCAAGCCGATCCAGGATGAGCCTGACGTCCTGATGCTGTACGGTGTCGCGCTGCTCCGAGGGTGGCGTGGTCTGGTCTGGCATGGGTCGGAGCTTGTGCACGGGAACTGCCCTTTTTTGAGGCGCACGCCGCAGCGGCGCAGCCAAAGAGGTTGTGCGCCGGAATGTCCTGTCAACCGATTGGGCGACATTGACATTGTGATGCGTGACTCTCTTGTCTGCGCGCCTAGTTGTGGCAAGGTGTCACAGCCAGGGCGTCTGCCCGACGGAAAAACGCACCGATTCAACCGGCGCACCAAGCACCAATAGGGGAGAATACAATGATCCATCGCTTCACCGGCCTTGCGGCTCTGGGCCTGAGCGTTGCGGCCAGCTCGGTCGCTGCGGATGTGACGCTGCGCTGGGGGCACTATCTTGGGGACAGCCCCTTCCTGCAGGCCGAGAAAGACTTTGCCGAGGCGGTGAGCGAACGCACCGAAGGCCGTGTCACGATCGAAATCACCTATGCGGGCGGTCTGGGCGCGGGCAATGAGCTGCTGACGCTCTCGGGACGCGGTGCCATCGACATGGCGTCGGTCGTGCCCGGATATCATCCAGACCAGCTGCTCTACTGGCGCGCCTACCAGATCCCGTTCGTGTTCGAAACGCCGCGGCAGGCGATGGAGATTTCCGCTGCGGCCTACGGCGACATGCCCTATTTCCGCGAGGAGCTGTCGGGCTTTGGCGTGGAGTTTCTCTTCCACCAGCCGCTGGGAGACTACTTTCTGACGGGGCCGGACGAGAATTGCGACACGGTCGAGGCGCTGGCGGGTAAGAAGATCCGCTCCTTCGGTGCGGACATTCCCAAGGCGCACGAGGCGATTGGCGCGGTCCCGGTTTCCGTGGGCGTCGGCGATGTCTACGAGGCCCTGCAGCGCGGCGCACTGGACTATTCGTTCCTCAACCGCGGCAACATCTACAACAATAATCTGCATGAGCCAGGCCCCTTTAGCTGCGGCCCTGTCATGGCGATCACCGGCCACCTCATCGTGATCAACTCGGACGTCTTCGCGGAGATCGACGAGGCGGACCGCGCCATCATCCTGGAGGAGGCGGAAAA